>JBKGXY010000098.1:0-8271 GCA_046546415.1 Ectothiorhodospira sp.
TCGCGACCGGGGAACGCACCCTGGCCGAAAACGCCGATCGCCTGTTCGGTTCCTCCAGTGCCCCCCGGAACGTGCGCATCATGGTCACCCTGCCCAGCGAGGCGGCGGTCAACGGGGCATTGATCCAGTCCCTCATGGAACGGGGCATGAACTGCGCCCGCATCAACTGCGCCCACGACGGCCCCGAGCAGTGGGCCGCCATGATCGCCCATCTGCGGCGCGCGGAGGCACGGGTGGGGCGGCGCTGCACCCTGCTCATGGACCTGGCGGGCCACAAGCTGCGCACCGGCCCCCTGGCACTGCGGCCCGCGGTGGCCCATCTCAAGCCGCAGCGCAACCTGCTGGGCCGGGTCACCGAAGCCGCCGGCATCACCCTGGTGCCCGAGGACGGCCCTCAGGGACAGGGCCTGGGGATCACCGCCCATCGTTTCACCGCACCCTCCGCTGTCCTGGAGCGCTTCGCCACCGGAGACCGCCTGCGCTGCCGCGACACCCGGGGCAAGCGGCGCAAATTGTGGGTGGTGGAGGCCCTGCCCGGCGGGGGCTGGCAACTCACCCTGGACCAGGGGGCCTATATCACCGACGAGACGGAATTCACCCACGAGCGCCGCGGGGAGGATGGGGCCTGGCAGTCCCTGCAGACCTTCCGCCTGGGATGGCTCACCCGGGAGCCGGTGAACATCCGTCTGCACAAGGGGGCCCTGCTGCGGCTCACCCGCACCCCCCTGCCCGGATGCCCGGCCCAGACGGACGACAGCGGCCATGTAACGGAACCCGCCCACATCGGCTGCTCCGCCCCGGAGGCACTGGATCACCTGATGCCCGGACAGGCGGTGTGGATCGACGACGGCAGGATCGGCGCCGAGGTGGAGACCCTGGACACGGACGGGGTCACTCTGCGCATCATCCATTGCCGCCCCCAGGGGAACCGCCTGCGGGCCGACAAGGGCATCAACTTCCCCGGTGCCGACCTGAACCTGCCGCCCCTGAGCCGGCAGGACCTGGAGAACCTGGACTTCGTGGCGGTCCATGCCGATCTGGTGGGCTTTTCCTTCGTGGAATCGCGGGAGGACATGGCCACCCTGATGGAGGCCCTGGCCCAGCGCGGCGGGGATGGATTGGGGATCGTGGCCAAGATCGAGACCCGCCGCGCCGTGGAGCACCTCCCGGAGATCATCCTGCCTACCCTGGGGCGCCATCGCCTGGGGGTGATGATCGCCCGGGGCGACCTGGCGGTGGAGATCGGCGGCGAGCGCCTGGCGGAGATCCAGGAGGAGATCCTGTGGGTGTGCGAGGCGGCCCATGTCCCCGTCATCTGGGCCACCCAGGTGCTGGAGACCCTGGCCAAGAGCGGGGGCATCTCCCGCCCGGAACTCACCGACGCCGCCATGGCCGGGCGTGCCGAATGCGTCATGCTCAACAAGGGTCCCTACATCCTGGACGCGGTCACCACCCTCAACGATATACTGGTGCGCATGCAGGCCCACCAGCACAAGAAGACCTCCCGGCTGCGCGCCCTGAGGCTGGCGGGGGACTAACCCCCCCGGCCACCCCACCCAAGCCCTCCGGCCCAGGATCCAAGGCTCACCATGGACGACGCTTCCCAGTTCTACATGCTTGTCCTTGCCCTGGCCCTCGGACTGCTCAGCGGCCTAGAACGGGGCTGGAAGGAACGGCACCAGGAGGAAGGGCAGCGCGTGGCGGGGATCCGCACCTTCGCCCTCATCGGCCTGCTGGGCGGTGTCGCCGGGCTTCTCACCCCGGCCCACGGGCCCCTCCTGCTGGTCATCCCTCTGGCCACCCTGGCGGCGGTGCTCATCGCCGCCCATGTCCTCAGCCAGCGCCAGGACCGGGACATGGGGATCACGGGGGTGGTGGCCAGCCTGCTGACCTACTGCTTCGGGGCCATGGCCACCCTGGGGATGCCCCGTCTGGCCGCTGCCAGCGCAGTGGTCACCACCATCCTCCTGGGAGTCAAGCCGGTGCTGCACGCCTGGGTACGGCGTCTGGAGGAACGGGAGCTCTACGCCACCTTCAAGATGCTCCTCATCTCCGTGGTGATCCTGCCCCTGCTCCCCAACCAGGGCTACGGCCCCTGGGAGGCCCTCAACCCCCACCGCATCTGGTGGATGGTGGTGCTCATCGCGGGGATCTCCTTCGTCGGCTACTTTGCCATGCGCATCGTCGGGGAGCGCCGGGGCATCCTGGCCACGGGGCTGCTGGGCGGTCTCGCCTCCTCCACCGCCGTCACCGTGAACTTCGCCCGCATCGCGCGCCGCAACCCCGCCGGTGCGGGGGTCCTGGCCGCCGGGATCCTGGTGGCCGGGGCCACCATGTTCCCGCGCATGCTGGCCGTCACCTGGGTGCTCAACGACGGACTGGGACGGCAACTGCTGATCCCCGTGATCGTGATGATGACCGTGGTCTACCTGGGGGCCGTCCTGCTCTGGCGGGATCGCAAGGCCGTATCCTCCACCGGCCACGCCACCCTGCACAACCCCTTCGAGTTGCGGCCGGCATTGATCTTCGCGGCCCTCCTGGCCGCCATCGTGCTCCTCTCCCGGGGGCTCTCGGAGTCCTTCGGCGACGCGGGGCTCTATCTCCTCTCCCTGGCCTCGGGCCTGGCGGACGTGGATGCCATCACCCTCTCGGTGGCGGACATGACCCGGGACGGCCTGGGCCTGCCGGCGGCCACCCTGGCCATCCTCATCGCCGCCTTCTCCAACACCCTGGTAAAGGCCGGTCTCTCCCTGGGCATCGGCGGCCTGCGTCTGGGGATCCGCGTGGGCCTGCCCATGGCGCTGGCGGTGGCCGCCGGGGCCCTGGCCTGGTGGCTCACGGCCAACCCGGGGTGAGAAGCTTGTCACATTTCCATCAATAAACCGTCATGGCGCCCCTGTAGGATCCTGCGACATCGCCCCAACGCAACGGCGCGAAAAGAACCGATCCGCGGCATCTTCAAGGCAGCCTGCCCATGACCTCCACCACCACCGGCGAAACGATCCAGGCCCCCTCCTCTCCCAGCGTCATCGACCGTCAGTTCGCCGGGGACCTGCTGATGGCAGTGGAAGCGGTCACTCCGGAGCACACCAACGAGCAGGTGGCGGAGATCTTCAGCCGGCACCGATGGCTGCAGAACCTTCCTGTGATCCATGGCCAACGCCCCATGGGCCTGATCAACCGAAGTCTCTTCCACAACATGATGGCCAAGCCCTTCTACCCGGAGCTGTACAACCGGCGGAGCTGCATCGCCTTCATGGACAAGAATCCCCTGGTGGCGGAGGTGTCCACCTCCATCCGGGAGCTCACCGCCATGGCGGTGCGCATGGGGGAAAAGGTCTTCGCCGACGGCTTCATCCTGGTGGAGCACGGCGTCTACGCCGGGGTGGGCCAGACCCTGGACCTGATGGAGGCCATGACCGAGCTGCAGGCCCGCCAGCATCACCAGCTCATGGAGAGTATCCACTACGCCAGCCTCATCCAGACCGCCCTGCTCAAACCCAGCCGCCAGGCCATGAAACAACCCCTGCCCGGGCATCACTGGATCATATGGCGCCCCCGGGACCTGGTGGGCGGGGATTTATTCCATTTCGTCCCACTGGAGGACGGTTTCCTGGCCGCCCTGGTGGACTGCACGGGACATGGCGTACCCGGGGCCTTCATGACCCTCATCGCCCAGGCAGCCCTGGAGCGTGCCCTGGTGGAGCACGGCCATGACGATCCGGCAGCCCTGCTGGCGGCCATGAATCAGGGCATCAAACACACCCTGGACCAGCATCACGGCTCCGGGAACGGGGCGATCCCCGGATTCGATTCCGACGACGGGCTGGACGGTGTTCTGATGCGGGTCAGCCCGCGGGCGGGCCACTGGACCTTCGCCGGGGCCCGCCTGCCGCTGCTGCGCATCCCGCCGGCATCCGAGGGTCCGGCCGAATACCTCCGCGGAGACCGCCACGGCGTGGGATACCGGGATACCCCCCTGGACACCCGGTGGCGGAATCACCGTCAGCCCTGCCTCCCCGGGGAACGCCTCTATCTGGCCAGCGACGGGGTGATCGACCAGATCGGCGGTGAAAAGCGCATCGCCTTCGGCAAGAAACGACTGGGACAATGCCTACGGGAGACGCGGCACCTGGACATGGAAGCGCAGGAACAGGCCTTCTGCGAAACCTTCTCCACCTACCAGGGCCCGGAACCCACACGGGATGACATCACGCTCATCGGGCTCGAGCTTCCCCTACTTCAAGGGCAACAGGACCGTATGACATGAACCGTGATCTGTGCATCTGTGCCAATGATCAGTGCTGCGTCCTGGAAAACGGCGAGCTGGTCTTCTACTACGTGGGCTACTTCTCCCAGAACATCATCAATGCCATGGGCGACGCCGTGCGCGCCCGGCTGGAGAGTGCCGAGGCCCCCGGCGGCGTGCGACGCCGGCTGTTCTCCATCTTCGTGGAGATGGCCCAGAACATCGTTCACTACTCCAGCGATCAGCTGCCCCATGCCCGCGACCCGGGGGCGGAGATCCGCGGCGGGTCGGTGTGTATCTGCCAGGATGACACCCGGTATCACATCATCTGCCGGAACCCGATCACGGCGGACTGGGCGGATCGCCTGCGGGAGGAACTTGAAAAGCTGCGACAGATGTCCCGGGAGGAGATCCGCCAAGCCTACCGCCGGCAGATGCGCGAAGGCAAACCGGACGAGACCAGCAAGGGGGCGGGCCTGGGCCTGCTCACCATCGCCCGGGACAGCCAGGACGGCATCGACTTCAGCCTGGAACAGGGCAGCGAAGGCACCCCGCTCCTCACCCTCAAAGCCACCCTCTGACCGTGCCAGGAGATGCCCCAATGGACGATCGACTCTACATCCCCGCAACCGCAGACACCCCCGAGGTGGACTTCAATTTCGAGGCATGCCACCTGAGTCTGCGGGGCGAGTCCTATCCCGAAAGCGCGGTCCACTTCTACCATGACATCCTGCAGCGCACCCACACCTTCCTCCAGGGTCTGAAGGATACGCAGGTCCGCGTGACCATCGAGCTGAAGTACTTCAATAGTTCAAGCACCAAGATGCTCTTCAACCTGATGGAATCCCTCAACCTGGCCCTCACCGCCGGCAACCACGTCCTGCTGGAATGGGTGCATGACGTGGAGGACGACACCATCCTGGAATTCGGCCAGGAACTGGCCGAGGACTTCCCGGACATCGAGTTCCGCATCATCCCCACCCAGCCCGCCTGATCCCGGCCCCGTGCCCACCATGAACGCACCCGACCTGTTCGCCACCGAGAAGGCCGTCCTGGCCCGGGCACGGACCGCCCTGGGGAGCCACGATCCCGCCGAGCACCGCGAGACCCTGAGCACCCTGACCGATGCCTACGACCGCCTGGTGCGGGACATGGAACGACTCATCAAGCATGCCGACCGCACGGAACGGGAACTCAGCCGCGCCAACCACCGGTTGCGGGAGCTCACCGAGACCCTGGCCTACAGGAACCGCCACGACGGCCTCACCGGACTGCTCAACCGGGAGACCCTCATCCAGGAGGCGGAGACGATGCTGCATCGGCACCCCCTGGGCCTGATCCTGGTGGACCTGGACCTGTTCAAGCAGATCAACGACCGCTACGGTCATCCCGTGGGGGATCGTGTGCTGGTGGACGTGGCCCGGGGCATGGAACAGGTATGCCCCGGGGAGGGCCATTGCGGACGCCTGGGTGGGGAGGAATTCGCACTGATCCTGGACGGAAACCCGGAACAACGGCCACTGGAAATGGCACAACGCCTCGCGGAAGGGATTCGGGCCATCCGGCGGCCCGAGGCCCCGGGGCTGCGCATCACCGCCTCCATGGGGGTGGCGGTGGCCATCCCCGGGGTCCCCTTCGACCGGCTGTACCTGTGCGCCGACGACGCCCTCTACCGGGCAAAGTATAGCGGCCGGGACCGCATCGAACCCGTCCGCGACCGCATCGATCCGGACCGGGATCCGCCGTCCCGGGGGCCCGTCTAGGCGTTCAGCAGCTCATCGCGGACCTGGGCCTGGCTGTGGCCGTCGAACTGGGTCATCTTGGCGTGCACCACCTCGATCTCCATCGTCCGGATCACCCGCAACTCTTCCTGCAGGCGACGGATCTCCCGCTGGCGCATCGCCTCCGCCCGGGCCAGGGCCGCCTCTTCGTCGGTGAACCATTCACCGGCATGGGCATACATGGGCAGGCTGAAGACACTGCCCATCTCGTCATAGACCAGACGGAAGCACATGGTGTGTCCATCCCCCGGCGCCGGTTCCGCGTCCACGCGAAACACCCCCCGGGTCAGCGCCCACTTGGTCACATAGATCTCCATGCCTTCCCTCCCGTGCACCGAAGTCGTCTTCCCTCCCCGAGTGTGCCGCCGGGGCCAGGGTGGCGGCGCGCCCGCCCGACATACGATGATGAAGTCAGGACGGGCGGCGTTGGGGAGACATCCAGAGCCTATGGTACCGCAAGGGGGCGGACAAGGGCGGGTGGTACGCAGGGGATCAGGCCATCCCGGTGCCGGCCAGGGCCAGGCTGCCCAGGGCCACCGCCGCCCCGATGCCGGCCCCGACCAGCACGTCGCTGGGATAGTGCAGACCCAGTACCAGCCGGGACAGGGCCACCAGGAGGGTAAAGGGGGCCACCGCCCAGCCCCAGGCCGGCAGATAGGCCATCAGGACCAACGTGAAGGCCACGGCGTGCATGGTATGACCCGAGGGGAAGCTGAATCGGTCCAGGGGCGGCACGTTCTGCAGGATCGCCGTGTCCCGGGTATAGGGTCGGTCCCGCAGGGTGACCTGCTTGAGCCCCTTGTACAGCGGCAGGCAGAGCAGCCCCACCAGGGCCATGTGCAGGCTCGCCCGCGCACCCGGCATCCCGTACAGCAGGGGCAGCACCCCCATCAGCACGTACCAGAAGACCCCGTTCCCCAGACGGCTCACCGCCGCAAAGAGACGGTTGACGAGCCAGCGGTGACTGATCCGGTTGAAGGCGAGACAGAGGGGCAGTTCCGCTTCGCTGATTCGGTGCATCATTCTCATGCTCATGGCGCGTCCTCCCGGGCATATTCCTGAAAGAGGGCTTCCAGCCGGTCGTGCTCACACGTCCAGTCCACCGCCTCGGCGGCCGTGCGGGCACGGGTCCCCAGGCGGGGGATCTCCTCGTTGCGGTCCACCAGTGCAACGGCCTCCTGTACGAAACGGTCGTGATCCCCGAAGGGGGCCAGGACACCGCTCTCCCCGTGGCGCAGGTTCTCGCGGGCCGCCGCATAGTTGAAGGACACCACCACCAGCCCCGAGGCCATGGCCTCCAGGACCACGTTCCCGAAGGTGTCCGAGGTGGAGGGAAACAGGAAGACGTCGCCGCTTGCGTAATGGCGGGCCAGGGCCTCGCCGGTGTGCACCCCCGCCAGGATCAGATCCGGGTGCTCCCGGCGCAGACGGGGCGCCTCCGGGCCGTCCCCCACGAGGATGAAGCGTGCCCGCGGGTCCCGCGCCTGCATGGCACGAAAGGCGTCCACGGCCAGCTGGAGGTTCTTCTCCGCCGCCAGCCGTCCCACGTAGATCACGGCGATGTCATCCGCCTCCAGGCCCCATTCCCGGCGCAGTTGCGGATCCCGGCGCGTGGGGGAGAAGAGCGTGGTGTCCACGCCGCGGGCGAGGACACGGCAGGTTCCGAAGTCCTTCTGCGCCAGTTCCTCCCGCAGGGCCGTGGTGGGCACCAGGGTGCAGTGGGTGCGCTTGTGGAAACGGCGCAGATAGCCGCCGATCAGGGGCTCTAGGAATCCGATCCCGTAATAGCGGCTGTAGCTGTGGAAGTTGGTGTGAAAGCCACTGATCACGGGGATGCCCAAAGACCGCGCCGCCGACAATGCGGAACGCCCCAGGGGGCCCTCGGTGGCCAGATAGATCACGTCCGGCCGCTCGCGTCCCCAGGCGGCACGGATGGACCGCCCTGCGGGCAGGCCCATGTGCAGCCCCTTGTAACCCGGCACGGGCAGACCCGGGGTGAGCTGCTCCACCAGCCGGTCATGGGGGGTCAGGGTGCCCCGGTCGGACCGGTGCTGACGGGGGCGGATCAGGTGGACCCGATGCCCCCGCTCCAGCATGCTCTTCACCATCTGATGCAGGGTGTGGGCCACCCCGTTGATCTCGGGGGGGAAGGTCTCGGTCACAAGGGCGATCCGCAGCTTCGGACCGGTGGCCACCCCCCGGGCAGGATCGGAGGGAATGGCGGCGTCGATGGCGGGGGTG
>JBKGXY010000099.1:0-8113 GCA_046546415.1 Ectothiorhodospira sp.
TCAGGTGCCCAGCCATGAGGCCCTGCATGAGGGTGATGCGACCCCGGGGGGAATCCCCCTCGTCCCGGGTGGCCCGGTAGGTGGGGCAATGGGGCAGGCACAACCCGCATTTGACACACAGGTCGGTGTCCTGGAGCACCTCACGCGGGTCTCGGTTCTCGGGGCATGGCTTCATGGCACGCACGGCCTCGCGCAGGGGCACCCCCCGTTCGGGATCGGGCCCCGGGTCTGTTAGGGTCTGAGCTCTCATTCACATCCCTGAGGGAAGAGCATGTCCCTGAAACGGATCCTTCCAGTCCATTGTATCAGCCTCGGCCTGGGCATCGTGCTGTTGGCCCCGCCCCTGACGGCGCAGGAATGGTCCGGGCACACCGGCTGGAGCGGCGACGCGGCACTGGGGGCCACCCTGAACACCGGCAACACGGAATCGGAGAACCTCAACACCCGCGCCCGGCTGCGCCACCAGACGGACCGCTGGCGCCATACCCTCCAGCTGGAGGCCCATACCGGCTCGGAGGAGGACGAGACCACCGAGGAACGCTACCTGGGCAGCTTCCAGTCGGACCGCCGCCTCTCCGAACTCGCCTACCTCTTCGCGGCCCTGCGGGCGGAGAAGGACCGCTTCAGCGGCTATGACTACCAGCGCGCCCTCTCCGCCGGCTACGGCCGCCAGGTGCTGGACACGCCCCGACTGAAGATGAGCCTGGAGGGCGGCGCCGGTCTTCGCCAGGACAAACTGGAGGACCTCCCCGCCGAGGAGGAGATGATCCTGCGCGGCGCCGGGACCCTGGCCTTCGAGATCAGCGAAACGGCCCACTTCACGGAGGACCTGCTGATGCAAAGCGGCGAGGACAACACGGAGATCGAGTCCGTGAGCGCCCTGCGGCTGCGCATCAACGACCGCTTATCCACCCGCCTGTCCTTCAGCGTGAGGCACAACACCGAGGTCCCGGCGGACCGGGAGCACACCGACACCATCACGGCCGTGAACCTGGTCTACGATCTGTGGGAATGAACCCGCATCCGCGATCGAGGCCATGAGTTACTACCAGCGACACCTGTTCATCTGCACCAATCGTCGGGAGGACGGTAACTGCTGCGAGGACTTCGGCGCCAGCACCCTGCGCACCTACGTCAAGGAACGGGTCAGGACCCTGGGGCTGGGAGGCCCCGGCGGGGTGCGCGTCAACGCCGCCGGCTGCCTGGACCGCTGCAGCGAGGGACCGGTGGCGGTGGTCTACCCCGAGGGGGTCTGGTACACCTTCGCCGACGAACACGACCTGGAGGAGATCATCCAGGAGCACCTGGTCAACGGGCGGGTGGTGGAACGGCTGCGCATCTGAACCCCACACGACCCTTGCCGCAGCGCACCAATCATCCCGCGCACCCGCCCGCCCATCGCCGCGAGACGACGTAAGTCACGGGCGGGGTTGACATGTGCAGTGCAGCATAGGATAGTAACGCCCATACCGTTTCCGGGCCTCGAGCCCCGGATCGGTATACTCCTCCATCCTCCTTTGGTGGTTTTGGCGCGGCCCCTCAAGCCGCGCTTTTTTTTGGCCGCTGCCCCGCCCCCGCACCTTCCTACCGCCCACTGGGCCGATGACGGTATACTATTGGGCTTTTCACCGCCTTTGGACCCTCGAGAGACGATGACGCCAGCCGAATCCCGCCCCATCACCCGCGCCCTCCTCAGCGTCTCGGACAAGACCGGGCTGCTCCCCTTCGCCCAGGCCCTGTCCAAACGTGGTGTGGAGATCCTCTCCACCGGCGGCACCGCCCGCATGCTGGCCGAGGCCGGGGTGGAGGTGACCGAGGTCTCCGAGCACACCGGTTTCCCGGAGATGATGGCCGGGCGCGTCAAGACCCTGCACCCCAAGATCCACGGGGGCATCCTGGGCCGGCGCGGCACGGATGACGCGGCCATGGAGGCCCACGGCATCCCCCCCATCGACCTGGTGGTGGTGAACCTCTACCCCTTCGAGGCCACGGTGGCACGCCCGGGCTGCACCCTGGAGGAGGCCATCGAGAACATCGACATCGGCGGGCCGGCCATGGTGCGGGCGGCGGCCAAGAACCATGCCGCCGTGACCGTGGTGGTGGATCCGGCCGACTATGACCGCGTCCTGGAGGCCATGGGCAGCGGGGACGGCGCCACGGCCCCCGACCTGCGGTTCCGGCTGGCGGCCAAGGCCTATGCCCACACCGCCCGCTACGACGGCGCCATCGCCAACTACCTCACGACCCCCCGCGAGGACACCCAGGCGGCCTTCCCGCAGACCCTCTCGCTGCAGTTCGAGAAGGCCCTGGAGCTGCGCTACGGCGAGAACCCCCACCAGCAGGCCACCTTCTACAAGGAGCACGCGCCGGCCGGGGCGGGCGTGGCCTCGGCCCGCCCGATCCAGGGCAAGGCCCTGTCCTTCAACAACATCGCCGACACCGACGCCGCCCTGGAATGCGTCAAGCAATTCGTGGAACCGGCCTGCGTCATCGTCAAGCACGCCAACCCCTGCGGCGTGGCGGTGGCCCCGGACCTCCTGGCCGCCTACGACAAGGCCTTCCAGACCGATCCCACCTCCGCCTTCGGCGGCATC
Organism: Ectothiorhodospira sp.; assembly: GCA_046546415.1. Lineage (GTDB taxonomy): Bacteria > Pseudomonadota > Gammaproteobacteria > Ectothiorhodospirales > Ectothiorhodospiraceae > Ectothiorhodospira. The sequence goes on from JBKGXY010000099.1 coordinate 2,595, forward strand.
ATCGCCTTCAACGGCCCCCTGGACGAGGCCACGGCCCGGGCGATCCTCGCCCGCCAGTTCGTGGAGGTGATCATCGCCCCCCGGGTGGAACCCGGGGCCGTCCAGGCCCTGGCGGACAAGCCCAACGTGCGCCTGCTGGAATGCGGGGAATGGGACGTGGACCCCGTACCGGGCTGGGACTACAAGCGGGTCAACGGCGGCCTGCTGGTGCAGGACCGGGACCTGGGCCGCATCACCGCGGATGACCTGAAATGCGTCACCCGGCGCCAGCCCACCCCCCAGGAGCAGGCGGACCTGCTCTTCGCCTGGCGCGTGGCCAAGTTCGTCAAGTCCAACGCCATCGTCTACGCCCGGGGCGGGCAGACCATCGGCGTGGGGGCCGGACAGATGAGCCGGGTCTACTCCGCCCGCATCGCCGGCATCAAGGCGGCGGACGAGAACCTGCCGGTGGCCGGTTCAGTGATGGCCTCGGACGCCTTCTTCCCCTTCCGGGACGGCATCGACGCCGCCTCCGACGCCGGCATCACCGCCGTCATCCAGCCCGGCGGCTCCATGCGCGACGAGGAGGTCATCGCCGCCGCCGACGAGCATGACATGGCCATGGTGTTCACCGGCATGCGCCATTTCCGGCACTGACGCGCACCCCGTCCACCGGCGCGCACCCCCAGACGAGAGGTCAGCCCATGCAGCTCCTGATCATCGGCAACGGCGGCCGCGAGCACGCCCTGGCCTGGAAGGCGGCGCAGTCGCCCCGGGTGAAGCAGGTCTTCGTCGCCCCGGGCAACGCCGGCACCGACACCGAACCCGGTTGCGGGAACGTGGCCATCCCGGCCACGGACGTGGAGGCCCTGGCGGCCTTCGCCGAAGAGCGGGGGGTGGATCTCACCGTGGTGGGCCCGGAGGCCCCCCTGGTGGCCGGGGTGGTGGACGCCTTCCGGGCCCGGGGGCTGGCCATCTTCGGCCCCACCCGGGACGCCGCCCGCCTGGAGGGCTCCAAGGCCTTCTCCAAGGACTTCCTGGCCCGGCACCGCATCCCCACCGCCGCCTACGGCAGCTTCACCGACCTGGACGAGGCCCTGGCCTACGTGCGCCGTCAGGGGGCCCCCATCGTGGTCAAGGCCGACGGCCTGGCGGCGGGCAAGGGGGTGATCCTGGCCCAGACCCGGGAGGAGGCCGAGGCGGCGGTGCGGGACATGCTGGCGGGCAACGCCTTCGGCGAGGCGGGCCACCGGGTGGTGATCGAGGAATTCCTGCAGGGGGAGGAGGCCAGCTTCATCTGCATGGTGGACGGCGAGCATATCCTGCCCATGGCCACCTCCCAGGACCACAAGGCCCGGGACGATGGCGACCGGGGCCCCAACACCGGCGGCATGGGGGCCTACTCCCCCGCGCCGGTGGTGACCCCCGCCATCCACCAGCGGATCCTGGACGAGGTGATCCGCCCCGTGGTGCGGGGCATGGCCGAAGAGGGCCATCCCTATACGGGCTTCCTCTACGCCGGCCTGATGATCGATGCCGCGGGGACGCCCCGGGTGCTGGAGTTCAACTGCCGCATGGGCGACCCGGAGGCCCAGCCCATCCTCATGCGCCTGCAGTCCGACCTGGTGGACCTGCTGCAGGCCGCCGTGGACGGGCACCTGGACCGGGTGGAGGCCCGCTGGGACCCACGGGCGGCCCTGGGGGTGGTGCTGGCCGCAGGCGGCTACCCCGGTGACTACCGAAAGGGGGACCCGATCCTGGGCCTGGAGGAGCCCACCGGGGAGGACGCCCGGGTCTTCCACGCCGGCACGGCCCTGGAGGACGGCCGCGTGGTCACCGCCGGGGGACGCGTGCTCTGCGCCGTGGGGCTGGGGGAGGGGGTGGCCGACGCCCGCCACCAGGCCTATGGCCTGGCCCGGCGCATCTGCTGGCCGGACATCTACTACCGCACCGACATCGGCCACCGGGCCATGGCCCGGGAGTCGGCGGACAAGGACTGAAGACCGCCCGCGCCCCCGCCGGCATCCCGGGATCGCCCGGGGCCCCGCCCCGGGTCCGGCTACGGAAAGACTTGCCTCCACCCTTCAAACCCCGAAAAATGAACGCCCGAATCCGGGGCAAACCGGCCCGGCGGCCCCCGTGCCGCGGGGCCGGGAACCCTCCGGCTCCCCGCCCGAAGGCGGGCACCGACCCTCCCCGTCCGATCGACCGGCCGGGGTTTCCCGCGGAGGAACCGATGAAGAAGCTGGATATGGTGCACGAATACGACCTGGAACCGTTGCCGTGCGACAAGGACGGCCTGAAGCGCTCCATCCGCGAGGCCCTCATCCACATCGTCGGCAAGGATCCGCGCAACGCCACCCCCCGCGACTGGCTGCAGGCCGTGTCCTACGCCGCCCGCGAACGCATCATCGAGCAGCGCATGTACACCAAGCGCCTGTTCAACCAGGAACAGGTGAAGCGGGTCTACTACCTCTCCATGGAATACCTCATCGGCCGCATGCTGGTGAACAACCTGATGAACCTGGGGTTCTACGATGCCTGTTGCCAGGCCCTGGAGGAGATGGGCGTCAGCCTCCACGAGATCATCGGTCTGGAATCCGACGCCGCCCTGGGCAATGGCGGCCTCGGCCGCCTGGCCGCCTGCATCCTGGACTCCCTCTCCACCCAGTGCCTGCCGGGATACGGCTACGGCATCCGCTACGAGTTCGGCATGTTCCACCAGCACATCGAAAACGGCGAGCAGGTGGAGCACCCGGACAACTGGCTGCGCTACGGCAACGCCTGGGAATTCCCGCGGCCCGAGAAGATCTACCCGGTACACTTCTACGGCTACGTGGTGGAGCACCGGGACCACGGCGTGGTGCGCCACCACTGGGAGGACGGCGAGGAGGTCATCGCCATGGCCTTTGACCTGCCCGTCCCGGGCCACGGCAACAAGAACGTGAACAACCTGCGCCTGTGGGCCGCCAAGGCCACCCGCGACTTCGATCTGGACTACTTCAACGAGGGGGACTACATCCGGGCGGTGCAGGAGAAGATCGAGTCCGAGACCATCTCCATGGTCCTCTACCCCAACGACGCCACCGCCATGGGCCGGGAGCTGCGGCTCAAGCAGGAATACTTCTTCGTCAGCGCCTCCCTGCAGGACATCCTGGCCCGCCACATCAAGCTGGGCTACCCGGTCACCGACCTGGCGGACAAGGTGGCCATCCAGCTCAACGACACCCACCCCGCCATCGCCGTGGCCGAACTCATGCGCCTGCTGGTGGACCAGCACCTGCTGCCCTGGGGCAGGGCCTGGGAGATCACCCGGGAGATCTTCGCCTACACCAACCACACCCTCATGCCCGAGGCCCTGGAGACCTGGCCGGTACAGCTCATGGAACGGGTGCTGCCGCGGCACATGCAGATCATCTTCGAGATCAACTTCCACTTCCTCAACGAGGTGCGGCACAACTTCCCCGGCGACAACGGCATCGTGCGCCGACTCTCCATCATCGACGAGGACCACGGCCGCCGGGTGCGCATGGCCCACCTGGCGGTGGTGGGCAGCCACAAGGTCAACGGGGTCGCCGCCCTGCACACCGAACTCCTGAAGCGGAACCTGTTCAGGGACTTCCACCGCCTGTGGCCGGACCGGTTCGTCAGCATCACCAACGGCATCACCCCGCGGCTGTGGCTCAACCAGGCCAACCCGGAACTGGCGGACCTGATCACGCACCACACCGGCCCCGAATGGATCATGGACCTGGGACAGCTCAAACGTCTGGAGGCACACATGGAGGATGCCGACTTCAGGCAGGCCTTCCGTGAGGTGAAGCGGCGCAACAAGGAGCGCCTGGCGGCGGAGATCCGCAACCGCCTGGGCCTGACCATCCACCCCGGGGCCATGCTGGACGTGCAGATCAAGCGGATCCACGAGTACAAGCGCCAGTTGCTGAACGTGCTGCACATCGTCACCCTGTACAACCGGATCCGCGAGGGCCGCGCCGAGGGCCAGGCCCCCCGGGTGAGCCTCTTCGCCGGCAAGGCCGCCCCCTCCTATGCCCGGGCCAAGCAGATCATCCGCCTCATCAATGACGTGGCGGACGTGGTCAACAACGACCCCGTGGTGCACCACCGCCAGCAGGTGGTCTTCTTCCCCAACTACGAGGTGAGCAGCGCGGCCCTCATCATCCCCGCCGCGGACCTCTCCGAGCAGATCTCCACCGCCGGCACCGAGGCCTCGGGCACCGGCAACATGAAACTGGCCCTGAACGGTGCCATCACCATCGGCACCCTGGACGGGGCCAACATCGAGATCCGCCAGGCGGTGGGCGAGGAGAACCTCTTCATCTTCGGCCTCAACGCCGATGAGGTGGACCGGCTGCGGGCCGAGGGCTACCGCCCGCGGACCTATTACGAAGCCGACCCCGAGCTGCGCCGGGCCCTGGACATGATCCGCGACGGGTTCTTCTCCCCCGACGAGCCCGGCCGCTACCGCGACCTGGTGCATCACCTGCTCACCGAGGACACCTTCATGGTACTGGCGGATTATGCCAGCTATCTCCAGGCCCAGGACCGGGTGGACGCCCTCTATCAGGACCCGGAGGCCTGGAGCCGCATGGCCCTGCTCAACACCGCCCGCATGGGGTATTTCTCCATCGATCGCACGGTGAAGGAGTACGCGGACAAGGTATGGGGCGTGATGCCGGAGGGATGGAACTGACCGACGGCGCCAGCCGGGGGAGTTGGACCGCCCGGCGGGGCGCGGGCCGGCATGCGGCCCGGGTGGGGGTCGGGGGCCATACCCGCCCGGGAGGCCCGCTAGCTGCGCTTCATCAGATCGAAGAATTCGTTGTTCGTCTTGGTGGACTGCAGACGGCTCAGGAGGAAGTCCATGGCCTCCAGTTCGTCCATGGGGTGCAGGAACTTGCGCAGGATCCAGAGCTTCTGCAGCTCCTCCGGATCCGTGAGCATCTCCTCGCGGCGGGTCCCGGAGCGGTTGATATTGATGGCGGGGTAGACCCGTTTCTCGCTGATGCGCCGGTCCATGTGGATCTCCATGTTGCCGGTGCCCTTGAACTCCTCGTAGATCACCTCGTCCATCTTGGAGCCGGTGTCGATCAGGGCCGTGGCCAGGATCGTGAGGCTGCCCCCCTCCTCGATGTTGCGGGCGGCCCCGAAGAACCGCTTGGGCCGGTGCAGGGCATTGGCATCCACGCCCCCCGTGAGCACCTTGCCCGAGGACGGCACCACGGTGTTGTAGGCGCGGGCCAGGCGGGTGATGGAGTCCAGCAGGATCACCACATCGCGCCGGTGCTCCACCAGGCGCTTGGCCTTCTCGATGACCATCTCCGCCACCTGGACATGGCGCGTGGCCGGCTCGTCGAAGGTGGAGGACACCACCTCCCCTTGCACCATGCGCGCCATCTCCGTCACCTCCTCGGGCCGCTCGTCGATGAGCAGCACGATGAGGTAGCACTCGGGATAATTCACCGAGATGCTCTGGGCGATGTTCTGCAACATCATGGTCTTACCCGCCTTGGGGGGGGAGA
>JBKGXY010000100.1:0-7964 GCA_046546415.1 Ectothiorhodospira sp.
CTCCAGGGGCGCCTCCAGCGGGGCCTCCTCGGCGATCAGGGCCTGGATGGCCTGTCGCTCCCCTGCATCCAGATCCCCCTGGACCGAGAAGTGGTAGCCGCTTTCCTGGTAACGGCTCACGTCCAGCCAGGCGGCGGATGTCTCCCCCTGGCTCATGGCCCCGGCCTGGGTCTGCTGGCCTTCCTGATGACGGAAACGGATGCGGATCTGGTCCCCGTCCCGGGTGGTGAGGGCAAGGTCCAGGCTGCGGGCCTGTTCGTAACGTTCCGCCACCTGCAGCCGGGCGGCCATCGGGGTGTCCGTGTCCGGTAGCCGGGGGAGGGCGGCCAGGGCCTCCAGGGTGAGCCGCTCGGTCCGGTCCACGTCCCCGGCGACGCGGCCGTTGAGCAGGTCCAGGCCGGAAAGGATCTCCCGTGCCTCGGAAAAGCCCCGGTTCACCCCCTGGAGTGCGGATTCGCGCAGGGACTGCACCTGGGCCTCGGAGGCGCCGCGGGCCCGGGCGCCGGCCAGGCCCGCTTCCACGAAATCGGCGATGCGCCGGGAGACCCTTTCCGGGGTGAAGTCGTTGGGATTCAGACGCTTGAGCCCGGCGGCATCCATCTGTGGGATCTGCCCGGCGAGTCGGTTCAGGATGCGCCCCTGGACCAGGGACAGGCCGTCCTGTGGGCCGCCCCCGGGTTTTCCGGCAAGGCCTTTCAGCCCGCCGCGAAGGTCCGGGAAGGGGGTGTTCAGGAGGGAAGGGGTGAGGGATACGGCCATGGTGGCAGTTCTCGCGAGGGAGGGGGTGGGCAGGGTATCGGCCACCATGAGACCTTCTTGACGGGGGCCCGATGAACGGTGCATCGGGACCGGGTTCAGGGCATGAGCCGCTGGATCTCCCAGCCATCGGGGCTGCGGGTGTAGAGGAAACGGTCGTGCAGGCGGTTCTCCCGGCCCTGCCAGAATTCCAGGCGCTCGGGCACCAGGCGGTATCCGATCCAGGCCGCGGGGCGCGGTACCGGCCCTTCGGGATGGCGTTGTCGCACCGCCTCCAGCCGCTGCTCCAGGGCCTGCCGGCTGTCGATGGGGGCGCTTTGCCGGGAGGCGGCGGCGGCGAGCCGGCTCTCCCGGGGGCGGCTGTGAAAATAGGCCTCCGCCTCGGCCTCCGGCAGGCGCTCCACCCGGCCTTCCACCCGGATCTGGCGCTCCAGGGCGGCCCAGAAGAAGAGCAGGGCGGCGGCGGGGTTCTCCGCCAGCTGCCGCCCCTTGGGGCTGTCGTCGCTGGAATACCAGCACAGACCCCGGTGGTCCACGTGCTTGAGCAGCACGGCCCGGGCCGAGGGCTGGCCCCGGGCATCGGCGGTGGCCAGCACCATGGCGGTGGCGTCCGGCTGATCGGCGGCATCCTGGAGCCACCGGTCCAGTTGTTCCAGGGGATCGGCCGACAGGTCCGCCCGGCGCAGGCTGGCGCGGGTGTAGCTGCGGCGGGTCTGGCGGTGGTCGATGTCCGCCATGGCCTCAGCCCCCGTGGCCCAGGATCTGGTCGGCGGCGATGACCCCCGAGAGGATGGAGGGGGGGACACCGGGTCCCGGCACCGTGAGCTGGCCGGCGTAGTAGAGGTTGTCCACCTTGCGGTTGCGCATGCGCGGCTTGAGCACGGCGGTCTGCATCAGGGTGTTGGCCAGGCCGTAGGCGTTGCCCTTGAAGGCGTGGTATTCCTCGTCGAAGTTGCGGTGGGCGTAGGAGCGGGAGAAGACCAGGTGATCCCGGATGGGTTGGTCCAGCACCGCCTCCAGACGGTCCAGCTCCAATTCCTTGTAGCGCCGTCGCACCTCGGGGGTGTCCTCCAGGCCGGTGGCCACGGGGATGAGCACCATGAGGTTCTCCTGCCCCTCGGGGGCCACGGAGGGATCGGTCTTGGAGGTGGCGCTGACGTAGAGACAGGGGTCGGTGGGCCAGCGCGGATCGCCATAGATCTCCCGGGCGTGGGTCTCGAAGTCGGTGTCGAACAGCAGGGTGTGGTGGCGAAGGCCCTCGATGGGCCGGTCCACGCCCAGGTAGAAGATCAGGGAGGAGGGGGACATGGTGCGTTTCTCCCAGTACCGGCGGGAGTAGTTGCGGTCTTCGGCAGGCAGCAGGTCCTGCTCCACGTGGTGATAATCCCCGGCACCGATGACCTGGTCCGCCTCCAGGCGCCCCTGGTCGGTGTCCACGGCCACGGCACGTCCGTTGCGGGTCTCGATCCCGGTGGCCTCGGTGTTGAACCGGAAGTTCGCCCCCATCTCCTCCGCCAGGTGGTGCATGGCCTTCACCAGTTCATACATGCCGCCCATGGGATACCAGGTGCCCAGCTTCAGGTCGCCGTAGTTCATGAGGCTGTACAGGGCGGGGGTGGTCTCCCCGGTACCCCCGAGGAAGAGGATGGGGAACTCCAGCATGCGGTGCAGCCGCGGGTTCTTGAAGTAACGCTGGATATGGCTTCGGTAGGAGCGCAACAGGTGCATGGACAGCAGGTAGCGCAGCAACCGGGGCTGGGCGAATTCCGTCAGCGACAGACAGGGCTTGTTGGCGAACTCGCCGATGCCCACCCTGTACTTGATCTCCGCTTCCTCCAGGAAACGCTCCAGCTGGAAACCGGCCCCGGGTTCCATGGATTCGAACAGCCGCACCGTGTCCTCCAGCCGGGCGGGGATCTCCACGTGATCGTCCCGCCCGAAGTAGATGCGGTAGGCCGGATCCAGGCGCTCCAGCTGGAAATAGTCCGTGGCCTTGCGGCCGAAGTCCGCGAAGAAGCGGTCGACGACGTCGGGCATCCAGTACCAGCTGGGCCCCATGTCGTAGGTGAAGCCCTTGGCGGAGAACCGGCGTGCCCGCCCCCCGGGGCCGTCGTGGCGTTCCACCACGGTCACGTCCATGCCCTCCCGGGCCAGGGTGGCGGCGGCGGCCAGGCCGGAGAAGCCGGCGCCGATGATGACGGTCTTGTTCTTCTGCATGGGATGGGATCAGAGTGTATCGGTGAGCGAGCAAATTACTCTGGTATCGTCTCCGCTGGCAAGCACGGCCGCCGGGGGGCATCTCGGCCGGGGCTGGCGTCTGTCCCGGGGGGAGGGCACAATCCGCTGCGTCCTGCATGCCCCCTGGTGATTTCATGCCCGATATTGTGGTGATGTTCTTCCTGCTCGGCCTGGTGGCCGGTCTTCTGAAGTCTGACCTGACCATCCCCCGTGCGGCCTACGACACCCTGAGCCTCCTGCTGATGCTCACCATCGGCCTCAAGGGGGGCATGGCGCTGCATGGCAACGTCAGCCTGTCGGTGATCCTGGAGCTTCTGGCCGTGGCGGCCCTGGGCGGGGCGATCCCCTTGCTGCTGATGCCGGTGCTGCAGCGCGTGGTGCGGTTGCCTGCGGCGGACAGTGCCAGCATGGCGGCCCACTATGGCTCGGTGAGTGCCGGAACCTTTGCCGTGGCCCTGGCCTTTGCCGAGGGGCTGGACCTGTCCATCGGTCCCGAGGTCACCCTGTACCTGGTGATGATGGAGCTGCCGGCCATCCTGTTGGCCATCATCCTTCACCGGTTGCATAGCGGGGCCCACGCCGGTGGCAGCCTGCGGGGGCTGTGGCGTGAGACCCTCACCAATCGTGGCGTGATCCTGCTGGTGGGCGGGGTGGTCATCGGCCTGCTCTACGGCCCCATGGAGGGGGCGACAGTGACCGATCTCTTCACCGGGGCCTTCAAGGGGGTGCTGGCCCTGTTCCTGCTGGAGATGGGGCTGACCGCCGCCGAGACCCTGCGGCCCTTCCCATTGCGCCACTGGCGGCTGGTGGCCTTCGCCCTGACCGCCCCGTTCGTGCTGGCGGGCCTGGGGCTGCTGACGGGCCTGTTGCTGGGTCTGCCGGCGGGATCCCTGCTCATCCTCACGGCCCTGGCCGCCAGTGCCTCCTACATCGCCGCCCCGGCGGCCATCCGGACCGCCATCCCCGATGCCGATATCGGTCTGGCCATGCTGGCCTCCCTGGGGATCACCTTTCCCCTGAACGTGCTCGTGGGGATCCCGCTGTATCATGGGGTGATGCAGGCCCTGGGCGTTGGCTGAGGGTGCGGGTCTCCCTGCAAGGGTTCGGGGCCGAAGCACGGGCGGCCCCTCCGTCCCGGTGGTCGCCCTGGATGGGGTATGATGCCCCCATCATCCACATCGCGCACAAGCCATGAACACCCTCTCGCAACGCATCGCCCGGGAACTGGGCGTGAACACCGCCCAGGTGGAGGCGGCCGTGGGACTTTTGGACGAAGGGGCCACCGTGCCCTTCGTGGCCCGCTACCGCAAGGAGGCCACCGGCGGTCTGGATGACACCCAGCTGCGCCATCTGGAGGAACGCCTCACCTACCTGCGGGAGCTGGAGGCCCGGCGGGAGGTGGTACTCAAGGCCATCGAGGAACAGGGCAAGCTCACCCCGGAGCTGTCCCAGGCCATCCGTGGGGCGGAGACCAAGACCCGCCTGGAGGATCTCTACCGCCCCTACATGAAGAAACGCCGCACCAAGGCGCAGATCGCCAGGGAACAGGGGCTGGAACCCCTGCTGGACGCCCTGCTGGCGGACCCCACCCGGGATCCCCAGGCCCTGGCGGCGGAGTACGTCCGGGACGATCTGGACCGGGATGCGGCCCTGGAGGGGGCGGGTCAGATCTTCATGGAACGCATCAGCGAGGACGCGGACCTGATCGCCGAGCTGCGGGACTATGGCTGGGAGCACGGCCATCTGGTGAGCCGGGTGGTGGAGGGCAAGGAGCAGGAGGGGGCCCGCTTCCGGGACTATTTCGATCATGCCGAGCCCCTGAAGGGGATCCCCTCCCACCGGGCCCTGGCCATGTTCCGGGGTCAGTCCGAGGAGGTGTTGCGTCTGGAGGTGGTCTGGAGCAAGGCGGCCGCCCGCGGGGAGACCACCGATGCCCCTTCCCCGGGGGAGGCGGCCATCACCCGGCGCTTCGCGTTGGCGGACCGGGGACGCCCGGCGGATGCCTGGCTCGCCCGCTACGCCCGACTGGCCTGGCGGGCCAAGCTCTCCATCCACCTGGATGTCGCCCTCAAGCGCCACCTGCGGGACCTGGCGGAGGAGGAGGGGATCCGGGTCTTTGGCACCAATCTCCAGGACCTGCTGCTGGCGGCCCCGGCGGGGGGGCGGCCCACGCTGGGCCTGGACCCGGGTCTGCGCACCGGGGTGAAGGTGGTGGTGGTGGACGCCGCCGGGGCGGTGGCGGCTACGGACACCGTTCATCCCTTCGCGCCAAAGAAGCGCTACGACGAGGCCATCCACACCCTGGCGCGGCTGGCTGCCCGCCACAAGGTGGAGCTGGTGGCCATCGGCAACGGTACTGCTTCACGGGAGACGGACGCCCTTGTGGCTGAGTTGGCGCGCCGCCACCCGGAACTGGGCCTGACCCGTGTGGTGGTCTCGGAGGCCGGGGCCTCGGTGTATTCCGCCTCGGAGTCCGCCTCCCGGGAGCTGCCGGATCTGGACGTCTCCCTGCGGGGGGCGGTGTCCATCGCCCGGCGCCTGCAGGACCCCCTGGCGGAGCTGGTGAAGATCGAACCCAAGGCCATCGGCGTGGGGCAGTATCAGCACGACGTGAACCAGAGCCGCCTGGCGCGCAAGCTGGATGCCGTGGTGGAGGACTGTGTCAATGCCGTGGGGGTGGATGTGAACACCGCCTCGGTCCCCCTGCTGGCCCGGGTCTCCGGCCTGGGGCCTGGGCTGGCGGAGAACATCGTGCGTCACCGCAGCGAACAGGGGCGTTACCGGACCCGGGCCGACCTGCGGGCGGTATCGCGCCTGGGGGACAAGGCCTTCCAGCAGGCCGCGGGGTTTCTGCGCATCCCCTCCGGCGAGGATCCCCTGGATGCCTCCGCCGTGCATCCCGAGGCCTATCCGGTGGTGCGGCGCATCATGGAGCGTACCGGACGCGATGTGCGCCAGCTCATCGGGGACGAGTCCTTCCTGGCCAACCTGGACCCGGCCGCCTTCACCGACGACCACTTCGGCGAGCCCACGGTGCGGGACATCCTGTCGGAGCTGGCCAAGCCGGGCCGGGATCCCCGACCGGAGTTCCGCACCGCCGCCTTCCGCGAGGGGGTGGAGAAACCGGAGGACCTGACCCCCGGCATGATCCTGGAAGGGACGGTGACCAACGTGGCCAATTTCGGGGCCTTCGTGGATGTCGGGGTGCATCAGGACGGACTGGTGCACATCTCCGCCCTGGCCGAGCGCTTCGTGCGCGATCCCCGGGACGTGGTGCGGGCCGGGGACGTGGTGAAGGTGAAGGTCATGGAGGTGGATCTGGAACGCCGCCGCATCGCCCTGAGCATGCGCCTGGGGGATGAACCGGGGGCGCAGCGTTCCGGCCGCGGCACGGCCTCCGGGGACCGCCCGGACCGCCGCCCCCGTGGGGGCAAAGGGAAAGGGCCCGGGCGTGGCGATGGCGAGGCCCCGGCCGGGGGGGCACGCGGGCGGGGACGGAAGCCCGGGAACGAACCCAGACCCGAGGGGGCCCTGGCCGCGGCGCTGAAGGCGGCGGTGGAGAAGGACTGAGGTACCGCGGTGCCGGGGGCGGGAGATGCATGAGCTGTCCCTGGCCCGGGAGGTCCTGCGGATCATCGAGGCGCAGGCCCGCCTCTCCGGCTTCGATCGGGTCCATGGGGTTCACCTGGAGATCGGGGCCCTGAGTTGTGTCGATCCCGACGCCCTGGCCTTCGCCTTCGAGGCCGTCACTGCCGGCACCCTGGCCCAGGGCGCGCGCCTGTCCCTGCTCCAATCTCCGGCCCGGGGGACTTGCCGCCGTTGTGGGAACGGGTACACCATGGAGTCCTTGGTGACCCCATGTCCCTGTTGCGGCGCACCGGGCCAGGTGGTGAGCGGCCTGGAGATGCGCCTGCGGGACCTGGAGGTGAGTGGGGACCATCCATCAGGGAGACCGAGGGAGGGGTGAACGATGTGCACCACCTGCGGCTGTGACGACCACGCCCCGCGCCGGATCGACGGCACGGAATCCCATTCCCACGGGCATGGACACCCCCCCGATCCCGCACAGACCCATCCCCATCCCGACCCCGGGGAGACCCGCAGCGTCTCCGTGGAGGCGGATCTGCTGGCACGCAACGACGCCCATGCCCGGGAGAACCGTCGGCGTTTCGATGAATGCGGGGTGCGGGCCCTCAATCTGGTTTCCAGTCCCGGCTCCGGCAAGACGGCCCTGCTGGTGGCCACCCTGGAGCATCTTTCCGGGGAGGTACCGCTGGCGGTCATCGAGGGGGACCAGGAGACCCACCGGGATGCCGATCGCATCCGCGCCACCGGCGTCTCGGCGGTGCAGATCAACACCGGCAAGGGCTGTCATCTGGACGCCCACGGCGTGGGGCACGCCTGTGATCGCCTGGACCTCCCCGAGGGCGGGATCAACTACGTCCCCGGACGGGGCAGCGAGATCGGCGACACCCTCACCGGTGACGGCCGACTCGACGCCATCGCGATGACCGGTTCGTCCGGCGCCGGCAAACACATCGCCCGCAACAGCGGCATGGTCGAACTCCACCTCGAGTTGGGCGGGAACGCACCCGCGATCATCTTCCCGGACGCCGACCTGGCCGACGCCGCCGGCGCGTGCGCCAAAGGCTCGGCCAAACTCGCCGGCCAGCGCTGTACGGCCGTCTCGCGCGTACTCGCCCACGAGGACGTCCACGACGACCTCGTCGAGCGCCTCGATCTGGCGATGGAGAGCTGGCAGCCCGGTGATCTGTTCGACGAGGAGACGAGCGTCGGCCCGCTCATCTCGGAGGAGCAGGCCGAGTGGGTCCAGGAACTGGTCGACGACGCCGTCGAGAAGGGGGCGGAACTCGTTCGCGGTGGAACTCACGACGGGCCCGAGTTCGAGTCGACCGTGCTGGCGAACGTTCCCCACGACGCCCGGATCATCCACGAGGAGCAGTTTGGCC
>JBKGXY010000101.1:0-7921 GCA_046546415.1 Ectothiorhodospira sp.
ATGCGCTCGGGCCGCATCGTCAGCCTGGAGGCCCTGCTGCGCTGGCAGCATCCCCGGGAAGGCCTGATCCCACCGGGGCGCTTCATCCCCATCGCCGAGAGCACCGGACTGATCCTCGCCCTGGGGCCGCTGGTCCTGGACATGGCCTGCCAGCAGATCCGGGACTGGCAGGCGCGGAGCGTTCCCGCGGTGCCGGTGGCCATCAACCTCTCCACCCAGGAACTCTACACCGAGGACCTGCCCCGCCACATCCAGGACCGGGTCCGGACAGCGGGGATCCCGCCGGAGCTTCTGGAGTTCGAGATCACCGAGAGCACGGCCATGCGCTCCATGGAAGAGGCCATCCATATCCTCGGGCGCCTGCGGGGGATGGACTTCACCCTCTCCATCGACGACTTCGGCACCGGGTATGCCTCCATGAGCTACCTGAGCAATCTGCCGGTCCAGGGCCTGAAGATCGACCAGTCCTTTGTCGCCCAGGTGGGGGGACCCCCATGGGAGGGTGGCACCGATGCCACCATCGTCAAGGCCATCATCGGCCTGGGGCAGAGTCTGGGCCTGGACGTGATCGCCGAAGGGGTGGAGAACGAAGCCCAGCGCCGCTTCCTCCTCCGCCAGGGCTGCACCCTGGGTCAGGGGTTCCTGTTCAGCCGCCCCCTGCCGGCCGAAGAGATGGAGGTCCTGCTGCAAAGCGGCACCCCCCATCCACTGCCCCCCATCGAGGCTACGTAAAGGCCCACCGGCACGGCGGGCTCAGGTCCGCCCATAGAGGGCCATCATGCCGTGCAACCGCCCTTCCAGATCCCCGGGGATCTGTTCCCAGGAGAAACGCCAGCTCCAGTTGTCGTGGGTGGTGCCGGGGACATTCATGCGATGGTCTCCATCCAGGGCCAGCACGTCCTGCATGGGGAGCACCGCCAGGCGGGCCACGGAGGCCAGGGCGCTGCGCACCAGGGGCCAGGGCATGGGCTCCCCGGGATGGCCCAGGTAGTCCATGATCCTTGCCTTCAGGGCATCCTCACTGGAGGTGAACCACCCCAGGGTGGTGTCGTTGTCGTGGGTCCCCGTATAGACCACACAGTTGGCCAGATGCTGATGGGGGAGATAGGGGTTGTCCGCCCCCCCCTCAAAGGCGAACTGCAGGATCTTCATACCCGGCAGGCCGTTCCCATCCCGCAGATCCTCCACCGCCTCGGTGATCACCCCCAGGTCCTCCGCCACCAGCGGCAACACCCCGAAGTGTTCCCGCAGCCGCGCGAACAGGGCATGCCCCGGGGCTGGCAGCCAGTGACCGTTGGTTGCCGTTTCCTCCTCCACGGGGATGGCCCAGGAGGCCTCGAACCCCCGGAAGTGGTCGATGCGGATCATGTCCACCATCTCCAGGGCCCCGCCGATGCGATCGATCCACCACTGAAAGCCCTGATCCGCCATGGCATCCCAGTCATACAGGGGATTGCCCCAGCGCTGCCCCGTAGCGGAAAAGTAGTCCGGCGGCACCCCGGCGACACAGTGGGGCCGACCGGTCTCGTCCAGATCGAACAGGGCCCGGTGGGCCCAGACATCGACACTGTCCTGGGCCACGAAGATGGGCATGTCTCCGAAGAGCAGGATGCCCTGCTCGTTGGCATGGCGCTTGACCGCGGACCACTGGAGATGGAACAGGAACTGCTCGAAGCGGTACTGCTCCAGGGCCACCGCATGCCGGGAGCGGGCCTGCTCCAGGGCCCCCGGCTCCCGGTCCCGCAGGGGGGGCACCCAGGCCCACCAGGGGGCGAGGTCGTGCTCGGCCCGCAGGGCCAGGTAGAGGACATAGTCCTCGAGCCAGAAGCCCTGACGGGCCTTGAAGTCGGCAAAGGCCGCGAGGTCCCCATCGTGTGCATGTTCCCGGAATCCCGCATGGGCCTGGCGCAGCACGGCGCAGTCCAGCGGGTCCCGCGCTTCGGGCTCCGGCGGCGTTCCTCCCTCCAGCCAACCCCGTCCCACCAGGTCCTCCAGGCAAATGAGCTGGGTGTTGCCGGCGTGCACGGACATGCACTGGTAGGGGGAACCACCATCATGGGGCGGGTTCAGCGGCAGCACCTGCCACACCGACACCCCCGAGGCGGCCATGAACCCGACAAACCGATGGGCATCGGGCCCCAGGGCCCCACGATACTGTGGCCCCGGAAGCGAGGTGGGATGCAACAGGAGACCGGCCCGGCGCCGGTTCAGGATGGTACTGCCCTTCGGCTTGTCGTCGGACACATGACCTCCGTCCCTTGTGTGGGGGACCGGGCGCGTCAGCGCCTCAGTCCCCGGATTTGCTGCCCCGGCGCATGACACCGCCGGCCGCCGGATCACCACCGCCCCGGCTGATGCTCCGTGAGAGCTCCCGTGGCGGATGTTCCCCCATGAGGTGATACAGGCGCGCCAGATGGTGACGGTAGAGACGGTCGAAGAGCCCCACGGTCCCGCCGGGGTTGTAGTCCCCGAACCACCAGCACCAGTCGGACCCCTCGCACACCGCCAACTGCTGCAGCAACGCCGCCTCCTCCTCGCGGGAGAGCCGCCCGCTGTGCAGCACCGCGTCCACCCGCTCCTTGGCCCGGATGAGCAGATCCCAACCCCGGTTCTTGTCCGGGTCGCCCACCCAGGTCTCCAGGTTGCCGAAGACCCAGCTGCCGGCCACCACGTGGGTCAGGGTCCGTTGTGGGGGATCATCAAGACAACCGGCAAAGGTGGTCGTTTCGATCTCCGGATGCTCCGCCAGACGGTGGTAGAGGGCGGAGAGGAAATGATATGCGTTGGATGGGTATTGTTCCCAGGCATTCTCGCCATCCAGGATGACGCTCACCACCGCGCTGCGCTCCCCCCCGGCGTGGCTCTGTTCCCAGGCACGGCCGATCTCCTCCAGGTGATGGATGAAGTTGGCCACGGCATCGTCCCCGTGCCAATCGGCATAGCGGAACCCGATGGCGTCGGAGAGGCCGTCGTCGCGGAAGAACAGGGTCAGGTTGCGGTCATCGAAGCGGTAGGGCTGATACAGCCAGTGACGCTGCCCGCTCAGATCCTCGCCCCCCTGGTCCTGCAGGGAATGGGTCAGGACCCCCTCCCCGCTGGCGGCCCAGCGGATGCCCTGTTCCGCCAGCAGGTGCAGCGTGGCATCGCTCACCGCCCCCTCCGAGGGCCAGCAGCCCCGCGGGCGCACCCCGAAGACGCGCTCAAAGACCTGCATCCCCCGCTCCAGGTGCCAGCGCATCCGGGCCTCGCCCCCCGGATAGGCCCCGGCCTCGGGCAGCTCGGCCCCGGGCATGGCCTCCCGGGCACTCCCCATATCCAGCATCAGGGGCATGATGGGGTGGGCATAGGGGCTGAAGGCCAGTTCCACCTGTCCCGCCCCGGCCAACCGGCGGTAGCGCCCCAGCAGACCATCCAGGACTTCATGGATCACCTCCAGAAGCACCCGTCGCTGGGCGGGCGTGAAGCCCTGCCCCTGTTCCATCAGGGCCTGGACACGCGGATCGGTGCGGCGCACCGTCTCCCCGAGCCAGACCAGGTGATACCAGGTCACCAGGTCGAAGAAGAAGGCATCGCCCTGATAACGGACGTATTCCGGGTGCTCCCGCAGCCAGGTCACCATCTCCGCCAGGATCCGGAAGGGGGCATGGGGTTCGATCAGGCGCCGGTGGTTCGCCCGCACGCAGGCCTGGGCCAGATCCAGCCGGCGGTCCGGATCGTCCGGGGGATGATCCGCCGCCAGCAGGGCCAGGAGCGGATCCCGAAACCCGGTTCCCTCCCGCAGGAAACCCTCGACCTGGCGGGCGTAATCCTCGATCTGCTCCAGCAGGATGGGGGCGAAATTCACCACCGCCCGGGCCCGGGGCTCCGCCTCCAGGTGGGCGGCCATGTCCACGTAGTCCTTGATGGCATGGAGATAGGTCCAGGGCAGGACGTATGAGCCCGTGCGGGCGTCCTTGTACTGGGGCTGGTGCATGTGCCAGCACAGCACCAGCTTCACGGTGGGGCGCTGGACAGGGGAATCAACGGACATGGCGGGTCATGCTCCCCAGCATCTCGGGGGTCACCACGGTCACGCCCCCCTCGGAGACATAGAAGTGCTTCGCGTCCTCCTGCGGGTCCAGGCCGATGCTGGAGCCCTCCGGGATATGGCATCCCTGGTCGATGACCGCCCTGTGGATGCGGCAGTGTCGTCCGATGTCCACATCCGGCAGAACCACCGAGTCGGTGAGACTGGCATGGGAGTTGATTGTCACGTTGGAGAACAACAGGGAGTGGCGCACCGTGGCCCCGGAGATGATGCAGCCCCCCGAGACCATGGAGTCCACCGCCATGCCCCGGCGATCGTCGTCGTCGAAGACGAACTTCGCCGGCGGCAACTGCTCCTGGTAGGTCCAGATGGGCCACTGCTCATCGTAGAGGTTGAGCTCCGGGGTGACGCCGATGAGCTCCAGGTTGGCATTCCAGTAGGCATCGATGGTTCCCACGTCCCGCCAGTAGGCCTGGGTACCCTTCTGCACGTCACGAAAGGGGTAGGCCATGATGCGGCAGTGATCGATCACCCGGGGGATCATGTCCTTGCCGAAATCATGACTGGAGCCGGGGGTGTCCGCATCCTGGATGAGTTGTTCGAACAGGAACTCCCGGCTGAAGACGTAGATCCCCATGGAGGCCAGGGCCTTATCCGGCTTGCCGGGCATGGGTTCGGGATGATCGGGCTTCTCGTCGAAGCGCCGCACGCGACCCTCGCCATCGATGGCCATCACCCCGAAGGACCGTGCCGTCTCCAGATCCACCTCCAGACAGCCCACGGTCATGTCGGCGCCGGATTCCACGTGATAGGCGATCATGTCGCCATAATCCATCTTGTAGATATGATCACCGGCCAGGATCAGGATGTATTCCGGATTGTGGTCCCGGATGATGTCCAGGTTCTGATAGACGGCATCCGCCGTCCCCTCGTACCAGGAGGTCTCGATGCGCTGCTGCGCCGGCCAGAGCTCGATGAACTCCCCGAATTCCCCCCGCAGGAAGCTCCATCCCCGCTGGATGTGCTGGATCAGGGAGTGGGATTTATACTGCGTCAGCACGCCCACCTGACGGATACCGGAATTGATGCAGTTGGAGAGGGGGAAGTCGATGATGCGGAACTTCCCGCCGAAGGGGACCGCCGGCTTGGCGCGCCACAGGGTGAGCTGCTTGAGGCGTGATCCCCGGCCTCCGGCCAGGATCAACGCCAGGGTATCGCGGGTGAGACGACTGACAAAGCGCTGGGATTTTGGTTTCATGCGAACCTGCTCGGACCCGGGTGCATGGGTGCATGTTGCTGGGCGCGTGCTATGGTGCCCGGAACCCAATCCGCCCTGGTGACTCCAGGACACTGGCTTGCATCATGCGACGTTTTGATTTCGATTCTATTACATTTCCTTGCGCCCCTGGCCTGGAAATCGACCGGGGACGTGCCGCCCACGCCCTCTGGCCGGATCGCCCTTCATTGAAACGGGAACGGACCCCGCTGTTCAAGCGCCCGATCCCCCTCCCCGCAGCCTGAAGCGACCAAGGAATCCCCATGCCGGCAAGCATCGAAGAACATCTCGGACGGATCCTCGAGGCCCGCCATCACGACCCCTTCCAGGCCCTGGGGCGACAGGACCAGGGCAAGGAGACGATCCTGCGGGTCCATCTGCCCCACGCCCGGGAGGCCCACGTGCACGACCTGGATGCCCCCATGACCCCACTGGGGGGAAAGGGGCTCTTCGAGTGGCGCGGCCCCGCCGGAAGTCTGCCCCGGCGCCCACGCATCCGCTGGGTGGATGGCGACGGTCGGGAATCCCTCCAGCACGATCCCTACAGCTTCGACGAGCCCCAGATACCGGATTTCGATATCCACCTGTTCAACGAGGGACGCCACTGGCATGCCTACCGCTTCCTCGGGGCCCATCCCCACCAGGTGGACAACATCCCCGGGGTGCGTTTCGCCCTCTGGGCCCCGGCGGCGGAACGGATCTCCGTGGTGGGCGACTTCAACCGCTGGGACGGCCGCTGTCATCCCATGCGCGTGCGCGGCGGCAGCGGCGTCTGGGAGCTCTTCATCCCCGATCTGCCCCCCGGCACCCTCTACAAGTTCGAGATCCGCAACCGAGACACCGGTGCGGTCCTGCTCAAGACCGACCCCTATGGGCAGCAGTTCGAACTCCGCCCCCAGACCGCCGGCATCGTACCCCAGCCCAACGACTTCGCATGGAGCGACCAGGACTGGCTCCACCAGCGGGCCGGAGGCGACTGGCTGCACCAGCCCATGTCCGTCTACGAGGTGCATCTTGGGTCCTGGCAGCAGGACGAGGATGGCCACTTCCTGGACTACTGCGAGCTGGCCCGGCGCCTGGTGGCCTACGTACGGGAGATGGGCTTCACCCACGTGGAGCTGCTGCCCATCACCGAGCACCCCTATGACGGCTCCTGGGGGTATCAGACCACCGGCTACTACGCCCCCACCAGCCGCTTCGGCACACCGGAGGATTTCCGCTTCTTCGTCAATCACTGCCACGAACACGGCATCGGCGTGATCCTGGACTGGGCCCCGGGCCACTTCCCCCGGGATGCCCACGCCCTCGCCCGGTTCGACGGCAGCGCCCTCTACGAACACGAGGATCCGCGACTGGGCGAACACCGGGACTGGGGCACCCTGATCTTCAACTACGGACGCAACGAGGTGAAGAACTTCCTCATCTCCAGCGCCATGTACTGGGTGGAGGAATTCCATATCGACGGCCTGCGGGTGGACGCCGTGGCCTCCATGCTCTATCTGGATTACTCCCGCGAGGAAGGCGACTGGCTGCCCAACAAGTTCGGTGGCAACGAGAACCTGGACGCCATCCAGTTCCTCCGGGACCTGAACAGCTCCGTGCAGGGCCGCCACCCGGGTGCCCTGATCGTCGCCGAGGAATCCACCTCCTGGCCCCAGGTGACCCGCCCCACCTGGCTGGGGGGATTGGGCTTTGCCCTGAAGTGGAACCTCGGATGGATGAACGACACCCTGGAATACTTCAAGAAGGATCCGGTGCACCGCCACTTCCACCACGACCAGCTCACCTTCGGCCTGCTCTACGCCTTCACCGAGAACTTCGTCCTGCCCTTCTCCCACGACGAGGTGGTGCACGGCAAGCGCTCCCTGCTGTACCGCATGCCCGGAGACGAGTGGCAGCGTTTCGCCAACCTGCGCCTGCTCTACACCTACATGTGGACCTACCCCGGCAAGAAACTGCTCTTCATGGGCTGCGAATACGGCCAGGGCAACGAATGGGACGCCGCCCGGGGGCTGGAGTGGCACCTGCTGCAGTACCCCCTCCATACCGGCGTGCGCCAGCTGGTGGGGGATCTCAACGCCCTCTACACCCGGGAACCCGCCCTGCACCACTTCGATTTCGAATGGCAGGGATTCGAGTGGATCGACTGCCACGACGCCGGACAGTCGGTGCTCAGCTACCTGCGCAAGGGGCCCGACGCGGACACTGTCATGGTCTGCGCCATGAACTTCACCCCCGTGCCCCGGGAGGGCTATCGCATCGGCGTGCCCGCCCCGGGCCGCTACCGCGAGGTGCTCAATTCCGACTCCCACTACTACGGCGGCAGCAACCTGGGCAACCTGGAGGTGGAGGCCGAGGACATCCCCTGGATGGGCCGTCCCTGCTCCGTGGTCCTCACCCTGCCGCCCCTGGCGGGCATCGTCCTCCAGCCCGTGGATGCCTCTGGTCAAGGCGGTGAGGACTGATCTATAATCCGCCGGATCGGGGCGGTAGCTCAGTTGGGAGAGCGCAGCAATCGCACTGCTGAGGTCGTGGGTTCGACTCCCATCCGCTCCACCAGAACGACATCGGTGTCCCGATCCGGAAGGCCCCGTGCAATGCGCGGGGCCTTCTGCGTA
>JBKGXY010000102.1:0-7793 GCA_046546415.1 Ectothiorhodospira sp.
CCACGGTCTGGGCGCCGGGCATGGTCCGGCCGCCATTGGCCCTGGCGGGCTTCAGGGCGGTGGCCCCGCGGGGGCTGGCCGGGCGGGCGGCCGGTGCAGCAGCGGCGGGGCGCTGCGGGGCTGGCCTCTGCGTGGGCTTCTGCCCCGGTGCGGAAGTCCGGGCCTGGGTGGTCAGCTTCTGGGCCTGGGTGGCCGGCTTGAAGGCCGTGGCGCCACGCGGATCCCGCTTCTGGCCCGTTGCAGCGGGCTTCTTGGTGGCCGTGGTGGCCTGCTGTGGCCTGGCCGCAGCGGGTTTGGTGGCCGTGGCCTGCTGGGGGCTGGCCTCCGGCTTGAAGGCCGTGGGGCCGCGGGGGTCGGTGGCCTGGGCGGCAGCGGCGGGTTTCTGCTGGCCGGTGGCCTGCTGGGGCTTGGCCTCCGGCTTGAAGGCCGTGGGTCCACGGGGATCGGTGGCCGGGGCCTGTTCGGCCTGGGCCGGACGGGCCTTGCCCGGGATGGCGCGGCGCTGCTCCTCGCGGGAGAGTTCCAGCAGCGCCGAGGCGCGGCGCGGCAGGAAGCGGCTGGAAGGGCCGTTGCCCAGGCGGTCATAGCTGTCCACCAGATGCTCGTAGAGCTCACGGTAGGAGTGGGCCATGCCGGTGAACAGGGTGGCGGTCTTCTCGAAGTGGCGGTTCACCTGGGAGCGGTAGCTCTCCAGCTTGCGCCGCTGATTCTCCACCTCCGATTCCAGTTCCAGGACGCGGCCGGCATCCCCCTGCTGGCGGCCGAACCAGAAGCCCAGAAGGCCCGCCCCGATGAAACCCGCGATGGTGAGGATATTCCCTCCCACCATGACAAGATCCCGCATATTTGCGGCTAACTCTGCTGATGACATACGTTACTCTCCTGCTGCATGTTGGCCGCCGGGGCCCCGCCGGACACGGGGTCTGGACGGCGGTTCTCCCGCGGCGTCGTCTGACGTCCGCACCTTGGGGTTACTCCACTGCGTCGAGATGGATTTTTTGATGCTATCCCGCATGCACATTATGCACAATAGTGGCCCTTCATGCTGCATGGTCTGGGTCAATAACTCTCTGTTTTTCTCACTGAAAAACTAGGGAATGGGCGGCATGTGGGGAACGGGGAGGTCCACTATGGCGGGCAGGCACGGCCCGGAGGGGCTGAGGGTGGATGTGGGGATCTCCCGCATCGGCATGGGGATCATGGGTGCGATGCATCTGGCCGCCGCAGGGGCGCTGGTTCGCACCGACCTCCCGGGCGGGTTCAGGGTGGCCGGGGTGTCGCTGGTGGCCCTCGGGATGATCCATGGGCTCTGGCGATACGCGGGTCCGCGCCGCATTACGGGGGTGGTGCACGAGGCGAGCGGGCGGCTTTGGCTGGAAGAGGCCGGGGGTCGTCGGCACGCGGTCACGGTCCTGCCGGAGACCACGGTGTTGCCCTGGGGGGTGCTACTGTCCCTGCGGGACGCAAGGGGTCGTCACCGGCGGTGGCCGCTGCTGGCGGACGCCGTGGATGCCGACGCGCTACGGCGCTTGCGGGGGCGCCTGAGGGCGGGGCCCGTCGGAGACGGATCCAGGAACTGAAGGGTGCCCGTGACCCCTTCATCTGACGCAACGGCAATCGGGTGCAACGGGGCCGGGCCGTACCCGGGGGCTCAGTCCGGGCCGTCGTTCGGGACGAAGGCGGCCCGCACCCGCGCCGCGATGGGGGCCAGTTCCGCCACCTCCACCGCCTCGCCATAGAGCAGCCAGCGCTGCAGGTCGTCGTCCTCCCGCTGCAGCAGGGCCTCGAAGGCCTGGCGCTGGGCCGCGTCCAGCCCCGGCCAGTGGGCCTCGAGGAAACGCTCCAGCATCAGGTCCAGTTCCCTGGTGCCCCGGCGGCAGCGCCAGAAGAGGGCGGAGGGGGCGTTCACGGGCGCATCCTACCGTTCACTTGCGCAGCACCAGCTGCTTCTTGATCTCGGCGATGGCCAGACCCGGGTTCAGATCCTTGGGGCAGGTCCGGGTGCAGTTCATGATGGTGTGGCAGCGGAAGACCTTGAAGGCGTCGTCCAGTTCGTCCAGGCGTTCGCCCGTGGCCTCGTCCCGGGAATCGGCGATCCAGCGGTAGGCCTGCAGCAGGGTGGCGGGGCCCAGGTAGCGTTCCCCGTTCCACCAGTAGCTGGGGCAACTGGTGGAACAGCAGGCGCAGAGGATGCACTCGTAGAGGCCGTCCAGCTTGAGCCGATCCTCCTTGGACTGCAGCCGTTCCCGGTCGGGCGGCGCCGGGGTCCGGGTCTGCAGCCAGGGTTGCACGGAGGCGTACTGGGCGTAGAAGTGGGTCATCTCCGGGATCAGGTCCTTGACCACCTCCATGTGGGGCAGGGGATAGACGCGGACATCCCCCTTGATCTCGGTGATGGGCTTGGTGCAGGCCAGGGTGTTGGTGCCGTCGATGTTCATGGCGCACGAGCCGCAGATCCCCTCGCGGCAGGAACGGCGGAAGGCCAGGGTCGGGTCGATCTCTTCCTTGATCTTGATCAGGGCGTCCAGCACCATCGGCCCGCAGGTGTCCATGTCCACCTCGTAGGTGTCGATGCGCGGGTTGTCCTCGGTCTCGGGGTTCCAGCGGTAGATCCTGAACCGCTTGATGTTCCTGCTGGAGGCACCCTCGGCCTTGAAGGTCATGCCCTCCTTGACGCGGGATTGGATCGGCAGTACGAACTGGGCCATGGTCTTGCGTTCTCCTGAGTCGGCGTCGGCGGATCAATAGACCCGCGCCTTGGGCGGGACGACGTCCACATCGTCGCTGAGCGTGTACATGTGTACCGGGCGGTAGTCCAGCTTCACCCGGCCCTGGTGATCCACCCAGGAGAGGGTGTGCTTCATCCAGTGCTCGTCGTCCCGCTCGGGGCAGTCCTCCCGGGCGTGGGCACCGCGGCTCTCCTTGCGGTTCACCGCGGAACGGATGGTGGCCACGGCACAGCCCAGCAGGTTCTCCAGTTCCAGGGTCTCCATCAGGTCCTGGTTCCAGATCAGGGAACGGTCGCTCACGTGGACCTCCGCGAAGGAGTCCATGATCTCGTCCATGCGCTCGCATCCCTCCTGCAGGGTGTCGCCGGTGCGGAAGACGGCGGCGTAGCGCTGCATGGTGTGCTGCATGTCCTTGCGGATGGTGGCGGTGGGGCGGTTGCCGTTGGCGTTGCGCAGCCGGTCCAGACGTGCCAGAGCCCTGTCGGCGGCCCCATCCGGCAGCGGCCGCACGTCGGCGCCGATTCCCGAGACGATCTCCCCGGCCCGGTGGGCGGCGGCGCGCCCGAAGACCACCAGGTCCAGCAGGGAGTTGGAGCCCAGCCGGTTGGCGCCGTGCACCGAGACGCAGGCGGCCTCGCCGATGGCCATGAGCCCGGGCACCACGTGGTCGGGATTGCCGTCCTTGAGGGTGAGCACCTCACCATAGTGGTTGGTGGGGATGCCCCCCATGTTGTAGTGCACCGTGGGCAGCACCGGGATGGGTTCGCGGCTGACGTCCACGCCGGCGAAGACCTTCGCCGTCTCGGCGATCCCCGGCAGGCGCTCGTGGATCACCTCGGGGCCCAGGTGCTCCAGGTGCAGGTGGATATGGTCCTGCTTCGGGCCCACCCCGCGGCCCTCGTTGATCTCCACGGTCATGGAGCGGGAGACCACGTCCCGGGAGGCCAGGTCCTTGGCATTGGGGGCGTAGCGCTCCATGAACCGCTCCCCCTTGGCGTTGGTGAGATAGCCCCCCTCGCCCCGCACCCCCTCGGTGATGAGGCAGCCGGCGCCGTAGATGCCGGTGGGGTGGAACTGCACGAACTCCATGTCCTGCAGGGGCAGGCCGGCGCGCAGCACCATGCCGTTGCCGTCCCCGGTGCAGGTGTGGGCGGAGGTGCAGGAGAAGTAGCTGCGTCCGTAGCCGCCGGTGGCCAATACCACCAGGTGGGCGTTGAAACGGTGGATCGTGCCCTCCAGCAGGTTCAGGGCCATGATGCCCCGGCAGGTTTCCCCGTCCATGATCAGGTCGGTGGCGAAGTATTCCACGAAGAACTCCGCCTGGTGGCGCAGGGCCTGCTGGTAGAGGGTGTGCAGGATGGCGTGGCCGGTGCGGTCGGCGGCGGCGCAGGTGCGCTGGGCGCGGCCCTCGCCGAAGTGGGTGGTCATGCCCCCGAAGGGCCGCTGGTAGATGCGCCCGTCGTCGGTGCGGGAGAAGGGCACGCCATAGTGTTCCAGTTCGATGATGGCCGGGGCCGCCTCGCGGCACATGTACTCGATGGCGTCCTGGTCGCCGAGCCAGTCGGAGCCCTTGACGGTGTCGTACATGTGCCAGCGCCAGTCATCCTCCCCCATGTTGCCCAGGGCCGCCGAGACCCCCCCCTGGGCGGCCACGGTGTGGCTGCGGGTGGGGAAGACCTTGGTGACGCAGGCGGTCTTCAGGCCCTGCTGCGCCATGCCGAAGGTGGCGCGCAGCCCGGCCCCGCCGGCCCCCACCACCACGACGTCATAGGCATGGTCGATGATCTTGTAGTCGCCCTTCATTCAATCAGCTCCCGGAAGCAATGCGGAATATGGCGACGATCCCGGTCACCGCCAGCAGGATCATGGCGAACTTCACGCCGATGAGGGTGATGAACTTCAACCCCGCGTGGTGCACGTAGTCCTCGATGATCACCTGCAGGCCCATGTTGGCGTGGAGGAAGAGGGTGCCCACGGCCAGGATCATCAGGGCCGTGTTCAGGGGGAAGGCCAGCCAGGCCACGACGGTGGCGTGGTCGGCCCCGGCCAGGGCGGCCAGGCTGAACATGAGCCAGAGCATCAGAGGCACCATGGCCACGGAGCTCAGGCGCATGGCCCACCAGTGATGGGAACCCTCCCCGGTGGAGCCCGAGCCCAGGGCCCGGCCCAGTGGTGAACGAAGACTGCTCATGACAGCACCCCCTTCCAAAGCGATTGAATCAGACCGACGCTCCACAGCGCCACGAACCAGAAGGCCAGCGTGAGCAGCAGGGCGATGAACAGCGCGATGCCGCCGCTGCGGTAGACCGAACGGATCTCCAGGCCGTGGGCGGTATCCCAGATCAGGTGCCGCACCCCGGTGCACAGGTGATAGAAGATGGATCCGCTGATGCCCAACACCACCAGGACCCCGAACCAGCTGTGCAGCAGGCCCTGGGCCGTGGCGTAGGCCTCCGGTCCGGCGGCCACGGCCCAGAGCCAGTAGATCAGGATCACGCTGGCCACGCTCAACGCCCCGCCGGTACCCCGATGGAAGACCGACAGGACGGAGGTGAGCTGAGGGCGATAGACCTGGAGATGCGGTGAAAGCGGCCGTGGGTGCTTGGGCATGGATCGTTATGCTCCGCTTGGGTGTCCCGCCCCGGTGGGGCTTGGACGGTCAACGGGGTCCCGGGGCGGCTGCCGGGGGACCATGGCGTGGTCGGGTCGGTCGGTGCGGTCTAGGGTACGTCCCGGTGCATCCGGGGCGTCCTGTCGCGGTGCATCAAGCGGCCTTATAGATAGCAGGTCTGTCATTTACCTGCAAGGCAAGGCCTTGATTTTACTTTTCATTATAAGGATTTGCCTGAATGCCCGATTTGCGGGCGGGCCTTCAGGTGATCACGTCCGGGGCCTCACGGCCGGTGTATCCGGGCAGGTCGGCCACCTCACGGGCCACCGCCAGCAGCGGGCCCAGGGCCACCTGGGCCGTCTCGCCGTGTCGTTCGGGGTCCGCCTCGAAGCGCTCGGCGTAGAGACGCAGGGTGGCCCCGGAGGTGCCCGTGCCGGAGAGGCGGAACACCAGCCGGGCCGTGTCGCCGAACAGCAGCCGGATGCCCTGGCCCCGGGCCTCGCTGCCGTCCACCGGGTCGGTGTAGGAGAAATCATCGGCGTGGGTGACGGTAAAGTCCCCCAGGCGCTGCCCCGGCAGGCTGTGAAGGCGACGGCGCAGGTCCTCCATGAGGGCCGAGGCCCTCTCCGCGTCCACGCCCTCGTAATCGTGGCGGGTGTAGAAGTCCCGGCCGAAGCGGCGCCAGTGGTCGCGCACGATGGCCTCCACGGACTCGCGCCGCTCCGCCAGCAGGTTGAGCCAGAAGAGCACGGCCCAGAGGCCATCCTTCTCCCGCACGTGGTCCGAGCCGGTGCCGAAGCTCTCCTCCCCGCAGAGGGTGACGCGCCCGGCATCCAGCAGATTGCCGAAGAACTTCCAGCCGGTGGGGGTCTCGAAGGCCTCCACCCCCAGTGCCCGGGCCACCCGATCCGCCGCGCGGCTGGTGGGCATGGAGCGGGCGATGCCGGCGATGCCCCGGGCATAGCCCGGAACCCGGTGGGCGTTGGCGGCCAGCACCGCCAGGCTGTCGCTGGGGGTGACGTAGAAGTTCCGGCCCAGGATCATGTTGCGGTCCCCGTCCCCATCGGAGGCGGCGCCGAAGTCGGGCCCGTCCGGCGCCTCCATGGCCGCCACCAGGTCGTGGGCGTGGACCAGATTGGGGTCGGGATGCCCTCCGCCGAAGTCCGGCAGGGGTTCGGCCCGCACCACGGTCCCTTCCGGTGCCCCCAGCATCCCCTCCAGGATGCGACGGGCGTAGGGTCCGGTGACGGCGTGCATGGCGTCGAAGCGCATGGAGAAGCGGCCCTCCGTGAAAAGGGCCCGCATGCGGTCGAAGTCGAACAGGGACTGCATCAGCGCCGCATAGTCATCCACCGGATCGATCACCGAGACGGTCAGGGGACCCACCTGGATCCGGCCCGACCGGTCGATGTCCACGTCGCCCATCTCGGCGATGCGGTAGTGCGTGAGCTCGCTGGCCCGGGCGTGGATGGCGTGGGTCACCCGCTCCGGCGCCGGTCCGCCGTTGGGGGTGTTGAACTTGATGCCGAAGTCCTCGTCGGGGCCGCCGGGGTTGTGGCTGGCGGAAAGGATGATCCCCCCCTGGGTGCGGTATTTGCGGATCAGGCAGGAAGCGGCCGGGGTGGACAGGATCCCGCCGCGTCCCAGCAGCACCCGGGAGACGCCGTTGGCCACCGCCATGCGCAGGATGGTCTGGATCGCCTCGCGATTGTAGTAGCGCCCATCCCCCCCCAGCACCAGGGTGCCGCCCCGCAGGTCCGGGCGGGCGTCGAATACCGCCTGCACGAAGTTCTCCAGGTAATGCGGGGTCTGCACCATCGCCACCTTCTTGCGCAGGCCGGAGGTACCGGGTTTCTGGTCGGTGAAGGGGGTGGTCTCGACGCGATGGATCTTCATGTCTGCGGCAACGGTCTCTGGGTCGGTTGGACGGGGCGCTTCCGCTTGCCTGCCATGGGCACTCGGGGCAGCGGAATCGCCGAATCCCGCCTAACTTAGCAAAGACGGCCCGGCCTGTCCCTGTGGTACCATCCCGCCATGCTGGTCGAAGCCCACACACCCGCCTATCTGGACCCGCTGCCCAGCAGCTTCGCGGCCCTGATGGACCTCTATGAGGCGAATTACATCCGCCTTCGGCAGCTGTGTCCCGATCCCCGGTCCATCCAGACCCCCTGCATCTCCCGCATCCCGGGGGCCATGGACCTGCATCTCCAGGTCCTGGAGTGCTGCCCCTACACCACCACCCTGTGCCTCACCTACCGCTTCGAGGCCGATGGTGAGCGCCCGTGTCGGCGCAGCCCCAACCTTCGGGTGCGCCTGTATCACGACGCCCGTCAGGCGGAGGTCCTGGGCCGTCACAGCCGCAGCGGCGAGGAACTGAGCCTGGCGGATCACCCCGACTGGAAGACCCTGCAGATGCGCTGGCGCTTCAACCGCTTCCTGTACAAGTGGCTGGG
>JBKGXY010000103.1:0-7715 GCA_046546415.1 Ectothiorhodospira sp.
GGAGGCCCGTGTGGAGCGTTGTGATGTGCTCCGCGATCCGCTTCCGGCAGCGGATTACTACGTCTGCAGCGGGGCGATGAACAACCTGACCCGGGAGGAGACCCACCACTTCATCCAGCGCTGCCTGGACGCGGCCTCGCGGGGGTTCGTCTTCAATCTGCTCAAAGGGCGGCCGCGGCATTCCATGTTCAACTATTTCCTCCCGGAGGAGATCCTGGAATGGGGGGAGGGCCTCGGTGTCGGCGTGGAGGTGGTGGAGGGGTATCTGGACAACGACTTCACCGCGGCCTTCCGTCATTTGGCAGACCCGTACGGGGACGATCAGGGGCCGGATCGCTGATCTGGATCGCCGAGCCAGCGCCTGGTTCCATCGTGGTGGGCAGAGGCGCCCGCAATGTCCGGCCGAACGGTTTCAGGTCGATCCCAGGCCGGGATTGTCCGGCACGCCGCGCAGGCGGGGCTGGTTGGGCCGGGTGATGGCCACCTTGCGGTGATCCCGCAGATGGTCCGCGACCACGTCCCAGATGCGCTCTCCGGTATCCCCCTCCGGCTGCTCCTGGACACTGGCCCAGCCCGCCACCACGTAGTTGCGCTCCGGATCCAGTGGCTTGCCGTCCAGTTCCAGATCGGAGATGCGCTCGCCCATCTCCCGGGTGGGGTCGATGCTGTAGCGCAGGCCGCCCACCCGCACCATGTCCCCGCCCTGCTGGTAGAAGGGATCCTTGTTGAAGAGGTTGTCGGCCACGTCCTCTAGGACCTGACGGATCATGCGTCCGGTCATCTCGTTGCGGGTCACCGCCGGGTAGGTGAGGGCGGTCTGGTCCATGACGTGCTCGAAGGTGATGGGTTCCCCGGGAAGGACGGTGGTCCCCCAGCGGAAGCCCGGCGAGAAGGCGATCTCGGCGTCCACCTGCTCCATGAGGGCATCACAGATGAGCTGATCGAAGGTGCCGTTGAAATTGCCCCGGCGGTAGAGCAGGTCCTCGGTCACGGCCAGTTCCTCCCCGAGGCGCTCCGCCATGCGGAAGGTCTCGCCCTCGTAAGTGACCTCCTGTTCCCGCATGTTCCGGATGTAGGCGGCCATCTCCCGGTCGGGGTCGATGAGGTCGGAGAAGACCGGCAACAGGCGATACTGGTAGTCGCGGATGGTCCCATCACGGAAGTCCAGGTCCAGCACCCCCAGGAATTTTCCGTTGGAGCCGCCGTTGGTGACCAGGCAGGTACCCCCGGAGGGGGTCTTCACCGGCAGGGGGGCGGGTACGGCGTCGTGGGTGTGGCCCCCGAGGATGGCGTCGATGCCGTCCACCCTCCGGGCCAGCTCGATGTCCACGTCCATGCCGTTATGGGAGAGGAGCACCACCACCTCGGCCCCTTCGCCCCGGGCCTGCCGGACCGTCTCCTGCATCTTTTCGTCGCGGATGCCGAAGGACCACTGGGGGACCAGATGCCGCGGATTGGCGATGGGGGTGTAGGGGAAGGACTGGCCGATGACGGCCACCTGAACCCCGTTCATCTCGTGGATGACGTAGGGGCGAAAGATGAGGTCCCCCCAATCCACGTCCACCACGTTCTGGGCCACGAAGTCGATGTGGCCGTCGAAGTCGTTCTCCACCACCTCTCGCACCCGATCGGCCCCGAAGGTGTATTCCCAGTGGCCGGTCATGACGTCCACCCCCAGCAGCTTCTGGGCGTCCACCATGTCCTGGCCGCGGGTCCACAGGCCGGTGCCCGAGCCACCACCCCAGGTGTCCCCGCCATCCAGGAGCAGTGCGTCGGGACGCTGCTCGCGCATGCGTTTCACCAGGGTGGCCAGATGGGCAAACCCCCCCACGCGGCCGTAGGTCTCGGCCAGGCGGGCGTAGTCCAGATGGGTGTAGGCATGGGAATGCAGTCCGGGGTGATCGATCCCGTAGTGCTTCAGGAAGTGCTCGCCCACCAGATGGGGCGGGCGGCCGCGCATTTCGCCCACCCCCAGGTTGACATGGGGTTCACGGAAGTGCACCGGCAGGAGCTGCCCGTGGCAGTCGGTGAAGTGCAGCAGGGAAACGTTGCCCAGGGGCGGCACCTCATAGGGGTCCGTGGGGATGCCGGTGGCCCTGGCCGGGCGGCTCCCGGGGAGGGCGAAGCCAGCGGTGCCGGCCGCTGCGAGCACCTGCAGGAATTCTCGGCGGGTCAGGTTCATGGGGGATTCCTTTTGCACGGGATGGATGTCGGCCGAATGCTGGTGCGCCTGTGCAAGGGTGGGCCCGGCGGGACCGGTTTGATTCCGGGCGGGGAGACGACCCGGTCTCCCGCGACCGTCCCTCCCCCGGGCCGTGCATCCCTGCGCCGGCGTTGAGGGGGGTCAGGCGATCTCGGCCTCTGTGCTGTCGGATTCCCCCTTGTTGTCCTCCCAGGAAACCTTGAGGGTATCGCCTGAGGAGGCCCCCTCGAACCGGAAGGACAGGTAGGGGTTCCGGGAGATGCCGGGACCCCAGTGGGCGGTGAGGACGTGGCGGTCGCCCAACGTGGCCTTTACCTGGGTGATGTAGTGGGCCGGGATCTTCTGGCCGTCATTGCCGGTGCGCTGGCCGGTCTCCATGGGATGGCTGATCAGGGCGCGAACCTTGGTGACGCCATCACGAAGCTGTGCGCGGACACGGATGCTGGACATGGGTGATGCTCCTGGATCGGATGGGTGGGGCGGGGTGCGGGGTCAGCCGCCGCAGCCGCCGATGGTGACCTTGACCTCCTTGCTGCCGCTGTAGAGTCCGTCCCCGTTCTTGACCACGGCGACGATATCGGAAGACTCGCCCATCTTGATGCGGCTGGAGATGGAAGGGTGGGTGCCCTCCCCCAGCTCGTAACGGGAGGTGAGGGGGGTGTCGTTGGCGGCCGCTAGGATGGCGATCTCGGTGACCCCATCCAGGTCCGATTCCACGGTGACGGGGACCACGGCACCGTTCTCGGCGATGTCCGGGGCGTCCACGCGGACGTGACCCTCCTCATGCCGATCCGAGCCCATGGCCCTGTTGAGGATCTCGTCCATGGACCCTTCCTTGAAGTCCTCCCGGGCCTCCGCCAGGACGGTGCTGGGGGTGAGCAACCCGGCCCCCACGGCCACACCCACGGTGCCCGCCGCCAGGGTGCCCTTGAGCAGGACGCGACGTCTGTTGTTCATGCCTGTACCTCCGGTTCTGGTTGGACCGGGAGCCCGCCTGGGTCCCGGGGAGTGTTCAGACCTTACGGTCCGTACCTCTTGTATCGGGAGTTTCGCTAACCAAATATTTTTTGCAAGTGTCGTTTGGTTATATAAGAGGATACCCATGAAGCGGCCCCAGGGGAGGGGGTGGCGCCCTTTTATTGATATTGATCAATTCAGATGACGGAGCTTCTCCCGGCGGATCCCCTGAGTCAAGGCCATTCAGGATCGGGAATCCTCCCGCTCCTCTTCGGCGAAGCGCACGGCCGTCTCCCGCTTGCTGCGGATCCGCTGCTCCAGGGGGGTATCCAGGCCGGGTTCCGACAGGGCGATATCCAGCTGTCTCACCGCCTCCCGGTACTGGCCATGATGAAAGTAGTACTCGGCCATGGCCTCGTGGCTCCGGGCCGTGCGGCCCATCTGTTTCGCGGCTTCCCCCTTGAGGCGGTACAGGGAAGGGATCTCCACGTCCTGGGTCAGGAGGTGGTCCACCGCCTGCAGGGCCCTGGCGGGATGGTCGGCCGCCAGCAGGGCCCGGGCCCGGGTCTGGGCCACGGGAGGGAAATGGGGATACAACTCCTGAAGCCGCTCCAGGATCTCCAGGGCCCGATCCGGGTCGGGATCCCGACCCGCCAGGAAGGCCTCGGCCCGGGCCAGCTCCAGGTAGAGGGAGGAGGGGGCATCGGTCTCTTCCCGGGCCGCGTCCAGGGCCGCCAGGGCGTCTTGAGTCCGCCCCTGCTGGATGAGGGCTACGGCCTGAGCGTAATGGGCCGCGGAATCCTCCGGGTCTTGATCCGCATGGGCTGCGAGCACCGCCTCCGGATCGGTCAGGGCCCAGGCACGTGCCCGCATGAGACCGAATTCCCGTGAATCCGTGACGCGCTCCTCGTCGTCGTATCGGGCGGCCCGGTCCCGGGTCTCGGCGATGCGGCGCTGGGTCACCGGGTGGGTGCGCAGATACTCGGGGACCGCATCGGCACCCGGGCCACCAAGCTGCATCATCCGTTCGAAGAAGTCCGGCATGGCCTCGGGGGTGTACTCCGCGTCCGCCAGGATGGTCACGCCGATGCGGTCGGCCTCCTCCTCCTTGGCCCGGGTGAAGTTCAGACGGGCCTGTGCGCCTCCGGCCATGCCGCCCACGATGGCCGCCTGTCCCAGTTCCGGTACGTAGGCACTGGCGATGATCCCCGCCAGGATGGCCAGCCCGGAAGCCAGGTCCGATCGGCCGCCGGCGGTGTGCGCCTGGGCGATGTGTCGCTGGGTGACATGGGCGATCTCGTGAGCGATCACCGCCGCCAGTTCCGCTTCGTTGCGGGTGGTGCGCATCAGGCCGGTGTTGATGCCCACCACCCCCCCGGGCATGGCGAATGCATTGACCGAGGCGTCCTCCACCACAAGGAAGCGGAAGTGGGCGTGTCCGCCATCGGGGACATGAGAGACCAGGCGCTGGCCCAGGGACTGGACATAATTGACCAGCAGCGGGTCCTGGCTGAGGGGCAGACTGCGCCGCACCTCCCGCAGCAGCCGGCGCCCCAGGGCCTGTTCCTGGGAGGGAGAGAGCAGGGCCGAGGCCGGGTCACCCAGGTCCGGGAGTTCGGCACGGACCGGGGCCGTGCCCAACAGAAGGGACACCCCCAGGATGGCCGCACACAGCAGGGGCGCGATCAGGAGTCCGCGCCACCTTCCGGGGGGTGCCCCCCCGGGGCGGAGCGGCTCGGGGCGATCTATTTGCCCCTTCCGGGAGAAGAGGCGTAGGCGGCCATGGAGGTTCGGTTTTCCCATAGTGTCGGTTTGAGCATGGCTTGCGGGAGCATGAAGCGGTCCTGCTCGGGCACCGGGTAAGACCGGACGATGCGGACCACGTCGGCATAGGGGACCTTGAACAGCAGGCCCGAGTCGGGACCATCCAGGCGACGGGTGATCATCTCCTCTTCGAAGAGCTGGTGGACATACAACTGGGCCGGCTGCAGCCGGCCTTTGGGGTCTCGAAGGGTGACCGTGTACCGGGTGTCGCTGGCGAAGTCGGATTTCTCCATGAGGACGCTCCTTGGCTGAGGGTCAGGGGTTCGCCCGGATCGGCCGACGATACCATGGCTCAGACCTCAGGGTCGGGGCTTGGTTCGGCATCCGGGGGTTGGAAGAGTAGAAGAATATGGTTATATTTTTTTGCAGTATATGCTAATAATGGAAATCACGGTATATTTGCGTTGCGTCAAAACCCCGGCTCGGGGGGCCGCCTAAGCTGGCCTCCTCCGGGAAGGCACCGGGAGGAGTCGACCCGCCTTCCCACGAGAAGGGGCCGGCGGACCTCTGCCGGGACCACCATGCGGACCCTTGATGCCTCCGGGCCGGTGCCGCCCAAACACTGAGGAGAGAGAACATGGCCGAATTCGATCAGGAGCTGGATGCCTCCGGTCTCAACTGCCCGCTGCCCATCCTGAGAGCCAAGAAGACCCTGGCCTCCATGTCCAGTGGTCAGGTGTTGCATATCATCGCCACCGATCCAGGGGCGGTGAAGGACTTCCAGGCCTTTGCCAAGCAGACCGGAAACGAACTGCTGGAGCACAAGGAGGAAGGGGGTAAGTTCCTCTTCCTGATGCGCAAGGCATGAGCGCCGGTGGCCGTCGCGAGGCGGCCTTCCCATCCCAGCATCACGGAGGCAGCAGCACGTGTCGGACGAAAAGAAACTCGCGATCATCGCCACCAAGGGGAGCCTGGACTGGGCCTACCCCCCCTTC
Organism: Ectothiorhodospira sp.; assembly: GCA_046546415.1. Classification (GTDB taxonomy): domain Bacteria; phylum Pseudomonadota; class Gammaproteobacteria; order Ectothiorhodospirales; family Ectothiorhodospiraceae; genus Ectothiorhodospira. Next base: position 5,920 of record JBKGXY010000103.1, read on the forward strand.
ATCCTGGCCTCCACGGCGGCGGCCCTGGGATACGAGACCGAGATCTTCTTCACCTTCTATGGTCTGCAGCTGCTCAAGAAGAAGCCCGATCTGAAGGTGACCTCCCTGGGGAACCCCGGCATGCCCATGCCCGTGCCCATGCCGGTGCTGGCACAGGCCCTGCCCGGGATGCAGGGGATGATGACCGCCATGATGAAGCAGAAGATGAAGTCCAAGGGAGTGGCCAGCATCGAGGATCTTCGCAGCATGTGCCTGGAGGCGGAGGTGAAGATGGTGGCCTGCCAGATGACGGTGGACCTGTTCGATATGTCCCGGGAGGACTTTATCGATGGGGTCTCCTACGGCGGGGCGGCCACCTTCTTCGAGTTTGCCGGCGAGTCGGATATCTGTCTGTTCATCTAGTGTGAACCGTGTCCGGATTCCCGCGGGACGAGGGGCCCGGGCGGTCCTCCCGGGGTCGCCCGACCTCGCGGATCGTCTAGACTCTCAGGACGGCAAAAGTTGAGTTTTTCGCTTGGGTGTGAGCCGATGGCGCCCGGCGGCAAAAGACGAGGTGTCTCATGGCAACTTACGCGGAAATGCAGCAGATATTCGACGACATTCGTGGGGATTTCCGCTACGAACACGAACTGAACGGCTGCCTCAATTGCGGCATCTGTACGGCCACCTGCCCCTCGGCACAGTTCTATGACTACAGCCCCCGGGAGATCGTGCAGCTGCTCTGGACGGAGAACGTGGAGCAGATCTATGACGCCATGCAGGAGAAGATCTGGGCCTGCGCCCAGTGCATGACCTGCGCCGCACGCTGTCCGTTCAAGAACTCCCCCGGTGGCCTGGTGGCCATCCTGCGCGAGGTGGCCATCCAGCACGAGATGCAGTCGGCCAGGGACGTGCTGCGCCCCTTCGGCCGGGTGATGCTCAAGCTCATCACCACGGGCAATCAGCTCTCCCCGGACATGATCCAGCCGGATCACTTCCCGGACTGGGGCCCGAACATCCAGAAGGTGGAAGGGGACCTGCGCATCCTGCGCAAGGCCATCCCCATGAAGACCCTGCAGACCACGGACACGGCCTGGGAGGTCTCCCTGAAGACCTCCGTGGAGATGTACACCATCTGGGAGATGACCGGGGTGCTCAAGTCCCTGGAACTGATGGATGAGAACCTGTTCGATGTGATCGAGGACTTCATCGAAGAGAAGAGGGAGGAATACGAGGAGTGGCTCGAGGAGCAGGAAGCAGACTGAGCCGCGCCAGCACCCCATGTGAGCGTAGAGGAGAGGCACCCATGAAACCCACAGATCAGACCCCCGGTGATTCCGTCACCGATCCCCGGGTAAAGGACTCCGGCACCATGCCCCCCGGGGCGCATCCCGAAAGCGGTCAGGGTATGGCCGGCCACGGCGCGGCGTTCCGGGAGAGCGGGCTTTCCCGGGAGGAGGCACTGGCCGCCACCGACTGGGTGCGCAAGCGCGTGGACCGGCGCAACGCCGATCTGGGTGAGCGCATGGACGACGTGCGCGAGCACATGTATGAACTGGAAAAGGAGGGCAAGATCCTGATCCACCGCATCCGGGACGAACACGAACCGGTGACGGTGAATACCCTCTTTGGCTGGGACAAGAAGATCCCCACCAGGCAACTCTGGCATCACAAGTCCTGCGGCCAGTGCGGCAACATCCCCGGCTATCCCACCTCCCTGTTGTGGTTCATGAACCAGTTCGGATTCGAACCCGGGCGGGATTACCTGGACGAGACCGACCAGACCTCCTGCACCGCCTGGAACTACCACGGCTCGG
>JBKGXY010000104.1:0-7559 GCA_046546415.1 Ectothiorhodospira sp.
CGGCTGCCTGCTCACCGACAACCTCTCCTGGGCCTCCACCATGTTCGGCTTCAACAGCTGCCCGCCGGACCCGCAGGTGGTGGGGGAGCGCTGGCGCGAGATGTGGCGGGAACGCCTGGAGGGCAGCGGGCTGTGGATCCACAAGTGGCTGCAGCACCAGCGCAGGGACGACTACTGGCGCCACGCCTCGGTGTGCGAGGACTACGACGCCATCCGCGTGCCGGTGATGGCGGTGAGTGGCTGGGCCGACGGCTATTCCAACACCGTGTTTCGCCTGATGCGGCATCTGAAGGTGCCCCGCCGTGGGCTGGTGGGCCCCTGGGGGCACAAGTATCCCCATATGGGGGGACCGGGGCCCACCATCGACTTCCTCGGGGAATGCCTGCGCTGGTGGGACCACTGGCTCAAGGGCATCGACCGGCAGGTGGAGGCGGACCCCATGTTGCGGGTCTGGATGCACGACCGCCGCGCCCCGCTTCTGCCGGACATCACCGGCGACTGGGTGGCGGAACGGCAGTGGCCCAGCCCCGCAGTGCAGCCCCTGGGGTATCGCCTGGCCCGGGGGCGGCTCCTGCCGGAGCCGGGGGCGGCGCCACCGGAGCCGGAGGCGCTCACCATCCAGAGCCCCCTGAGCGTGGGGCTGTTCGCCGGCAAGTGGTGCTCCTATGCCGAGACCACGGACCTGCCTTCGGATCAGCGCCTGGAGGACGGCGGGGCCCTGGTCTTCGACACCCCGCCCCTGGAGACGGACCTGCAGGTGTTGGGGGCCCCGGAGGTGGAACTGGAGCTGGCGGCCGACAAGCCGGTGGCCCAGGTGGCGGTGCGGTTGTCGGACCTGGCCCCGGACGACCGGGCCACCCGGGTGACCTTCGGCATCCTCAACCTGACCCATCGGGGGGGGCATGAGACCCCCGAACCCCTGGAACCCGGCCAGCGCTACCGGGTGCGGGTGCGCATGAACGAGGTGGCGCAGCGCTTCCGCGCCGGGCATCGCATCCGCCTCTCGGTGTCCAGTTCCTACTGGCCCCTGGCCTGGCCGGCCCCGGAGCCGGTGCGCCTGACCCTGCACACCGGGGGTTGCCGCCTGGTGCTGCCGCACCGCGATCCGGGGGAAGAAGACGCCGCCCTGCGGGATCTGGGCCGGGGGCGCCGTGCCCCGGCCCCCGAGCACAGCCTCCTGGCCCCGGCCCACCGGGAGTGGAAGGTGGTGCACAACCTGGCCACGAACCAGGTGGCCCTGGAGGTGGTCAACAACGACCCCATGCTGCGCCTCGAGGACATCGCGCTCACCTATGCCCGCCGGGTTCAGGAGCGCTACAGCTACCGCAACGAGCGCTACGACACCCTGCGGGGGGAGGTGGTGCACGAACGCGACTTCTCGCGGGGGGACTGGTCGGCGTATACCGTCACCCGGACCGTGCTCACCTCCACCCGCACCCATTTCTGCATCCGGGCCACCCTGGATGCCTACGAGGGGGACGCGCGGGTGTTCTCCCGGACCTGGGACGAGTCGGTCCCCCGGGACGGGGTCTGATCCAGACCTCTTCATCCACCGTACTCACGATCCAAGGAGTTTCCGGATGGCGAAGAAGAACGTTTTCATCATCGGCCTGGACGCGTTCAACCGCGACAAGCTGGAGCGCCTGCCCCAGGCGCAGGAGTGCGCCTTCCACGCGGCACTGGACATCAGTGACATCCGCAACGTGGACCAGTACGACATCCAGCAGCTGATCGACAAGGCGATTCAGAACATGGAGTCCGTCGACGGCCCCGTGGACGCCGTGGCCAGCTACTACGACTTCCCCGGCACCGTGCTGGTCCCCATCCTGGCGGCCCACTTCGGGGTCCCCGGAGCGACCCTGGAGTCGGTGCTCAAGTGCGAACACAAGTACTGGAGTCGTCTGGAACAACGCAAGGTGATCCCGGAGCACATCCCCCAGTTCCGGGCCTTCGACCCCTTCGACGACGAGGTCTACGGCCACATCGGCCTGCTGCCCCCCTTCTGGATCAAGCCCATCAAGTCCTTCCGCTCCTTCCTGGCCTTCCACATCAACGACGAACGCCAGTTCCGCGCGGTGATGCCCGTCTGCCGGGAGAAGGTGGGCTTCATGGGCGAACCCTTCCGCTACCTGATGGAGCGATTCGGTGCCCCGCCGGAGATCGCCGAGATGCCCGAGAGCTTCGTGGCGGAGACCCCCATCGGCGGCTGGCAGTGCACACTGGAGGGCTACAGCCACAACGGCCGGGTGCATGTGTACGGGGTGGTAGATTCGGTGCGCGAGCAGGACAGCTCCTCCTTCGCCCGCTACGAATACCCCTCTTCGCTGCCCCTGGAGATCCAGCACCGCATGATGGACGTGGTGCGCATGGCGGTGCAGCAGATCGGTCTGGACAACGCCCCCTTCAACGCCGAATTCTTCTACGATCAGACCTCCGACCAGGTCTGGCTCCTGGAGATCAACCCCCGGATCTCCCAGGCCCACACGGACATCTTCGAGAAGGTGCACGGCATCTCCCACCTGTCGGTGATGGTGGATCTGGCCCTGGGGCGCAAGCCCAAGCCCATGGAACGCCGGGGGACCTACAACGTGGCCGGGCATTTCATGTTCCGCACCGTGGAGAGCGGGCGGGTGGTGCGCGTGCCGAGTCAGGCGGCCATCGATCGGCTGCGCCAACGCCAGCCCGGCACGGAGGTGAAGATCCCGGTGAGGCCGGGCCAGCACCTGCGCGATCTCCAGGGACAGGATATGTACAGTTTCGAGATCGCCAATGTCTTCATCGGCGGTCGCGACCAGGCGGAGATGCTGGACCGCTATGACGAGGCCCTGGCGGTGCTGCAGTTCGATATCGAGAAGGATGCCGAGCCGGTGATCACCTGAACCCCGGACCGAACCCCATTGCCTGGCGACCCCTGCCGGGCGTTGCTACCATGCCTCTATCATCGCCGTGGAGTCCGCCATGATCACCCGCCCCCTGGTCTGTATCGCCTGCCTCGCCCTCGTCTCCGGCGTACACGCCGATGACGCCCGCCCCGACCTGAACCCCGGTCAGTGGCGCTTCGAGAACATCAGTCGCATGGAGGGGGATACGGGGCTTCCTGAGCAGCGCAACACCTCCAGCGAGTGCATCACCGAGGAAGACCTGGATCAGGGGCATGAATTCCTGGGCGTGGAGGAGAACTGCGAGATCCAGTCCATGGACATGACCGCTTCGGAGGCCCGCTACGAACTGCTGTGCACCGAGGAAGGGATGGAGGTCCGTATGGACGCCGACATGCGCTTCCTGGGTGACACCCTGGAGGGGGAGGCCGACGCCCGCATGGAGACCCCCATCGGTCCGCTGCGCATGCGCACCGAGATCACCGGCCGGCGCACCGGCTCTTGTGAATGAGGCAAGGGTTGGTGCCCGCACTGCTGGTGCTGCTCCTCTGCCAGCTGGCGGGGGAGGTGCTGGTGGCCGGGCTCGGACTGCCGTTTCCGGGGCCTGTGGTGGGCATGATGCTGCTGTTCCTGGGCCTGGTGGCGCGCGGGGGGGTCCCAGATGACCTGAAAGGGGTCACCGATGGCCTGCTGCGCCACCTGGCCCTGCTGTTCGTCCCCGCCGGGGTCGGCCTGATGGTCCACTTCGACCGGGTGATGCAGGACGCCTGGCCCCTCCTGGCGGGGCTGGTGGCGAGCACCGCCCTGGCCCTGGCAGTGACCCTGGGCCTGTTGAACGGCCTGATCCGGGGCGATGCGAGGGACCGGCAGGATGGCTGAGGGCATCACCGATATCTGGGCCTTCCTGTCGGCGAGTCCGCTGCTGTGGCTCACCATGACCCTCCTGGCCTTCCAGGCCAGCCTCTGGCTCAACCGCCGCCTGCGGGGTGGCCCGGTGCTGCATCCGGTGCTGCTTTCCATGGCCCTGCTCATCGGGGTGCTGCTGCTCACCGGCACGGACTACGACACCTATTTTGAAGGGGCCCAGTTCATCCATTTCCTCCTGGGGCCCGCCACCGTGGCCCTGGCGATCCCGCTGTACGAGAACCGCCTCCAGATCCGGGCCCTGCTGCTGCCCCTGCTCACCGCCGGGGTCGCCGGGGCGGGCACCGCCGCCGTCAGCGCCGTGGTCATCGCCCATCTCCTGGGGGCGGATCCCCGCACCCTGGTCTCCCTGGCCCCCAAGTCGGTCACGTCCCCCATCGCCATGGGGGTCTCGGAGAAGCTGGGGGGGCTGCCGTCCCTCACCGCCGCCCTGGTGCTGCTCACCGGGGCCCTGGGCTGCCTGCTGGCCCCGCTGCTGATCCGCCTCATGGGGATCCGGGACGACCGGGTCAAGGGCTTCGCCCTGGGGGTGACGGCCCACGGATTCGGTACCGTCCAGGCCTTCGGCATCAGCGTCACGGCGGGGGCCTTCGCCGGACTGGGCCTGAGCCTGGCCGGCATCCTCACCGCCTTCCTCCTGCCCCTGGCGGCCGGTTTCCTGCCCGGTATGCCCCCCTGAGAAGCCCCCTGTGCCCGCGGGAAGGACTGGCGTAGAATCCCGGCCATGCTGAGCGGAGACGAGATCGAACACTTCAGACAACGCCTGGAAGCCGAGCTGGCCGAGCTGGAAGGGACCGCCGGGGCCCGCCGTTCCGGCGCCGATACCGTGGAGCTGGATCAGACCCGCACCGGGCGACTCTCCCGCATGGACGCCCTCCAGGGTCAGGCCATGGCCCGGGCCAGCGAGGCCCGGGCCGCGCAGCAGATCCGGCGCATCCAGGCCGCCCTGCGGCGCATGGACGAGGGGGGCTACGGGGAGTGCGTCGACTGCGGCGAACCCATCGCCCGGGGCCGGCTGGAGGCCAACCCCGCCGTGGCCCTGTGCATTGGCTGCGCGGAGAAGGCCGAGGGGTGATCCGCGCTCAAGGACCGATCCATTCCTCCCGGGTGTCGCGGCAGGTCTTGCGGAAGTCATCGAAGCGCCGGCATTCCGTGCGCACGAACCCGCCCTGTTCGGGCCGGTGTTCGCAGCGGGTCTCGAAATGGCAGGTGCTGGAGAAATCGTCCCAGTGCTGGCATTCCTCCACGCATTTCAGGTCTCCGGCCCGGTGGATGCGGCGCTGGAACAGGCATTCGTCCCGGAAATCGTCCCAGTGCTGGCATTCGGTGAGCACCACCGGCTGCTTTGATCCCCCTTGCGGTCGGCCGCACCACACCTGCACGTCCCCCCGCCGCCACTGCTCCCCTTCCTGCAGGAAGATGGTCTCCGCCTGCAGGGGGAGGGTGGCGAGGGCGCAAGAGAGCAACAGTGGCAGGGCGCGGAGGTTCAAGGGGATCTCCTCAGGGGGCGGATCGAGGCCTTCACATTGCCACCCGCCCCCGGAATGGGCAAGCGGTGCCCCCGGCTGACCCGACGGATCCGAGGGGGCACGGAGCAGGCGCTCATGGGGTCTGGCGGATACGCAGCAAGGTCTGCAGAGGAGGACGCGGTGTGACCGAACAGGCGGACAACACGGGACGCGGCTGGCGGCAGGCCCTGGGGGTCTACCGCCATCCCCGGGTCATCGGCATGCTCTTTCTGGGCTTCTCCGCAGGGCTGCCCCTGCTGCTGGTGGGGGGCACCTTCACCGCCTGGCTGCGGGACCTGGGGGTGGAGCTGGCGGCCATCGGCTTCCTCAGCTGGGTGGGCATGGCCCACTCGGTGAAGGTCTTCTGGGCGCCGGTGGTGGACCGGCTGCCCCTGCCGCTGCTCAGCCGAATCCTGGGACGGCGCCGCGCCTGGATGCTCCTGGCCCAGGGGGCCATCGGCCTGTCCCTGCTGGGGCTGGCCCTCACCAACCCCGTGGACCATCTGTGGCTGGTGGCGGTCTGGGCCGTGCTGGCCGCCTTCGGATCCGCCACCCAGGACATCGCCGTGGATGCTTATCGCATCGAGGCGGTGAGCCGGGACCGCCAGGGGGCCATGGCCGCCGCCTACATCCTGGGCTACCGCGTGGCCCTGCTGGTGGCCGGGGCCGGGGCCCTGCACCTGGCGTCGGTGGCAGACTGGACCCTGGCCTACGGCGTCATGGCCGCCCTCATGGGGGTGGGGCTGGTGACGACCCTGATCGTTCGGGAACCGGAGGTGGCCGTGGACCGGCGCACCTGGCAGACGGAGCAGCGGGTGATCGATTACCTGGACCGCACCCGCAGCCGGGGCTGGCGGCGGGATCTGACGGCCTGGTTCATCGGCGCGGTGATCTGCCCCTTCGCCGATTTCTTCCGCCGCTACGGCCAGGCGGCCCTGATGATCCTGGTCTTCATCGGCATCTTCCGCATCAGCGACATCTTCATGGGGGTGATGGCCAACCCCTTCTACCTGGACCTGGGCTTCACCAAGGCACAGATCGCCAACGTAGCCGCCGCCTTCGGTCTGGCCATGACCCTGCTGGGGGCCGGCCTGGGGGGGGTGCTGGTGGCCCGGTTCGGCATCATGCCCATGCTCCTTGTCACGGCCTTCATGGCCCCCCTGACCAACCTGGCCTTCTCCTGGCTGGCCCTCCTGGGGCCGGAGATGGGGGGGCTGGTGGTGGCCATCGTCGCCGACAACATCACCGGCGGCCTGGCGGTGGCGGTGTTCATCGCCTACCTCTCCAGCCTCACCAACACCGCCTACACCGCCACCCAGTACGCCCTGTTCAGCTCCCTCATGACCCTCCCGGGCCAGTTCCTGGCGGGGTTCACCGGCCTGCTGGCAGAGGCGGTGGGCTGGTCCTGGTTCTTCGTCACCTCCGCCCTGGCGGGCTTGCCCGCCATCGCCCTGGCCTTCGTCCTCGCCCGCCGGGCCAACCCCGACCACGCCCCGCGGCCGGGGATCGACGAGCGTGGTGACGGGGCGGAAAAAAACCTATAATAAGAGCCAAATATTGGTCTGGAGCGTGTCATGCATCAGGTTCTGGCGGATTATTCCGTAAGCATTTCAGAATTGAAGAAAAATCCATCCTCTGTGCTGGCACAGGCCAATGGTTCCCCCATCGCGGTTCTGAACCACAACAGGCCAGCGGCTTACCTGATTCCGGCGGAGCTCTATGAGTTGATGATGGACAGGATCGAGGATGATGAGCTCGCCAGGCTCGTCGAGGAGCGCCTCGGGGATAAGGAGCAGGCCGTGGCGGTGTCGCTGGATGACCTATAAGCTCCAGTTCCTACCGGTTGCCCTGAAGGAGTGGGAGAAGCTGGGGGGGCCGGTGAAAAACCAGTTCAAGAAAAAGCTGGCGGCAAGGCTCGAAAACCCTAGAGTGCCGGCGGATCGATTGACCGGGTACGATTCCGTCTACAAGATCAAACTCCGATCCGCCGGTTATCGTTTGGTGTACGAAGTGGTGGACGAGGCGCTGATCGTGTATGTCCTGGCGATCGGCAAGCGGGACAAAGGCAGGATCTATGCCGTACTCAAGGGCCGTACCTAATTGATTTTCCAGGGAAGGTGCCCCCTTGACCACGGCGGTCTCGGATCCGTGGCACCTTGACCCAGGGCATAGCACGAATCCGATCAGCCGAATGCTGGCGCGCAATGGCGAGGGTGGTCCCAAACCCCTTTGGCCTTTCGGCCCGGAT
>JBKGXY010000105.1:0-7387 GCA_046546415.1 Ectothiorhodospira sp.
CAGACGGCCTTCCAGCAGGTGGGCGAACTGCGCTTCGACAGCGGTGAACTGAGCACCCTGCACCTGGACATGAGCCGCGTGGAACGCCATAGCCTGGCCAGCCGTTACGAACAGACCCAACGACTGGACACGCCTCAGGACCCCGGCCAGCGATTGGGGCAGTACCTGGAGACCCTGGGGGATCGATTCGATCGCCCGGAGGTGCAGTTCCTGGAACAGGCCCGCGCCTCCGGGGCCCGTCTCCTGGAGGCCCTGACGGCACAGGATGCCCGTTTCCGCGAGTCAGGCACGGAACAACAGGAACGTTTCCGGGAACGCATGGAACGACTCATGGAGGCCCTGATGATCCCCACGGGGGGCTAAGGGGGTAACCGGCCCGGCCTGGAGCGGCCCACCCCGAGCCGCCCCGGGATATCGCCGGGATCAGGCTTGACCCCTCTGAGGGGCGGGTTTAGCCTGCCCCTGATCCCCACCCTCGAACCGCCCTACGCGACGCACGAACATGTCCCAGGAAGCCCCAGACACCCCGCAATGGAAGGAATCCCTGGCAGGCAGGAGCTACCGCCTGTGCATCGAGGGCCACAAGGGGCACTGCCTCCTGCGCCGGCTGCTCAACCTCCTGCATTTCTGGAAGATCGACTACTGCGCCGGTCGCCACTACGCCGATATCGACCGGCTGCGGACCCAGCGACAGCGCCAGGGACGGCTCTAGTTCCGGGGCGGCAACACCGCCCCGATGCCGGGCTCAGAGACTGAGCCGCTGGGCCACGAAATCGGCATCCTTGTCGCCCCGCCCGGAGAGGTTCACCAGGAACCGGGTGCCGGGCTCGGCCTTCTCTGCCGCGCGCATGACCCAGGCCAGGGCATGGGCCGACTCCAGGGCGGGGATGATCCCCTCCAGGCGCGAGAGCTGCAGGAAGGCCTCCAGGCTGGCGTTGTCATCCACCGCGTGGTACTGGGCGCGGCCGATGTCCTTGAGATAGGCGTGCTGGGGCCCCACCGAGGGGTAATCCAGACCCGAGGCGATGGAATAGACCGGCTGGGGTTCCCCGGCCTCGTCCTGGAGCATGTAGGAATGGAAGCCGTGCATGGTCCCCGGACTGCCATAGGTCAGGGTGGCGGCGTGATCCCCCAGGCCCAGCCCGCGGCCGCAGGGCTCCACCCCCACCAGCTCCACCTCCAGATCCGTCATGAAGCCGCTGAAGAGGCCCAGGGCGTTGGAGCCGCCCCCCACGCAGGCCACCACGCTGTCCGGCAGGCAACCATGGGCCTCCAGGAACTGCGCCCGGGCCTCCCGGCCCACCACCGACTGGAAGTCCCGCACCATCATGGGGAAGGGATGCGGGCCCACCACGGAGCCGATGGCATAGAAGAAATGATCCGGATCCTTCATGTACTCCTCGAAGGCGCTGTCCACGGCGTCCTTCAGGGTCCGGGTGCCCCGGTCCACGGGGATGAGATCCGCCCCCAGGATCTTCATCCTGGTGACATTGGGATGCTCCTTCTCGATGTCCACCTCGCCCATGTGGATCTCGCAGGGCAGCCCCACCAGGGCACAGGCCGTGGCCATGGCCACGCCGTGCTGCCCCGCCCCGGTCTCGGCGATGACCTTGGTCTTGCCCATATGCCTGGCCAGCAGGGCCTCCCCCAGGGCGTGATTGATCTTGTGGGCCCCGGTGTGGTTCAGGTCCTCCCGCTTGAGATGGATCTCCGCCCGGCCGCCGCAGTGAGCACTCAGGCGCCGCGCGTGATAGATGGGGCTGGGCCGGCCCACGTAGTGCCGGTGCAGCTCGGCCAGTTCCTCCTGGTAGGCCCGGGTCTCGCGGATGGCGAGATAGGCCCGGGCGATATCGTCCATGATGGCCTTGAGCTGGGGCGGTACCGCCTGCCCACCGTAGGGACCGAAATGTCCGTCGGCATCGGGCATGGGCTGTTCCAGCAGGGTGCGCAGTTCGGATTCCGGGCGTTGGGTCATGGGGGCGATGACTCGTTGGGCTGGATGAGGGGGTTTTGGTAATCCTAACCCCGGTGCCCGGGTCTGACCAGTGCCCTGGATCAACCCCGTGCCCCTCCGTTCCGGCCCTGCTGCGGCACACAACCGTCGACACTCATCCCGGTCCGCAGGTCGGAATGGGCCCAGGATCGGGTTATCCTTGGGCCTTTGCCCCGAAACGCCCAGGTGAAGACCCACCATATGTCATCATTCCGCCTGCATCCCCTTGCCCCGGAGGCCCCCGCGGCCCCGACCCTGGACCCGGCCCAGGAACAGGCCCGGCGGCAGCTGGAGCGTATCCGCAATGCCCTCCAGGGGGGTGGCGGGGATCCCCCGCGCCGCGGCATCGCCCGCTGGTTCACCCGCGAGACCCCCGCCGCGCCGGTGCGCGGGCTCTATCTCTGGGGCGGCGTGGGCCGGGGCAAGACCTTCCTGATGGACCGTTTCTTTGACGAACTGCCCTTCGAGGGGAAACAGCGGCTGCACTTCTACCGTTTCATGCAGCGGGTCCACGACGAGCTGGCCACCCTGAAGGACCGGCCCGACCCCCTGACGGAGGTCACCCGCCGCCTGGCCGGTGCCCGGGTGCTGTGCCTGGACGAGTTCTTCGTCTCCGACATCACCGACGCCATGATCCTGGACCGCCTCCTGCGGGGCCTGCTGGAACGGGGGGTCACCCTGGTGATCACCTCCAACCTGCCGCCGGAGGACCTCTACCGGGACGGGCTGCAACGGGAACGCTTCCTCCCTGCCATCCGCCTCATCCGGGAGCAGCTCACAGTCTTTCACCTGGCGGACGGCTGCGACTACCGGCTGCGGGCCCTGCCCGAGGACGGGGCCTATCAGGTGCCGGCGGACGCCGCCGCCGAGGCCCGGCTGGGGGCCACCTTTCGTGCGCTGGCCGGGGAGGACGCCGCGGGGACCGGCAGCCTGGAGGTGGAGGGACGTGCCATCCCGGTGCGGGGCCTGTCCCGGGAATCGGTGTGGTTCGATTTCAGGGTCCTGTGCGGCGACGCCCGCGGCACCGCGGACTACGCGGAACTGGCCCGCCGGTTTCACACGGTGCTGATCTCCGGGGTGCCCGTGATGGACGCAGCCCGGGAGGACGCCGCACGGCGGTTCCTGGGCCTGGTGGATACCTTCTACGATCGGGGGGTCAACCTGTTGCTCACGGCCGAGGCCCCGCCGGAGGGGCTCTACCGGGGACAGCGACTGCGCTTTGAGTATGCCCGCTGCGTCAGCCGCCTGCAGGAGATGGGCACCCGGGACTACCTGCACGCCCCGCATCGTCCCTGAGGCTCACCCACGGCGGGAGGGATCCTCCAGGGCGGCCTCCAGGCCACTGCTGCGCAACACACGCCGCGTCACCGCCGCCTCCAGGATCCCGGAACGGGGTTCCAGCAGGGTGAACCAGCGGCTGGCCCGGGTGATGGCGGTATAGACCAGTTCCCGGGTCAGCAGCGGGCCCGTGCGATCCGGCAACACCAGGGCGGTGTGGCGGAACTCCGACCCCTGGGACTTGTGCACCGTCAGGGCGAAGGCCGTCTCCACCGCCCCAAGGCGGCTGGGCAGCACCCAGCGCACCCGGTCGCTGCCGTCCCCGGCGGGGAAGGCCACCCGCAGGACCGGCCCTCCGTCCGGATCCGGCACCTTCAGGGTCACCCCCATGTCCCCGTTCATGAGCCCCAGGCCATAGTCATTGCCGGTGACGATCACCGGACGCCCCGGATACCAGACCCCCTCGGGCGCCAGCAGTCCCCGCGCCCGGAGGAAACCGGTGATGCGGGCGTTCATGGCCTCCACGCCCCAGGGGCCTCGCCGCAGGGCGCACAGCACCTGGAAGCCCTCCAGGGCCGCCAGCACGCCCCGGGCCCAGGCCTCCCGCTCCCCGTCCCCGGCCGCGGGGCCCGGGTCCGTTTCGGTCATGACCCGCAGGTAATGGCCATACCCTCCGGGCCGATCCCCGGACGGATCCGGGGTAAAGGCATCCCCCCCACCGTCCACGGTCACCGTCTCCAGCCCCGGATCCCCGGGATCGGCCAGGGCCCGACGGGCCAGGTCCGGGCTCGGTGCGGCCCAGACGGAACGCACCGCCGACGGGTCCCCTTCGTTCACCGCCCGGGCCAGCCGGCCGATGCCGCTATGGGCCCCGAAGCGGTGGCTGTGGCGGAGCATGACCACATGCTGGTCCAGGGCACGGCCCCGGGGATCCTGTCTTTCCAGGGGCGGGACCTGTCCACTGACCGCCTCCAGCCACTGGACGGTATCCGGGGTGTAGTGTCCGCCCCCGGCGCGGGCGCACAGCCCCCCCAGGACCGCACCCGCCTCCACGGAGGCCAACTGGTCCCGGTCCCCCAGGAGGATCAGGCGCGCCTGCGCCGGCAGGGCCTGCAACAGGGCGTCCATCAATTCCAGGTCGATCATGGAGGCCTCGTCCACCACCAGGGCATCCACCGCCAGGGGACGGCGCGCATCGTGGCAAAAGTGCCGGGAGCCGGGACGACTCCCCAGCAGCCGGTGCAGGGTCGTCACCTGCGTGGGGATGGCGCCCTGCACCTGCCGGGCGAAGGCATCCTGGGACAAAGGCAACCCCCCCACGGCCCCGGAGACCGCGCCATTGAGGCGTGCGGCCGCCTTTCCGGTGGGGGCCGCCATGCGGATGCGCAGCGGTGCTGCCCCGCCCCCTTCCAGATGCAGGGCCTGCAGCAGGGCCAGGAGGCGGACCACCGTGGTGGTCTTGCCCGTCCCCGGCCCGCCGGTGATGACGGCGACGGCGCCGGAGGCCGCCAGGGCGCAGGCCGTGCGCTGCCAATCGATCCCCCGGGGGTCGGGCACACCGAAGAGACGGTCCAGCCAGGGGCGCACCCGCCCCGGTTCCAGGGCCTCGCGGACCGCCGTCCGGCGGTTCAGGCGCTCCGTAAGGGCCGCGGCCACGCGCCGTTCACAGGCCCAGTAGCGGCGCAGGTAGAGCCGCTGCCCGTCCCGCACCAGCGGGGTGATCCCCGGCCCCGTGCCCACCAGATCCGGGTGATCCAGTAACGACCGAAGCCCCCCCGTCTCCAGGCCGGCCAGGCATTGCGAGGGCCGCGGCGGCGGGGGCTCACCGTCCCCGGCCTCCCCCTCCGGTGGCAACGAAAGGGTCCGGTCCGGGTCCGCCAGGGTCGCCTCCAGGTCCAGGCACACATGCCCACGCCCCACCTGGTGGCTGGCCAGGGCCGCCAGCAGCAGGGTCTGGGGCGGTGCATCGGGCACCTGCTCCTGCAGGAAGGCCACCAGGGCCCGGTCCAGGGGCCTGAGCCAGCCCCGATCCACCCATCGGTCCAGCAGCCCCCGCAGGGCCCCGGGGCCGTCCAGCGACATCGATCCTTCTCCAGCCCCGTCCGCGTTCATGCCCGTGCCTCCGTTTCGCCACCGAAGAGACGGTCCAGCCCCTGGATGAGCTCCGCCGAGGGGCGCTCAAAGTGCACCCCGCAGGTCTCCGCCTCCAGGCCCCGAAGGAAGAGGATGGCGGCCCCCCCCATGTGGCGTTCGTAGGCGTAGTCCGGCAGACGGGCGCGCAGCAGCCGGTGCAGGGCCAGCACGTACAGCACCGACTGCATCTCGTAGCGCCGGTGCAGCACCGCCTCACGCAGGGCCCCGGGGGCATAGTCCGTGGTCCGCGATCCCAGCCAGTTGGACTTGTAATCGGCCACGTAGTAACGCCCCCCGTGGGCAAAGACCAGATCCACGAACCCCTTGAACATGCCGTTGAGCCGGTCGGCCTGCAGCGGCGGCCGGGGGGCCCCATCCAGGGTGGCCGCCGTCACGCGGGCATCCAGTTCACGGGTGTCCACCGCCGAGGCCTCGAACCAGAACTCCATCTCGGCCTGGTAGGTCTCCAGCCGGGACAGCGCCGACGTCTCCGGTCCCAGGGGCAGCGGTGTCCGGATCAGGCGCAGCATCCACTCCTGCAGGGGATCGATCCAGTGATCCCAACCGCGGCGGCGGCAGCGGCGGGCCAGGGTGTCCCGCAGCCCCGCCGGATCCGTGGCCACCCGTGCGAATCCCTGTCCCGCCGCCCATTCCAGCAACCCATGGAGGAAGGTCCCGGGTTCCGGCCCCCGGGGGAAGGTGGCCAGAACCCCCCCGGGGGCATCCCCGTCCCTCCATGGCTCCATGGGCTCTTCCGCCTCCGATCCCATCTCACCGGCCACCTCGTCGCGCACCATCTCCGGCGCCTGGCCGGCATCCGACCCACCCAGACGCAGGGCGCTGTAGCTGGCGATCCACCAGTGCTCCCCTGCCGGACGAGCGGGAACGCGGGCACCTCCCGTGGGACCGGCCCCTGCCCCGTCTCCGGCGGGGGCGATGGCACCGCTCTCCTCAGGGATCGGTATCACCCGGAGGACCGCCCCGCCGTCCCCCGCCGGATCCTCCAGGACCCGCAGGGCCGATGCCATGCCATCGGCCGGAAGCGGGTCGCCACCGCCCAGCAGGCAGCCCAGGGCACCGCGATGCACCCGGGATTCCTTCCCTCCACCCGGGGTCACCGGCGCCACCCCCACCCAACAGGCGTGGCAGGCACGGGTCAGGGCCACGTACAGCAGCCGCAGGTCCTCCGCCAGCCGGTCCTCGTCCACCGCCGCCTGCAGGGTCCCGTCCATCTCGAAGTGGACCCGGCGGCGTCCGTCCTCCCCGGTCCTCACCAGGGGGCCGTCCTCCGCCTTTGCCTCCCGGAAAGCGGAGGCAAAGGGCAGGAACACCAGGGGATACTGCAGCCCCTTGGCCTTGTGCTGGGTGATCACCTTCACCCGGTCCCCATCGCTCTCCAGGCGCAGGATCTGGTCCTCCTCCGCCTGGGCCTGCTCGCCACGCTGTTCCGCGTGGCGTTCCTCCAGGAAGCGGATCAGGGCGTGCTCGCCGTCCAGGATGGCGGCCGCGGACTGCAACAGCTCGCTCAGGTGCAACAGGTTGGTGAGCCGGCGCTCCCCGTCGGCGGACCCGGAGAGGTGGCGGGGCAGATCGAAGTCGTGCATCAGCCGCCGCAGCATGGGCAGGATGCCCTGCACCCGCCAGACCTCGCCATAGCGCCGGAACTGCTCCACCCGTTCCTCCCAGTGGAGCTCGTCCTGGCCGAGCCGCTCCAGCGCCTCCAGGGAGAGATCCAGCATGGGCGTGGCCAGGGCCGCCCGAAGCAGGCGCTCGGTGGTGGGTTCGGCCGCGGCGCGGATCCAGCGCAGGACGTCCTCCGCTTCCGGGGTGGCGTAGACCGATGCCCGGTCGGAGAGAAAGACACTGCGCACCCCATGGGCCCCCAGGGCCGACTGGATGGCCCGGGCCTCCTGGCGGTCACGCACCAGCACGGCCATGTCCCGGGGCAGGAGGGGGCGCCACCCCATCCCCGAGGGGTCATCG
>JBKGXY010000106.1:0-7377 GCA_046546415.1 Ectothiorhodospira sp.
GGAGCAGGCGGAAGGGATTGGGGTCCATGGCCGCCAGCAGCAGGGTCCCGACGGCGGAGCCGGCCAGCATCCAGAGGGCCACCGGCCAGTAACGGGCGACGCGCTCGCGCCAGCCCCCGCCCCGGACCAGGCTCCAGAGATTGACGGCGATGTTGGGGGCGAGGGTGAGCAGGATGGCGGTCTTCACGTCCGTCATCAGGGCCAGAAGCGGGGTGGCCACCAATGGGAACCCCAGGCCGAAGGCCCCGTGGACCAGGCCCGCCAGGAGGCAGACCCCCAGGGCCAGGGGCAGGAGTTCGGGTTCGGGGATCACCATCCGCCTGGTCCGGTTCGAGGGGTCATCCTTCCCCGTCCGTCTCCACGGCGTGGCGCACCTCGGAGGTGTTGCGGCAGGCTTGCGGGATGAGTTGCCCCAGTAGTCCGGGGCGCTCGGGCAAAAACCCGCTGCGGGCCACCCGGGTCAGCATCAGGGCCCAGTGGTCCGATTCACCGAAGAGCCCCAGGAACAGGTCCCGGGCCTGTTCCATATGGCCGGCGTTCACCAGGGCCACCCCCCGCCAGAAGACCAGTTCCGATTCGTCGGGGGCCAGGGCCTCCGCCCGCTGGAATGCCTCCACGGCGGCGTCGTAGTCCCCGTGGCGCAGGTGATGCCCCCCACGGGTGTTGTGGTCATAGGCGGCCCACAGGTTCACCAGGCGACGCAGTTCACGCACCGGCTGGGGGTGATCCTCCACCCGCAGATCCAGCAGGGTGTCTTCCCCGGGATCCCCCGTGGGGGCCGGGGCCACCACCTGCATGGCGGCGGAGCGCCGGCCCCGCAGGTCGCCCCCCTGGGCCTGTGCCGCCTCCAGGGCCGCCAGCATGCGCCGGGGCAGGTCTCCGGACGTCGCCTCGAAGGCCTCGCCCATGGCCTCCCAGGTGCCCTCCTGCAGGAGCATGTTCCCCAGGCAGACGTACCCGTCCCCCAGGTGATGTCCGGCCTGGGGGATGCAGGCCTGGCCCGTGTGGGCCACCACGCGGCCCTCGGTGTCCACCAGGGCCGCCTGGCGGTAGTCCATGTGGTGGTCCCGCGCCAGCAGGCGGCGCAGGGCGTCCCCGGCGGTGGCCCCTTCCTCCATGAGACGCAGGCCCTCGCTGGCGTAGATGCGACGGGCGAAGGACTGGATGGTGCCCGCGCCCACGCCGGCCCGGGCAAAGGGGGCGACGCTGCCCACGGCGAAGTGATGGGACTGCACCGCCACACCCAGATACCCATTGTCGGGGTCGCGGGCGATGATCGAGTAGGTGGCCACCGGCGGGGCGGCGGCCCCGGGGACGGAAGGGGACATGGCTCGGATCCCCCGGCGCTAGCGCAGCAGCCCCAGGTTGAAGTGGCTGGCGATAAAGCGCTGAAAGCGGGCCACATCCTCGAAGGCGATGCGCAGCTTGCCCTGCTCCATCTGGCTGAGTTCGGAGAGGCGCACGCTGTTGCCGGGGCGCTGCCCCCCCTCGATGGCCCGTACCTGACCGCGCAGGCGCATGAGCACCAGAAAATCGAAGCTCTCCAGCAGGTCCCCGGCCTGTTCCCGCTCCAGGACCCCCTGCTTCACCAGGGTCTGCACCCGCTGGTGGGTGCCGCCGTCCAGGGCGTGGGCCTCCAGGGCCAGGGCCTTGATCCCGTCGGTGAGTGCGAAGATGCCGGCCTTCTTCAGGTCCACCTCGCCGCCACGGCCGGTCTTGATGCGGCCGCGCCAGCCCAGGGGCGGGGAGAAGCGCTGCATGTTCTCCGCCATGCGCATGACGAAGAGCTTGTTCTCATCCAGGCGGCGGTAGATGTGCTGCTTGACCTGGCGTTCCAGGGAAGGATCACCGTAGAGGGTGCGCAGGTCCGTGAACATGGAGGCGTTGGGGATGTTCTTCGGACTCGGGGTGGTGAGCCAGCGGTCCAGCTCGTGGATCCAGTCCGGGAGGCTGCGGCGCCAGGCGGCGTTGCGGGCCATGATGCCGCCGGGGCAGGGAGGCACGCCGATCTTCACCAGGGCGTCGATGAGGGCCTCGGAGAACTCGCGGATGCGGTCCACCTGTTCCTCTTGCAGTCCGTCGGCGTACAGGATGGCGTTGTCCTGGTCCGTGGAGAGGGTCTGTTCCATGCGCCCCTCGCTGCCCATGACCACGAAGGCGAACCCCCGGGGCAGGTCCCGGAACGCCTGCTTCACGAGCAGCTGGATCAGGCGCAGCAGGATGTGATCGTTGAGACGGGCGATGAGCCGCACCATCTCCGCCACCGGGGTGGTGGTGCCGCTCAGGTGGAGGATCAGGTCCTGGATGCGGGTGTGCATCTCCCGCAGGTCCTCCACGCTCCCGGAGCGCTCGATGTCCCGGACCAGTTGTTGTGGGGAATGGCTCTGCATGCGCAGGATATCCGTGTCAGTGAGGATCCCCCGGAGGTCCCCTTCCGGGCCCGTCACCACCAGCCGATGGATGCCCCGGCTGGACATGCGGTACAGGGCCTCGTAGAGGGCATCCGCTTCGCCGATGGTCTCCAGCGGCCGGGTCATCACCTCCTCCACGGAAAAGGCGGAGGGGTCGCGTCCCGATGGGATCACCTTGTTGCGCAGATCCCGGTCGGTGAGGATGCCCGCGGGCCGACCCCGTTCGTCGAGGGCCACGACACTGGAGATGTTATGCTCCCTCATGTTTTTTACCACATCAACGAGGTTTTCGCCGGGCAGACAGGTGACCACCTTTCGCCGGCAGATCTCGCTCACGGGGCGGAAATAGGGCATCTCCTGATGCATGGCCTTCCTCCGGGTGGTCGTGGGACGGTCTCATACCGTTGTATCATGGAAGGCCCATTCGGTGCGCCAGGGTGGCCCATGCGCGACGTCAACGACCTGATCCAGCGGTATATCCGTACCGAATCCCGTGAACGGCGTCCCGGTGCCGAACGGCCCTCCAGGCCCCTGGTGACCCTTTCCCGGGACTATGGGGCCGGTGGAGAGGAGATAGCGCGCATCCTGGCCCAGCGCCTTGGGGTGTCCTCTTTCGACGAGACCATCCTGGACCGGGTGGCCAAGCACGCGGAACAGGACCGCACCCTCTTGGCGGAACTGGACGAGAAGGTCTCCGCCTGGAAGAACCACTGGATCTATTCCGTGCTCTCCGGGGATGTCTATCACCTGACCACCTACCGCAGGGCCCTGGTGGATGTCCTCCTGGCCCTCAGCGCCGAGGGTGGAGTGATCGTGGGGCGGGGGGCCCATGTCTTCCTGCGGGACCGGGGCGCCTTTCGCGTGCGCATTGCCGGTTCGCCCCGCTACTGCGCCCCGAGGGTGGCCGCCGCCGAGGGCCTGGAGGAGGAGGAGGCCTGGGAGAAGGTGGAGACCATCAACCACCAGCGCCAGCAATTCCTCTGGGATCTGGTGCGCCGGCGCACCAACGACGCCACCCAGTTTGACCTCACGATCAACACCGACCGGCTGCATGACTGGGAACGGCTGGCGCGGCTGATCCTTCAGGCCATGGCGGACACCGGCCTCGCGCTGCCGCCCGGGGCCCTGGGACCGGGGGGACGGGCATGAGCCAGGATGCCCCCCGCCCACCGCAGGAGGCCACCCTGCAGCTGGATATCGTCAGCGCCGAGGCCGCCCTGTTCAGCGGCCCCGTGCGCCAGCTGACCCTGAAGGGCTTCGACGGCGAACTGGGGATCCACCCCGGTCATTCCGCCCTGCTGACCCCCCTCCTCCCGGGGGTGGCCCGGTTCCTGCCCCAGGGGCAGCAGGAGGAGGATTTCCTCTATGTCTCCGGGGGGATGGTGGAGGTGCAGCCGGAGCGGGTCATCGTCCTGGCGGACACCGCCCTGCGCAGCGAGGAGATCGATGAGCAGGCCGCCCGGGAGGCCCAGCGCCGCGCCCGGGAGATCATGGAGGAGAGCGTGCTGTTCAGCGACCGGGATGCCGCCCATGCCGAACTCATGCGCGCCCTGGCCCAGCTCAAGGTGGTGGAACACGCCCGCCGGGTGGCGCGGCGCCGCAAGGATGCGTCCCCGGGGGCCGCTACCGGCCCTTGAGCCGTTCGCTGAACTCCGCCCGGTAGAACCACTCGTTGCCCGGCTGGGCGTTGGGGTTGGGGAAGACGATGAACCCGTCGGCGGGGGCGGTGACGGTCTCGCCGCCGGCGCGCCGGCCGATGATCTCGCCCGCGGCCACGGGGTCGAAGCTCTTCCAGGGACGCACGAAGCGGTCGTCCGGGTGGTCCCGGTCCACCACCTCCACCAGCCGAAGCACCTGGGCCTCCGGTACCGGCCCGGGATCGGGGTGGTCCAGGAGCTTCAGGTGGGCCAGGGTGTTGAGGATGGCCCGATGGGCCACCCCGGGGGCCTCGGGGTCGTCGTGCTGGCCGCATTCCAGGGTGAGGGCCCGGCCGCCATGGGCACGCATGAACTCGGTGGTGCCCACGCCATAGGCGGGATCGGTGCTGAGCATCTGCGCCCGCAGGGAGGCGTTGGGATTGCGCAGCCGCCGGGCCACGCCACGGGCGTAGGTGTCCAGCCAGCCCTCCACGAAGCGCCGCGCCCCCAGGCGCAGGGCCAGGGCCTCCTCCTCCCGGGCCCCGTCAAAGGGTTCCAGTTCGCCGTCGTTGTCCCGGGGGCCCAGCATGACGAAGGGCTCGCCGCCGGTATGGAAGGAGTGGAGGTCCAGGAGGACGTCGTGGTCCCGCAGGAGGGGGCCGAGGCGGTTGGCCACCCGGTCCTCGAAGTCCTGCGGCTGCGGGCGGATGCGAAAGTTGCGGTTGAGATTGCGTTCCCCCGATCGTTGTGCCAGGGCATGGGCCAGGGGATTGGCCACGGGCACGAAGGTGACCTGGCCCCGGATGAGCTTCAGCGATCCCGCGTCCAGGTCCGCCATGACGCGACCGATGGCCTGTGTGCCGCAGGTCTCATTGCCGTGCACGGCGCCAAGGACGATGAGCCGCGGCCCGTCCTCCAGGCCGTGGTAGGTGACCGAGCGCAGGGCGGTGGGATGTTTCATGTGGGGGCTTCGATCTTCGAAAGATGGAGGGGTCAGTCGGCCATGCCGGGCATGGATACGATGTCCAGGTCGGGGGGCTCCACGTCCGACTGCTGCAACAGGGCCAGGATCTGGCCCCGCTGCGTGCTCTGCCGGTGCAGCAGGTTCATGAGGCATTCCCCCAGCTGCAGTGTGCACTCACGGGGATCGTATTCCAGGGTGAAGGTCACCTGACGGTCCAGGTTGGGATCCGCCAGGTTCTGAACGAAGTTCATCAGTTCCGTGTCCGTGCGCATGCGCTCGGCCCGTAGCAGGCCATAGTCGTTGTAGAGGAACTGATCGGTGTCGCGGTGGCCATAGGGCTTGCCCAGCATCCGCCCCAGCCAGATACGGTCCAGCAGCAGCATGCGGTTGAACACGCCGTGGATGGATCCCCGGGGCCCCGTCCATTCCCGCTTGCGCACGTCGTTTTCCAGGGGGTCGCAGCACTCCAGCAACTGGACGTTGGCCCAGCGGCTGTAGCGGGTCTGTACGCGCAGGGTGTAGAGCACGTCCATGGGATGCCCGGTTCCTAGGTCTGGTCTTCGCAGTCGTATCCCAGCATGGCCAGCCCTTCGGCCACGTAGTCCGCCCCCATGGGGGTGGCCAGGAGATAATCCGCGGTGCGCGGGTTCCAGCCGGAGCGGGCCTCCTCCAGGGCGGCCCCCCACTCCTCCGCCTCGTAGTCGCCGCGTCCGAGCCACATCAGGGCCACCAGTTCCGCCTGGAAAACGGGGTCCAGGTCGTCCACGGCATTCTTCAGCTCCAGGTAGAGGACATTGTCCCCATGCTCTGCCAGGGCCTCGTCGATCCAGGTCTCGCTCGTCTCGTCGGGCTCTTCCGGCAGGAGGACGTCCTCCTGGGCGTGAAACGCCCGTGTGTGCTCGATGAACCAGCACACGAAGCCAGGATTGAGCTGCAACATGACGTTCACCCCGCTGAAATGCCCCGGGGGGCGTTGGAACGGTTCACCGGCCGGGACGTGGTTCGTCGGCTCGCCGGGTGTGTCCGATTGTAGCGCGATGATAACGGGCGCGCCGGAAGGAAGGCCAGGGTTCAAGCCTCCCGGACCAGGACCCAGGGGGCCACCACCACGGCCTCGAAGGAGCTCTGGCGTGCCGCCCAGTCCCGGGCATGCTCGGTAGTGGCCTTGAGCAGTCGGCCCTCGGCCAGGTAGGCCTCCACGACGTCGCGGTCATCCCGTACCAGGGCCTCGGCGGCCTCCAGGAGGTCCAGGCCGGCATCCACCCGCAGCACCACACCGCGGGCGAAATGGCGCTGGAGTTCCTCCCAGCCGATGGGCCCCGTCTCCTGCCGGAGGCGGTCGCGGAGGTCTTCGCTGCTGTCGGGGGTCTCGTTCATGCCGGATCGGTCCTTCCGGGGTTCATGGGGGGGTGTCCGCGGGGGGCGCATCCGCCCCTGCATGCCCCGGGTGTGGTACAGCAGGGCGAACTGCCCCACCAGGAACAGGCCGATGCCGGTGATGACCAGCCACGCCGTCATGTCCATGGGGCCTCCACTGCAGGGCGCGCGGTTCAGCCCGGGTTCATGCCAAGGGCGGTATATCCATCATAGTGCCCCATGGTGCCATACATCGGGGCCGGTTCGCCTTTCACAGGTTCACGCAGGAGATCCGACCATGCATCCTTCCAGGCTTCGCATCATCGCCGCACTGGGGCTGGCCCTGGTGACCGCCCTCGGTGTCTCCACCGCCTGGGCCGGTCCCCCCGGTCAGGTCCGGGACCGGGGACATCCCGGCGCCCACCACGCCGGTCCGCCCCCCTGGGCGCCGGCCCATGGCCACCGTGCCGGCGTGCAGCGGGATCCCTGTTACGCATCGGCCCGCCACGGCTGCAACAACCGCCCGCAGGACCCGCGGCGGGATCTGTATCGCGCCGGCCCGGCCACACGGCTGGACCTGAAGCTGAACGTTCGCCACTGGTTCTGAGCCGCCGGCCCCGGCGGGGATGCATGGCCTGGCTGTCCTCGGGGGTGCCTGCTGCTAGACTTGGAGACCATGAAACGCACCGGTTCCTCATCCCGTCTACCACGCCCGTTGCTGTGGGCCCTGTGTCTAGGCCTGTGCCTGGCGGCGGGGCATGTCGCCGCGCTCCCTCCCCCCGGGGCCCGGTTGGCCCAGGCCCCGGGGCCGGAACCGGAGCAGACCGGGCCGGTGACCCTGGACGAGGCGGTGGCGCAGGTGCAGGAGCGCACCGGCGGGCGCGTGCTCTCGGCGGAGACCCTGGAGGAGGAGGGACAGCAGGTGCACCGCATCCGGGTCCTGCTGGAGGATCAGCGGGTGCGGGACATCCACGTGGACGCCGAAACGGGCCAGTGGCGGTAAGACCAT
>JBKGXY010000107.1:0-7149 GCA_046546415.1 Ectothiorhodospira sp.
GCGAAAGGCCCGGGCCCGGTAGCCGGCAGCCTGCAGCCGCTCGGCCAGCACCGCCGCCTGGGTGCCCCGGCTGCAGTAGAGGAGATAGGGATCTTCCCTGGGCAGGCGCGCGAACCCCTCCGCCAGTTCATCGGCGGGATGGTTCTCGGCACCGGGCAGGTGCCATTCCCGGTACTGGCTGCGGGGGCGGCAGTCGAGGATGCGGGCGTCCGCGGGCAGGGTATCGGTGAAGATCCCCGGATCCACCAGCTCCTCGTCGGACAGGGCCAGGAGATCCCGCTCCCGGGCCGTCTCCACCGCCCGGCGAAGCAATGCCCCGTCCAGGCGGGCCTCGTGGTGATCGATGCGGTCCCGGCGGGTGCTCACCGCCGGCCGGGCGGTGGTGAGGGCGCAGAACTCGGGGACCCCCTCGGAGAGGGCGAAGGTGCCGATCTCCCGGGCCCGGTCCATGATCTCCTGCTTGTCGAAGCCGATGAGGGGCCGCAGCACCGGCAGGTCCGAGGCCGCATCGATGCTGTTGAGGTTGGACAGGGTCTGGGAGGACACCTGACTCAGGGCCTCCCCGGTCACCAGGGCCTGGGCCTGGATGTGGTGGGCGATGCCGCAGGCGGCCCGGTACATGAGCCGCTTGATGAGGACCTGCCACAACTCCTCGGGCAACGTGGCCTTGAGATCCGCCACCGGATCCCGGAAATCCACCACGAACAGGCGCGGCCGGGTCCCCCCGGCCCAGCGTTCCACCAGCAGTCGTGCCACCTGCACCACCAGGTGCTCATGGGCGGCCCCGCCCACGTTGCAGAAGACGAAATCCACCGCCGTCCCCCGGCGCATGGCATACCAGGCCGCCACAGCCGAGTCGAAGCCGCCGGAGATCAGGGCCAGGGCCCGCCCCTGCACCCCCACCGGCAGGCCGCCGGCCCCGGGGATGCGGCGGGCGTGCAGACAGGCCCCGTCCTGCTGCAACTCGATCCCCACCACCACCTCGGGCCGCTCCAGATCCACCCGTCCCGGACCATCCAGCACCGCGCCCACGCGGCGCTCGATCTCCTGGGTGGAAAACCGCTTCTCCCCCTGACGGGTGCAGCGCACGGCATAGGTGCGACCCCGTACCACCTCGGTGAAACGCTCCTCCGCTACACGGCAGATCGCCTCCACCTCCCCCTGGACCATGGCCTCCACGGGAGAGAACGAACTGATCCCGAAGACCCGGGTGAGCACCTCGGTGGCCGCTTCCGGTTCCGGGGTACGCAGCAGCAACCGTCCCTGGTCCACCCGCAGGCCGTGGGGGATCCCCCCCAGTGCAGCGCGCAGGTTGCGCCGCAGGGCATTGCGGAACTTGCGCCGCGTGCGCCAGGACTTGAGATGCATCTCCGGGGATTGGCGGATGATGATGGGGAGATGGGAGTGTTCGGTCATGGTGTTGGGTCGCAAGGGCCGCCACCCGGGGGTTCAGTCCCGGGCCAGCAGGGATGGGGGACAGGGCGCCAGGCAGGTCTGATCCCGCACCCAGACCAGGTCCAGCTCCCCGGCCAGGGCATGCAGAGAGGCCAGCACCTGTGGCCGCGGGCGCGCGCCGCGCCGGTAATCCTCTATGCTCTCGCGCACCCGGGCCCGGCGCAAGGGATCCAGCCGCCCCCGCAGATGGCCGGCCATGTGCTGCAGGGCGTCCACATACCGCCCCCGGGTGGGGGTGGACTCCAGGGTCTCCATGAACCGGCGGGTGTACGCCCCGGCCAGGGCCTCCCGGGGCCAGCGGCCCGCCTCGGCCACCAGACGCCCGAGGCGGGCGTAGCCCGTTCGGCCATGGACCAACAGGAGCATCTTCTCACGGGCATGGAAGGCGGCCAGATCCCCGGGGGTCCAGGCCCCGGAGAACAGGGCCCGCAAGCGGGCCCGGGCGAAGACACGGATGCAAAAGGCCTCCCGCGCCGCCGGATCCTCCAGGGCATCCGCCTCCGCCGTCACCGCCAGGGGCCATGCGCCCTCCAGGGCCGCGGCGAATACCCCCGGGGCCGGCGCCTCCGACCCGGCCACCTCCACGGCGCGGCCGCAGCTGGGAGACCGGGCCTTGAGCAGACACCCGTCCACGGGGCCGGTCCCCAGGTGTTCCAGGCTGAGCATCACCCCCCGTTCCAGGGCGGCGGTGAAGTCCCGGCCCGAGTCGTTGCCCCGCACCCGCGGCCCATCCTCGGGCGCCCATGCCAGGTGCACCGGTTCCCGCGGCACCCCCAGCCCCGCCGAGGTCTCGGGGCAGACCGCCACCAGCACCGCGTGCGCCGCGAGTTCGGAGACGATCCATTCCTGCCGCCGGTGATCCCCGTCATAGCGCACGGCCTCCCCCAGCAGACAGCGGGAGACGCCCACACGGGGCACCGGGTCGTTCATCCCGCCCCCTCCAGGACATACCCCTGCCCCCGACGGGTCCGGATCACCCCGGGGCCCAGCTTCTCCCGCAGCCGGGCGATGTACACCTCCACCACGTTGCTGTCCCGTTCGCTCTCGTACTCGTACAGGTGTTCCGCCAGGCGCGTCTTGGAGAGTACCTCCCCCGGGTGGCGCAGCAGGTAGCGCAGCAGCCGGAACTCCGTGCCCGTAAGGGGCAGACTGGCGTCCCCGTCCGCCGCCACCAGGATCTGGCGGTCCTCGTCCAGACACCAGGGCCCCAGCCGCAGCACCGTCTCCCGGGCGGGGGCGGCGCGGCGCAACAGGGCATGGACCCGGGCCAGCAGCTCCTCCACATGGAAGGGCTTGCCCAGGTAGTCATCGGCCCCGCGCCGCAGCCCGTCCACCCGCTCGCGCCAGCCGCTGCGGGCGGTGAGGATGAGCACGGGAACGGTCAGCCCCTGGGTACGCCACTGTTCCAGGATCTCCAGGCCGGGCCGGTCCGGCAACCCCAGATCCAGGACGATCAGGTCGAAGGCCTCCTCGGCCCCCAGGTGGTGGCCATCGACACCGTTGGCCGCCAGGTCCACCGCAAGCCCTTCACGGGCCATCCGGGCCCGCAGGCGGGGGCCCAGTTCCGGGTCATCCTCGATGATCAGCACGCGCACCCGCGCCCTCCTTCATCAGGGACAGGCACACTGGGCAGCGGCAGGGTAAGCTCCACCCGCAGGCCGCCCAGGGCCATGCCCTCGTCATAATGGATATCGCCATGGTATTGGTCGATGATGTCCCGGACGATACCCAGCCCCAGACCATGACCGCCCTCATCCAGTGTCGTCCCCCCGCGGCCAAGATGGGCCCGGCGTTCCTCCGGGACCCCGGGCCCATCGTCTTCGATCACCCCCTCCAGGGTTCCGCGCTGCGAGATCCAGAGATTCACCCGCACCCGGGAGGTGGCCCAGCGCCGGGCGTTGTCCAGGAGATTGCCAAAGAGCTCCAGCATATCCTCACCGTCCAGGGGCAGTACCCCCTCCGGGACCTCCAGTTCCCAATCCACCCCGTCCCCATGGACGTGCCGGAGGACCTCCACCAGGGCCTCCAGCTCTCTATGGGCATGGAACCCGGAGCCCGGATGGTCCTTGCCCGCCAGGCGGGCGCGACGCATCTCCCGCTCCACGGTCCCCGTCATGGACCCCAGCTGGGTGCGCAGGGTCCGGGCGGTCTCCTCGTCCCCCCGGGCCGCCAGATCGTCCGCCAGCTGCCCCAGGACCGCCAGCGGGGTCTTCAGGGCATGGCTGACGTTACCCAGGGCACGGCGGCTGCGGTTCAGGCGCAGGCCGTGGTGGCGCACCAGACGGTTCACCGCCTCCAGCACCGGGGCGATCTCCCGCGGGGCACGGTCATCCACCGGGGTGGATTCCCCCGTCTCCAGTCGGCGGCAGGCGATCACCGCCGCGTCCAGTGGCTGCAGCGAGCGGCGGATGACCCACAGCTGCAGACCCAGTACCAGGGCGACCACGACCAGGGTGATCCCGAGGAAACGACGCTGCCACCGGGCCACGGCATCCGCCAGGGGGCCCACCTCCTCGGCCACGGAGAGGGTCACCGGCTGTCCGTCGATACGGTATCCCCGGGTGAGCACCACCAGGCGCTGATCCAGGGGGCCGGGTTCCCGGGTGACTCGCCGCTCTCCCACGGGCACCTCCGGGGTCTGGAGGTCTTCATCCCAGAGGGAACGGGAGCGCGCCACCCCCCCGGATGTTCGGATCCGAAAATAGTGCCCCGACAGGGGCACACTGTAGATCCGGCCGAGGGCGAAACCGGCCTCCGTGGGCGGCCCCGAACGTTCCAGAAGGTGTGCATAGAGGGTATCCAGATCGTGTTCCAGACCATCCACCACATGCCCATGCACCAGCGTGGACAGGGTCTCCCGAAGGACGGCCGCCTGGGCCAGCAGCAGGACCAGCAGACCCGCCGCGGCCAGCAGGATCAGCCGCAGCCTCAGGGAGAGGGGCCTAATCCGGGGCACGAGGATCAATCCCGGGGACCGTGGCGCCGGTGATGCAGCAACTCACCGCTGCGGGCGTCCATATAGAGTTTGTGCAGAACCCCATCCGCGTCCAGGATCTTGAGCTCATAGACGTGGCGCCCCCGTTCCCTTTCCAGTTCCGCCTCGATGAACTCCCCCCGGACCACCTGCCCGGCCCGATCCAGGATCTCGACCATGGGCAGGATCTCGCCGCTGGAACGCAACTGCAGGACCTGATCGTGATCCATGCGGTCGTCCACCAAGGCGGGGGCGGGCCAGAGGCATCCCGCCACCAGAAGGATCGTGATCCGAGGCCCACCCCTGGCATGGCCTCCCGGTGTGCCCCCGCCCCGGCTCATGTGTCTCTCTCGATCAGAGCCGGATCATCCACCTGCTTGCGCCCGGTGACCATGGCCGCCGCCAGGTTCTGGCGCTGCATCAGGCTGGCCAGGAACACGCCGGCCAGATGGAGCAGCACCAGGGCCAGGGTGAAGTTGGCGAAGAATTCATGGACCCCTTCCCAGGCCTCGGCGGTGCCATGACCCATGCCGGCCAGCATCCCGGCCAGTGGGCCTGCCGACTTGTCCCCTCCCAGGACCACCAGGCCGCTCACGGTCACGCCGAGCAGGCCCAGGAACAGGAGCAGATAGACCCAGCCCGCCAGGGGATTGTGGCCGGGCTCACGCTTCATCCGCCCCCGCAGCATCTCCCGCAGATGGGCCATGACCTCTCCCGGCGGACGCACGAAATCCCTGAAGCGGGCATGCCGGGGGCCGGCAAAGCCCCAGACGATGCGGACCGTCACGAGGATCAGGGCCGCATAGCCCGCCAGTACATGGGGCTGATGACCCGTGAACCAGGCCACGGCGAAGGCCGCCGCCAGCCCCCAGTGGAACACCCGCACCAGCGGATCCCAGACCTGTCGCTCTGTGGTCGCATTCATATCCCGTACTCCCTCTCTTGTCTGTGGGTTTGTCATACGCGGATCATTGTGCGGGGTGAAACTGAAACGAACCTGAAAACAGCGGGAAACACCCTTCGGCTATGGGACGGCGGGCCCGGTTCCGCTAGGATCACCGGGTCCGGCCACCGGCCGCTCCATCCAACCCAGCCACGGAACGCCCCATGCGCCATTGCGACCTGACCCTGGCCTACACCGAGACCAGCGGCGGCATCCGCACCTACATCGACGCCAAGCGGAGGCACATCCAGCAGCACACCGACGACGAACACGTGCTCATCGTGCCGGGGGCCGAGGACCGCATCACCCGGGAGGGACGCCTCACCCGCATCGAGATCCGCTCCCCCCTGATCCCCGGCTGCCATCCCTACCGCTTCTTCACCCGCCCCCACCGGGTGCTGCGGGCGCTGCGGCAGGCCGCCCCGGACACGGTGGAACTGGGCAGTTTCTTCACATGCCCCTGGGCGGCCCTCCGCTACCGCGCCGCCCGGCGGAGCACGGGGCGGCCCATGGTGGTATCGGCCTACTTCCACACGGACATCGCCAGCGCCTACGCCGGTGCCCCGGTGGCCCAGGCCCTGGCCGGGCTGCCGTGGCACTGGGGGCGGCGCATGGGGGGCATCGCGGAGACCATGGCCCGGCGGCTCTTTGGGGGGATCTTCCGCCGCTGCGACCTCACCCTGGCGGCCACGGCACAGCAGGCCGACCGGCTGCGGCAATACGGCATCACGGGTACCTACATCCTCCCCCTGGGGGTGGACACCGCGCTGTTCCATCCCAGGCACCGGGACCCGGAGTGGCGCTCGGCCCTGGGGGTGGGACCGGAGGACATCCTGCTGCTCTACTGCGGCCGCCTGGACGGAGAGAAGGACGTGCTCACCCTGGCCCGGGCCTTCGAGTGCCTGCAACAACGGGTTCCCGCCGACGGACCACGTTTCGTCCTGGCCCTCATGGGGGCGGGACCCCACCGCCCGGCCCTGGAGGCCCGGACCCGGGATCTGCCGGGGCTGGTGCTGCTGGACTACGAATCGGATCGCAGCGCCTATGCCCGCGCCCTGGCCAGTGCCGATATCTACGTCACCGCCGGCCCCCACGAGACCTTTGGTCTGTCGGTGGTGGAGGCCCAGGCCAGTGGCCTGCCGGTGGTGGGGGTGGAGGCCGGCGCCCTGAAGGAACATGTACGCCCGGACCGGGGACGACTCGGACCCGTGGGGGACGCCGGGGCCATGGCCGCCCACATCCGGGAGGTGGCCCGAGAACACCGGACCCTGGGGGCGGCGGCGCGGCGCCATGTCCTGGCCTCCGGCTATGCCTGGGACCAGACCCTGGACCGGTTGCTGGCCCTCTACGACGGGGCCCTGGACACCCGCCCGGCCAAGCGGCCCGGCCCCGGACACCGGGGAGACCGGGCGTGGGACGACCCCCACGCCTCCACTCCCCGCACCGCCCACGGAAGCGACATCGCATCATGACCGATAGCCAAGGCGTGAAAAGACCCCGTCCGGGGGGCTGAAACAGGGGTCCACCTTCCCGGGGCACCCACGCAAACCCCGGGCAGGAACCCACCCCTGGGCCTTGTCCCGAAAAGGACATCCCCCGAGCCCCGCGTGTGGGCAAGGCCACATGGCCCCGCCCCGGAACCGCGGGGACGCACACCGGGGGGGCTGGCCCTGATCTTGCTGGCATGAGCGTCATTCCCTCTGGAACCCCACTCCCAATCCCCTAGCGAGCCCCACCCATGATGCGTGTACTGAGCGATGACGAACTCCACGGCCTG
>JBKGXY010000108.1:0-6790 GCA_046546415.1 Ectothiorhodospira sp.
GTTGACCCCGGCATCGCCCAGGATCGAGCCCAGCTTGCCGATGAAGCCGGGCAGCTCCCAGGTGAAGAAGTTCACCGGTTTGTCGGCGGCGGCCGTCCCCAGCCACCCGATGACGGGCATGGCGATCACCAGGACGTACAGCAGGAAGTGCACCAGGGCGCCCAGGACGCGCTGCATGCCGGTCAGGGCGATGGCGTATTCGGGGGTCCGCTGGAAGAGGCGAACCATCAGGCGAACCAGCATCAGCAGGAGGAGGGAGATCCCCAGCGTCTTGTGGGCCATGTAGGCCGTGTCGGCCATGTCGGCCCCCACCAGTTCCGCCAGTTGCTCGTGCCCCAGAATGCCCAGGGTGAAGCCGCCGATCAGCGCGATGCTCAGCAGGACGGCGATGAGCCAGTGCAGGACCCGGAGGGCATAGGAATGGCGCGGCAGCCCGGAGGCCACTTCAACGTTCGGGTAGTCGGTGCTCATGTGTGCTCCCTTGGTCTTGTGGATGTCAATCTTGGCCGTTCGGGCCGCAGGACGCCCCTGGGGGATCCGTCCCCGGGAAACGTGAGGCGAACGGCCCGTTCAGGATGGAAAAGGGCCCATTAAGGGTAGCAGTATTCGCCGTGATGGGCGTAATGGATTCGCAGACCGGTGTGTGTGCGACACCCAGACCCCGTATTGATCCCGACCCAGGAGGGATGTGTATTGATTGAAGTCATTTCCTTGTCGTTTGCCTTCTTTTTCGGGATGTTGGTGCGTCTGGTGGGGCTGCCCCCCCTGGTGGGATTCCTCGCCGCCGGCTTTGCCCTGAATTACTTCGGCCCCTGGATGGGGTTACCCCATCAGACGGGTGAGGTCCTGGATCACGTGGCCCACCTGGGGGTGCTGCTGCTCCTGTTTACCGTAGGGCTCAAGCTCAAGCTGCGCAATCTCCTGGAGCGGGCGGTGGCGGGTGGGGCCCTGCTGCACTTCCTGCTCACCGTGGCCGTGTTCCTGGGGGTCTTCATCGCCCTGCCCACCCTTCCGGGTGGGGAGACGGCCCTGCTGCTGGCCATCGCCCTGTCCTTCTCCAGCACCGTCCTGGCGGCCAAGGTGCTGGAGGCGAAACGGGAACTGCGGGCCTTCCACGGCCGTATAGCCATCGGGATCCTCATCATCCAGGATCTCCTGGCCCTCCTGGTCCTGGCCCTGGCCGGAGGCCAGGAGCCCTCCCCCTGGGGATTGCTGCTCTTCACCCTGCCGTTGCTGCGCCCCGTACTCCACTGGCTCCTGGATCTGGCCGGTCATGACGAACTGGTGGTGGTCATGGGGGTGGTGCTCGCCATTGTCGTGGGCGGATGGGGGTTCGATCTCTTCGGCCTGAGCCCCGAGGTGGGGGCCCTGGCCATGGGGGTCATGCTCTCCGGACATGTCCGCGCCCAGGAGATCTCCAACGCCCTCTGGGGCCTCAAGGAGCTCTTCCTCGTGGGGTTCTTCCTGCAGATCGGGATGTCGGGGCTGCCGGATCTGCAGGCGGTCCTCTTCGGCCTCGGCCTCGCCCTGCTGCTGCCCGTCAAGGGGGCTTTGTTCTTCTTCCTGCTGCTGTGGTTCGGCCTTCGGGCGCGCAATGCCTTCCTGGCCGCCCTGAGCCTGAGCAGCTACAGTGAATTCGGGCTCATCGTGGCCACCGCCGTGCTCCCGGAGTGGCTCATCCCCCTGGCCCTGGCGGTGACCTTCAGCTTCGTCCTGTCCGCCCCCCTGAACCGGTTTTCCCACGCCCTGTTCGACCGTTTCGAATCCCGCCTGCGACGCTTCGAGCGCCACAGCCGCCACCCGGATGAACAGCCCGTCTCCCTGGGGGATGCCGAACTGCTCATCGTCGGCATGGGTCGCACCGGCACGGCTGCCTTCAACGTGCTCACCGAGCATGGGGCACGGGTGGCCGGGGTGGACGCCGACCCGGCCAAGGTGTCCGAGCACCAGAGGCAGGGCCGTCAGGTGGTCTATGCCGATGCCGAGGACATCTGTTTCTGGAACGGGGTCGAACTGGAGGGCATCCGCGCCGTGGTCCTGGCCACCCCGGACTTCGAGGGCAAGCTGATCGCCGCCCGCCGACTGCGTCGCAGGGAGTTCAGCGGACTCATCGTCGCCCAGATCATGTACGAGGATGAGGAGGCATCGCTGCGCCGCGCCGGTGTGGACGAGGTCTACATGGCCATGGTGGGGGCCGGTATGGGGCTGGCCAGCACGGCCTGGGACCGGCTCAACCAGGACCGGAGGATGGGCCGCCAGAGGGGGATGCGCCAGCGCACGGCGCCGTCGCCGTAATGGGTGGGGCGGCGTAGGCTTCTACCGCCAGGGCAGGCCAGGCCCCCTGGTACAGGCATTCAGCCGCCCGGAGCACCCATCGGGAAGCACCAGGAAGGTTTGGCCTTCGTCCGTCTGGATGGCGGTGAGTCACGATCGAGTCACGTGGGTGATGCTGAGGGTCAGCAGGAGAGGGTGAGGATCGCTTAACCCACTGGAATCAATGCATTTTGGTGGGCCCGGTCGGACTCGAACCGACGACCAAGGGATTATGAGTCCCCTGCTCTAACCGACTGAGCTACAGGCCCGTATGGAAGGGCAAAGATACAGGAGAACGCCCCGGTGGTGACAGCCTTCCGGGGCGTTGGCCATGGGGGTCATTCCAGATCCAGGAAGCTGCGCAGCATCTCCGAGCGGGTGGGATGGCGCAGCTTGCGCAGGGCCTTGGCCTCGATCTGGCGGATGCGCTCGCGGGTGACGTCGAACTGCTTGCCGACCTCCTCGAGGGTGTGGTCGGTGTTCATGTCGATGCCGAAGCGCATGCGCAGCACCTTGGCCTCGCGCGAGGTGAGACTGGCGAGCATGTTCTGGGTCGCCTCGCGCAGACCCTCCGAGGTGGCCGAGTCGACCGGCGAGATCACTGTGGAGTCCTCGATGAAGTCGCCAAGGTGCGAGTCCTCATCGTCGCCGATCGGGGTCTCCATCGAGATCGGCTCCTTGGCGATCTTGAGCACCTTGCGCACCTTGTCCTCGGGCATCTCCATGCGCTCGGCCAGTTCTTCCGGCGTCGCCTCGCGGCCCATCTCCTGCACCATCTGGCGGCAGATGCGGTTCAGCTTGTTGATGGTCTCGATCATGTGCACCGGGATGCGGATGGTGCGGGCCTGGTCGGCGATGGACCGGGTGATGGCCTGCCGGATCCACCAGGTGGCGTAGGTGGAGAACTTGTAGCCGCGGCGGTATTCGAACTTGTCCACCGCCTTCATCAGGCCGATGTTGCCCTCCTGGATCAGATCCAGAAACTGCAGGCCGCGGTTGGTGTACTTCTTGGCGATGGAGATCACCAGGCGCAGGTTGGCCTCCACCATCTCCTTCTTGGCGCGGCGGGCCTTGGCCTCACCGATGGACATGCGACGGTTGATGTCCTTGATCTCGCCGATGGTCAGGGAGGATTCCTCCTCGATCCCGGCCAGACGGTTCTGGGCACGCAGGATCTCCTCCCGGTGATCCTCCAGGAGCGTCTTGTAGCGGGCCGCCTTGCCCTTGCGGAGCACGCCGTCCAGCCATTCCAGGTTGGTCTCGTTCTCCGGGAAGGACTGGATGAACTCCCGGCGCGGCATATGGCACTGGTCCACGCAGATGTGGAGGATGGATCGTTCCTGGGCGCGGATGCGTTCCACCATGTCGTGCAGGTCGGCGGTGAGATGGTCCACCAGCCGTGGCACGAGCTTGAATTCCATGAAGTAGCGGGCCATGTCTTCCCTGGCCTCGCGATAGGCTTCCCGCTGTCCCTGGGCGGCATATTCCATGGCCCGTTCGTACATGCTCTCCAGGTGGGTGAAGCGCGCCCGGGCCTCTTCCGGGTCGGGGCCGGTGTCTTCAGGGGCGTCCTCCTCGGTCGCGTCGCCATCCTCGTCTTCTTCAGTGGCCTCCTCTTGCGCCACGGCCCGGGCCGGAATGGCGGCGGCGGGGGGGGTATCGTCGGTCTCCGGGCCCATGAAGCTCACCACCACATCGGTGAGCTTGTTTTCCCCGGCCTCCACGCGGCCGTATTCCGACAGCAGGGTGGCGATGGACTTGGGGTGGTGGGCGAGGGCAAAGAGGACCTGGGAGAGGCCGTCCTCGATGCGCTTGGCGATCTCGATCTCCCCCTCGCGGGTGAGCAGTTCCACGGTGCCCATCTCGCGCATGTACATGCGCACGGGATCGGTGGTGCGCCCGAACTCCCCATCCACTGAAGCCAGGGCCGCGGCGGCCTCCTCCGCGGCGTCCTCGTCCGCGGAGACGGAGTTGTCCGACAGGATCAGGCTGTCGGAATCCGGGGCCTGCTCGTGGACCGTGATCCCCATGTCGTTGATCATGGCGATGATGTCCTCGATCTGCTCCGGATCGACGATGGTGTCCGGCAGGTGGTCATTCACCTCGGCATAGGTCAGGAAGCCCTGTTCCTTGCCCTTGGCGATCAACTCTTTCAGACGGGTCTGCTGTTCTTCGTGATTCATGGAAACCTGCTCAAACTGGACTTATGCTCACCGCAGGGGTGAAAGACGAGGATAAACGATCGAGTATAACAGCAAATCGGGTTGACAACCACGTAAATCCATGTCTATTTGCCCGGTTCGCTGGGGCTTCAGCGGGGTGTGCGGGAGAGCAACTGCTGAAGTTCCCGCTTCTCCTCTTCCGTGAGCGTCCGTTCGGCCGCCGCCTTGAGCAGGCCATCCGTGCGTTGCAGGGCGTGCTGGTGGCGCAGCCGGCCCAGGGCGTCCTCCAGGAGTTGTTCCGGGGTGGCCTCGTCGGCGGGTGGAGGCTGCCATTCGGCCAATTTTAGTAGATGCGGCCCCGCTTCGCTGTCCCGCCAGCGTTCCACCAGTGCTGCAGGGGTTAGATGGGGATGAGCGTGCAGGGTTTCAAGCACCTGCGCCAACAGGCCCGCCCCGGGGGTCTGCAATGCCTTGAGCCAGGTGGTCTCCGGGACACGGGCCGCCAGATCCGGCCGGTCCAGGAGCAGCGACAGGGCCAGGCGCACAGGGGTGAGGCTGAGTCGCTGCAGGGCGGCCCGCCCCCGGGGGCGCCATCGGGGCGGCGGCGCGGGGGAGGGCGATGACGGTTGTCCTTCCGTCTCCAGCTGTCGCTCGAAGCGTTCCGGGGAGACACCGGCGGCCTGGGCCACGTCCGTGGCCAACTGGCTGCGCAGCAGGCCCGGGGGCATGCCGCGCAGCAGGGGCGCTGCCGCGTGTCCCAGGGCCGCCCGACCCTCGCGGCTGGTGGTGTCGTGGCGCGCGGCCAGGCCCTCCAGTAGGGTGTCGGACAGGGGTTTCGCGCCCCTTACCCGGTCCTGGAAGCCTTCCGGGCCCTCGCGGCGCACCAGGCTGTCCGGGTCATCCCCCTGGGGCAGGAAGAGGAAGCGCACCTCCCGACCGTCCCGCAGTACGGGCAGGGCCTGCTCCACGGCCCGCCAGGCGGCCTCGCCGCCGGCACGGTCGCCGTCGAAGCAGAACACCACCCGGGGGACCACGCGGAACAGGCGCTCCAGGTGGTCCCGGGTGGTGGCGGTGCCCAGGGTGGCCACGGCGTTGCGCAGGCCGAACTGGGCCAGGGCGATGACGTCCATGTAGCCCTCCACCACCAGCAGGGCCTCCAGGCGTGTGGTGGCCCGGCGGGCCTCGAAGAGGCCATAGAGCAGGCTGCCCTTGTGGAATACGGGGGTCTCCGGGGTGTTCAGGTACTTGGGGGTCCCGTCCCCCAGCAGGCGCCCCCCGAACCCCACCACGCGGCCCCGGCCGTCGCGGATGGGGAACATGAGGCGACCCCGGAACCGGTCGAAGGGGCGCCCCCCTTCCCGGCGGTTGCTCAGCCCGGCCGCCGCCAGGGTCTTCTCGCCGTGTGCCTCCGTCAGGGCCCGGACCAGGTCGTCCCGCGCGTCCACGGCGTAGCCCAGGCGGTAGTCCCGGGCCACTTCCCCGCTCACGCCCCGGGATTTGAGATAGTCCACGGCCTGGGCATGGTGGCGCAGGTGGTTCTCGAAATGGGCCGCCGCCGCCTCGTTGGCGGCGATCAGCGGGGCGTGGGTGTCCGTTTCGCGCCGGTCACCGCCCTCCCGGGGGACCTCCATGCCCGCCTGGCGTGCCAGTTCCTCCACCGCCTCCACGAACCCCAGGTTGTCGTGGTCCATGAGGAAGTCGATGGCCGTGCCGTGGGCCCCACAGCCGAAGCAGTGATAGAACTGTTTCTGCGGACTGACATGGAAGGAGGGGGTCTTCTCGGCATGGAAGGGGCAGCAGGCGGCCAGTTCCCGGCCCTGTTTCTTCAGGGGCACGCGCGATCCCACCAGCTCCACGAGATCGGTGCGGGCGAGGAGTTCGTCGAGGAAGGCGCGCGGGATGCGGGACATGGGGCGGGCGAAGACCGTCGGACAGACCGTGGGCGGATGCGGACCCGCGGGGGAGGGCCACCGCCGGGTCCGGTTCCGCGGTGGCCCGGTGGCGGCCGGGGCGTCCGGGCGCCCCGGCCGGGTTGGGGATCAGTCGGCCATGGCGTCCTGAACGGAGCCGAAGCTGCGGATGAAGGGCTGGTTCTGGCGGATCCGGGCCGGCAGGGCCGGGATGGCGCTGCGCGCCGCCTCGGCGTTGGGGTAGCTGCCGAAGATCAGGGCATAGAAATCCCTCCCGTCACGGCGGGTGTGGTACCAGGCCACATCCCCCGGCAGATCCGCCTCCTGGGCGTAGGTCTGCAGCCGGTCCTCGCTGGTGCTGGCCACGATCTGCGCGCTGCAGGGTGACCATGACCGGGTGAAAAC
>JBKGXY010000109.1:0-6777 GCA_046546415.1 Ectothiorhodospira sp.
GTGGTTCAGGCGCAGCAGGACCTGGTAGGCCCCGTCCCCCAGCCACTTCAACAGACGGTTGTGCTTGACGCAGGCATCGAATTCATCGCCATGACTCACCAGAAAGCGCCTTCCATCGGCGGTATCATGCTCGGCCTCGCGCTGGATGCGCACCCCCTGGAACTCCGTGCCCGCGAAGGCCCGCAGGGCCTCGTCGTGATTGCCGGGGATGAAGATCACCCGGGTGCCGGCCTGGCTCTTGTCCAGGATGCTCTGGATCACGGCGCTGTGGTCGGTGTCCCAGTGGACGCTGCGGCGCATGCTCCACAGATCGAAGATGTCCCCCACCAGGTAGAGGAAGTCGCAGTGGGTGGATTCGAGGAAGTCCAGCAGGTAATCCGCGCGGGACTGGCGGGTGCCCAGGTGGACGTCGGAGAGGAAGATGCTGCGACAGTGGAGGGCTGTCATGGCGGATCGTCCTGTGGTGAAATCGGGATCCTTGATGATGAGGCCCCGCCATGAAACCCCGATCACGGGGCCGTGGCATTTTGGTGAATCGTCATCAGGCCATCCCCTCTCCCCCAAGGAGTGTTCGATCCATGCCCGAAGTGTTGACGCGTCCCTCCGGCCCGGACTCGGGCCATGCCGATGACCTGTTGATGCCCAAGGTGGTCTACGTGCTCTACGTCCTGGGGCCGTTCTTCTGGCTGACCGGGGTGGTGGGGGTGGTCATCGCCTATGTCTACAAGGACGGTGCGCCGGCCTGGATGCAGAGCCATTACCGCTTCCAGATCGACACCTTCTGGAAGGGGCTGGCCTTCCTCATCCCCGGGGTCCTGCTGACCCTGGTATTCATCGGCTATCTCATCCTGTTGTTTTGGGTGGTGTGGCTGCTGGTGCGTGCGGTGAAGGGGCTCAAGGCCCTGGGTGAGCGCCGACCGGTGGAGCGCCCGTCCCGCTGGGGATTCTAGGATTTTTTGGGGGAGGGAAAAGAAGACCGCCCCCGGAGTCGGGGGCGGTCCTGGACCGGCTCCGGTGCCGGAGCGGTCGGGTCTTAGGGCAGGGGGACGCCCCCCCATCAGGCCCTTACGGCATCCAGTCCTCGACCACGTCGCGGTTCTCCTCGACCCAGCGCTTGGCGTTCTCGTAGGGATCTCCGCCTTCCTCGTTCATGACCATGAGCTCGGCCACCTGTTCGGTGCTCCACTGGAAGTTGTCCAGGATTTCGTAGGCCTCGGGCATGTCCTCCTTCAGGCCCTTGCGCACGACGGTGTGGATTTCTTCCTCGCCGCCGTAGACATTCTCGGGATCCTCCAGGTATTTCAGATCCCAGCGGCCTTCCTTCCAGTGGGGGGTCCAGCCGGTGACCACGACCCATTCCTCCTTGCGGATGGCGTCGCCCAGGGCGCCGGTCATGGTGGCGTCGGAACCTTCCACCAGTTTCAGCTCCAGGTCATAGGTGTCGATGGCATCTTCCGTGGTGCTCATGATGCCGGCACCGGGATCGATGCCAATGATCTCACCATTGAACTTGTCAGCGTTGTCGTTGAGTTCACGGATGGAATCGATCTCCACGTAATCCGGCACCATCAGACCGATGCGGGTCCCTTCCAGATTCGGGCCCAGGTCTACCACCTGGTCCTTCACCTCCGACAGATAGTCCTCGTGGGTGCTGGGCAGCCAGGCGGCCACCAAGGCATCCTGGTCGCCACTGGCGACGGACTGCCACATGGCGGCGGCGCTCACGGAGGTGGTCTTCACCTCATAGCCCGCTTCTTCCAGTACGACGCGCATGACATTGGTGCTGGCGACGGCGTCGGCCCATTCCACGTAGGGCATCTCGATGGTGCCCTTGTCCTGGGCCACGGCGGCTGGGGCGATGGCGGTCACGCCCAGGGCGAGGCAGGATACGGCGAGGGTGCGGGGCAAATCGCGTTTCAGGGTCATGGGTGTCCTCCGGAATGGATTGAGCCATCACGTCCACGCGGTACGCAGCTTCTGAAAGCGCGTAGGATCGAAGTGCGCCGGAAAATCGGCCCTCGTTGCTGCCGGGCAGGGTATGGTCGGTGCCCGGGATCCGCTCCCCCTTCGGGGCCGGTTGGGCAGCATTTTGTGCGACGTGATTACGGGAATGATACACGTTTCGGAGGCGGAATGAAAAAAACCGGTACACAGGTAGTCCCTTGGGCGCGGTGATCGTGGGGCTGGGCTGCCGTCCCGGCATCCCCGTGGCCACCCTGGAGCAGGCCCTGGGGGAGGGGCTGCTCCGGGTGGGGCTGGGGCCGGAGACGGTGCGGGGTCTGGCCACCATCGACCGCCGAGGGGAGGAGGCGGCCCTTGGGACGCTCTGCCGGACCCGGGGCTGGCCCCTCTGGGTGTATTCGGCGCGGGAACTGGACCGGGTCCCGGTGCCCCATCCCTCCGGGGCCCTGCGCCGGCGCCTGGGGACCGGTTCGGTGGCCGCCGCGGCGGCGCTGCTGGCCGCCGGCGGATC
The DNA here is from genome assembly GCA_046546415.1 of Ectothiorhodospira sp. GTDB lineage: Bacteria > Pseudomonadota > Gammaproteobacteria > Ectothiorhodospirales > Ectothiorhodospiraceae > Ectothiorhodospira. The sequence goes on from JBKGXY010000109.1 coordinate 2,474, forward strand.
CATCGGCAATCTGCTGCTGGAGCGGCATGTGTACCGCGACGGGACGGGGCAGGTGGTCGTGGCGGTGGCCGCTCTGCCGGATGGTGAGGCCCCTTGAACCTCAGGTGCCGCAGAAGGTGCGGGTAACCCGTTCCCCGGGGCCGGGCGGGGTGTCGAAGGCCGCCCATTCCGGACGGGCCTCGAAGGGGTGGGTGACCGCCTCCAGCAGCGCCAGGAACGGGGTCATCTCCCCCGAATGGGCGGCCTCCAGGGCCTGTTCCACCCGGTGGTTGCGGGGGATGCGCACCGGATTCACCCGGGCCATGGCCCGGGACCGGTCCGCCGGTGACGCGGGCTCGTGTCCCAGTCGTTCCCGCCAGCGTGTCAGCCATTCGTTGAAGGCCTCCGGCCGGCGCAGCCCCGGGGGCGGGGTCCGGGCCTCGGGGTCGCCGGCCAGCCCGACCAGGTGATGGAAGGTGCGGGTGAAGTCCGCCTCCTCCCGTTCCATGAGGGTCAGCAGGTCCTGGATCAGTCCGGTGTCCTCCGTCCCGGCGGTCTCCAGGCCCAGCTTGCGCCGCATCCCCTCCAGCCAGTGCGCCCCGATCCGTTCCGGGAAGCGCTCCAGGATGGGCATGACCCGGTCCACCGCCCGCCGGGGGTCCGTATCCACCAGGGGCAGGAGGCATTCCGCCAGGCGGGCCAGGTTCCAGTCGGCGATGCGCGGCTGGTTGCCATAGGCATAGCGGCCGTGGTGGTCGATGGCGCTGAAGACGGCCCCGGGGTGGTAGACATCCATGAAGGCGCAGGGGCCGTAGTCCAGGGTCTCCCCGGAGAGGGCGGTGTTGTCGGTGTTCATCACCCCGTGCACGAAGCCGATGCCCATCCACTGGGCCACCAGGCGGGCCTGGCCCTCCAGTACCGACGCCAGCAGCGCCAGGTATGGATCCTGGTCCCCATGCTGCGTGGGGTGGCGTGCCCGGGTGAAGTCCGCCAGGCGTTTCAGGGAGGGGACATCCCCCCGGGCGGCGAAATACTCGAAGGTGCCCACCCGGAGGTGACTGGCGGCCACCCGGGCCAGGATGGCCCCGGGCCGGGGCGCCTCACGCAGCACGGTCTCCCCCGTGGCCACCGCTGCCAGGGCGCGGGTGGTGGGGATGCCCAGGGCGTGCATGGCCTCGCTGACCAGGTACTCCCGCAGCACCGGCCCCAGGGCCGCCCGGCCGTCCCCGGAGCGTGAGAAGGGGGTCCGTCCGGCCCCCTTCAGGTGCAGGTCCCGGAGGGTGCCGTCCGCCCCCCGCAACTCCCCCAGCAGGATGGCCCGGCCATCCCCCAGCTGGGGTACGAACTGCCCGAACTGGTGTCCCGCATAGGCCATGGCCACGGGCCGCGCTCCCCGGGGCAATTCGTTGCCCGAGAGGAGCCCGGCCCATGCCTGCGGGGGCAGGGCGTCCGGCTCGATGTCCAGTGTCCGGCACAGGGCGGTGTTCAGCACCAGCAGCCGTGGGGCCCGCACCGGGGTCGGGGCCACCCGGGCGTGGAAAGCCTCCGGCAGGTCGGCGTAGTCATGCGCCAGGGCCGGGAAGGAGCGGGATGCACCAGGGGGGAGGGTGGACATGGGGACTCCGGGATCAATCCTGAGTATTCATGTCAGGATAGCATCCCGCCCGGGCCGCTGCGATCAGTCCCGCCGGTGTCGCCGTTGCCTCAAAAAGACCGGAATCAGGGCCATCACCGCCAGACCGGCCAGGGGCAGCAGCAGGTCGGGGGTCAGCACGTCGGCGGGTTCCAGATGCCGGGCCTGGGTCAGGTCCGCCAGACCGGCCCCCAGGCGCCCCACCAGGAAGGAGATGGGCAGCAGGCCCAGCGTGGTGGCCGCCAGGACCTGCCCCAGGGGGACGGGGAAGGCCACCGGCAGGAGGTTGGCGAGCCAGGCCGGCACCACCGGAAAGAGCCGCAGGGCCAGAAGCAGAGGAAAACCGTTCTGCGCCAGGCCCTTTTCGAACCCGACCAGGCGGTGCCCCCAGCGGCGATGGATCCAGTACGGGAACAGGCGCCGGCCCAGGGCCGCCACCAGCACGGCGCTGAGCCCCGATCCCAGGGCGCAGAGCACCGCCCCCAGGGGGGCGCCGAAGAGGTATCCCCCCGTGAGCATGAGCAGGAAGCCCCCCGGGAAGGGGGTGATCTTGCCCAGGGTGACCGCCGCCACGTAGCCCAGTCCGGCCAGGGCCGTCTCCTCCCGGGCCAGCTGCAGCACGGTCGCCTGGTGGCGGCCGATCCAGTCCAGGGCCCGGTCCCCCAGCACCACCCACAGGGTACCGGCGATGGCCATCAGGCTCACGGCCAGCAGGGACCTGCGCAGGAGGGATGCGGTGGGCGGCATATTGGGGCCGGGGGATCGGGGGATTGGCTCGGGGATGGGGATCGGCCTAGTCTGGTGCGACGACTTCCACAGTGCTTGCGCACCCTACAGGGAAGAGCCATGACCGCCAAGCCGCCCCGGGCCGTGCTCCTGGATGCCGCCCCCGCAGGCCAGGACCGCTATGGCCGCAACCATCCCCTGGCCATCCCCCGGGTCTCCCTGACGGTGGACCTGATCCGGGCCCTCGGTGCCCTGGGGCCGGATGAATACCGCGTGCCCGCTGCGGCCAGCCGGGAGGAACTGGCGGTCTTTCATGACCGGGACTACCTGGCGGCCCTGGAGCGGGTGCAGGCCGCGGGACGGGCGAGCGCGGGGGAGCGGGAACGCCATCGCATCGGCACCCTGGAGAACCCGGTCTTCCCGGGGTTCTTCCACAAGGCCTCCGCCGCCGCCCGGGGCAGCATCCTGGGGGCCCGGGCCGTGCTGGAGGGGCGGGTGGCCTTCAACCCCGCGGGGGGCATGCACCATGCCGCCCCGGGGGCGGCCCGGGGGTTTTGTTTCCTCAACGATCCGGTACTGGCCATCCTCACCCTGCACCGGGCCGGGCTGCGGGTGTTGTACCTGGATATCGACGCCCATCACGGGGATGGTGTGGAGGCAGCCCTGTGCCGGGACCGGGGCACCTGGACCTGCTCGCTGCACATGGACACCGGCTATGCCTATCCCTTCCGGGGCGGAGGCATCGGGGATACGGGACCGTTGGGGCATACGGTGAACCTTCCCCTGCCCCAGGGGGTGAACGATGCCGAATACCGCCATGCCTTCGGTCGGCTCTGGCCCGTGGTCCTGGAGCGGGCCCGTCCGGATGCGGTGGTGTTGCAGGCGGGCACGGACATCCTCGCCCCGGACCCCCTGGGGAGGTTCCGCGTCTCCAACCGGGCCTTCCTGGCGGTGGTGGCGCGGGTCATGGTGGATGCGCCGCGCCTGCTGGTGCTGGGGGGCGGAGGGTATCACCCCCTGGCCCTGGCCCGTTGCTGGCTCGGGGTATGGGGGGTGCTCTCCGGGCGGGAACTGCCGGACCTCCTGCCTTCGACGGGGCGCGCCCTGCTGGAGGCGGTGGATTGGGATCTCATGGACGAGGAGGAACTGCAGCGGGCGCGGCAACTGGAACGCCGCCTGGACGAGGCCGAGCCCGGCGGGGTGGGGGATGAGGTGCGGGCGCGGGTGGACCGGCTCCTGACGTCCCATCCCGGTCTGCGCCGGGTGCGCTGGTGCGGCGCCACCGGGGATGGGTATAGTTGCGAGCCATGAAGACCCCCTGCATCCACGTCTGCCGGGCCGAGCGCGGGCGCTGCATCGGCTGTGGCCGCACCATCATGGAGATCGCCGCCTGGTCCCGTTTCACCGACCGGGAGCGGGAGGAGATCATGGCCCGGCTGCGGGCCGAGGGCTATGACACCGCCGCCGCGCCCGCCCCGGCGGATCCTCCCCGGGAAGACCGGCCCCGGGAGGGGAGTGTGGCGGCCCCCGTGCCCGGCCCGCCGCAGGCCCCGGAGGCGGTGGTCCTGTGTCCCGCCACCCGGCATCTGCCCCGCTCGGTGCGCATCGACGGCATCCCCTACGGCGAGCGCGTGGTGCGGCTGGTGGAGGCCCTGCAGGCCATCGCCGACGGGGACGGGGATGGCGAGACCTGCCGTGCCATCGCCCGCCGGGCCCTGGGGAAACAGGGCTGAAGGGGCGCGTGCCCGGAGTGCCTTCTTGTGGAGGATCGCTCGATCCTTTAACCTGATCCCACCTCTCAGGTACACCGGGTGCGCATGGCGGACACGCCGGCTTTCCGGTATCCAAACCGACATCCACGCACACGCGCACGACCCCGCGTACAGGCCGGCGCAGGAGAACATTGCCCATGCCCGTCATCACCCTTCCCGACGAAAGCCAGCGGCGCTTCGAGCATCCCGTCACC
>JBKGXY010000110.1:0-6761 GCA_046546415.1 Ectothiorhodospira sp.
GGCGGGTCTCAGCCCCACCTGGACTGGGAGAACGACAAGCCCACCGTGGTGGCCCTGCGGGAGATCGCAGAGGGTCGTGTAGGACGCGAGGTGCTGGACGAGGTGGCTGCCAGGGAGCACGCCGAGGCCTCCCGGGTGGATGAAGAGGAGGTGCGAACCGAGATCCAGTAGGAGCCCCTCCGGATCAGGCACGGGAGGTGCCCCGGACCTGCGCCTAACGGCGGGATGCCTGACAGGGTCCCGGGGCCGGACTGGACTCATGCATGCCCCTATGGTTGAGAGCGCACTCCCCAGCACGGTCCCTGGCACCACCTCCACGGCACTGGACAACACCCGGTTCATTGCCACCGACCTGTGCGCCTACCTTGAGACCTATCTGGAGCCCGGGCAGGTTCGGGAAGTCTATCGGGCCTATCTCTTCGGTGCCGAGGCCCACGAAGGACAGATGCGCCTCAGCGGCGATCCCTATATCGTCCATCCGCTGGCCGTGGCCAAGACCATGGCCGAGATGCGCATGGACCACAAGAGCATCATCGCCGCCATCCTCCATGATGTGATGGAGGATACCCACATCAGCAAGGAGCGGATCGCCGCGGAATTCGGCGAGGACGTGGCCGAGCTGGTGGATGGGGTCTCCAAGTTGACCCACCTCAAGTTTCGCTCCCGGGCCGAGGCCCAGGCGGAGAACTTCCGCAAGATGATGCTGGCCATCACCCGCGACCTGCGGGTGATCCTGGTGAAGCTGGCGGACCGTCTGCACAACATGCGCACCCTGGGGGTTTTGCGGCCCGATAAGGGCCGCCGCATCGCCAGGGAGACCCTGGAGATCTACGCCCCCATCGCCCAGCGCCTGGGCATGAACGCCATGCGGCGCGAGCTGGAGGTGCTGGGGTTTGCCGCCTATCATCCCCAGCGCTACAAGATCCTCCAGGCGGCCGTGAAGCGTTCCCGCGGACATCGCAAGGAGGTGATGCAGAAGATCGAGACGTCCATCTGTTCCCGCATGGAGGAGGCGGGCATCGTCTCCCGTATCGTGGGTCGGGAGAAGAACCTCTACAGCATCTACCGCAAGATGCGGCAGAAGCGCCTCTCCTTCGAAGAGGTGTACGATGTCTACGCCATCCGCATCGTGGTGGAGGACGTGGACGCCTGTTACCGGGCCCTGGGGGTGGTGCACAACCTCTATAAACCGGTGCCCGGGCGCTTCAAGGACTATATCGCCATCCCCAAGGCCAATGGCTACCAGAGCCTGCACACCGTGCTCTTCGGTCCCCACGGCATCCCCATCGAGGTACAGATCCGCACCCAGGAGATGGATCGGGTGGCCGAGAGCGGGATCGCCGCCCACTGGCTCTACAAGGCCGGGGACCGTCATACCGCCACCGCCCAGGCCCGGGCCCGGGAGTGGCTCAAGGGGGTGCTGGAGATCCAGCAGGCGGCGGGTAATTCCATGGAGTTCCTGGAGAACGTGAAGGTGGATCTCTTCCCCGAGGAGGTCTACATCTTCACGCCCCGGGGCGAGATCATGGAGCTTCCCCGGGGCGCGACGGTGGTCGATTTCGCCTATGCGGTGCATTCGGACGTGGGCAACACCTGCGTGGCCGGCAAGATCGACCGGCGGCTGGCCCCGTTGTCCTCCAAGCTGGAGAGCGGGCGTACCGTGGAGATCGTCACCGCCCCCGGGGCGCGTCCCAACCCCGCCTGGCTGGACTTCGTGGTCACCGGCAAGGCCCGCACCGCCATCCGTCACTATCTCAAGAACCTGCAGCAGAGCGAGGCCGTGGATCTGGGGGGCCGCCTGCTGGATAAGGCCCTTGCGGCCTACGGCACCTGCCTCGAGGAGGTGGACGCGCACCGGATGACCGCCCTCCTGGCCGATCTTGAGTTGCCGGATCGGGATACCCTGCTGGGGGATGTCGGTCTGGGCAACCGCATGGCGGCCCTGGTGGCGCGCCGGCTCTGCCGTGAGGCGGGGGAGGACCAGGCCGCCCAGCGGGACCATCAGCCACCGGCCAGCCTGGGGCGGCCCCTGGCCGTGAAGGGCACCGAGGGCATGGTGCTGGCCTTCGCCAAGTGCTGTCATCCCATCCCCGGGGATCCCATCGTCGGGGTCATGAGCGCCGGGCGCGGTCTGGTGATCCACCGTGAGAAGTGCCGTAACGTGGCGGAATTCAGGGATAAGCCCGACAAGTGGGTGCCGGTGACCTGGTCGAGGCAGACAGGACAGGACTACGCCGCGGCCATCCGGGTGCAGACGGCCAACAAGCGGGGCGTGCTGGCCAGCCTGGCGGCGGTGATCTCCGACATGGGGTCCAATATCGAGAACGTCTCGTTCGACGAGCGCGATGGCCAGGTCAGCACCATCACGTTCACCCTGAGCGTGCGGGACCGCAAGCACCTGGCGGACATGATGCGCCGATTGCGGCGGGTCCACGAGGTGTTGCGTATCAGCCGCGCCCGTTGCTGAACACCGGGTGGGCAGCGTCCCGCCAGCCACCCGAGGGAGAGATCGGATGAACGCGGTCATGGTGCCCTTGTCCCCCGGGGAAGACTGGTGGGTCTTTGAACAGGTCCACCTGGATGTGGCCCGTAATGCCACCGACGACTTCAACCCCTTCCACGACCCCATCCGCTGGCGGAGGATCCGCGGCAATCCCTTCGGCGGCCCCATCGTCCTGGGGTTTCAGTTGGAATGCCTCGCCGAATACCTGGTCACCCTGGAGCGCTCCGATACGGGGATGGACGGGGCGCCAGCGGCATTTCGCAACTACCAGTTCACCTTTGCCAATGTCCTGCGACCGGGGGAGCCCTTCCAGGTCCAGGTCCGGCCCGCCCGGACCGGGCGGGATGATGCCGGGCGCCCGGTTCTGAGCAATCGGGTGATCATGCGCAAGGCGGAGGGGATGGTGCTCATGGGCAGCATCCGAGACGGCGCGGGACCCTCATGCCCGGTGTTGCAGGCGGGTCTGGCCCAGACCGGCCTGGAGACCACCGGGGTCACCGGCGCGGCCGACCGCGCCCTGCTGGGGTCCGGGGAGTGGTTCCACAAGCGCAAGTACATGATGAACGGCAATGCCAAGAACCTGATCTCCGCGGCCCTGGCGGATCAGTCCTGGTATTTCGACGAGATTGAACACCGTGTCAACTTCCCGGATATGGTCCCGGTGTCCATGATCTCCTGCGCCCTGCTGGAGCGGGCGGACGCGGCGGGGTTCGATTTCTACGCCGATCCCCTGGTGTACACGGCCCATCACGTGAGTGTGGACCAGCAGGTGGCTCGGGGCCTGCGCAGCAACGATTGCCTGCATATCCTGGTGGACCAGGCCCGGAGCCTGGCGCCGGAAGGCGGCCTCAGGGGGGCGGGGATCGAGCAGCTTCGGCACCGTTGCCTGGGGCTCATGGGGGATGGGCGGCTCCTGTTCGGGGCCGAGGTGATCCTGGCCCCCCTGCACGCCATCAAGGCTCGCTGACGCTGCGCCGGTTCGAGCCCTTGGCCGCCGCCCCCTTGTTGTTCCCGGGGGGGAACTTCTTTCCCACCGCCTTGCGGCGGCCGTTGCCGGACGAACGGGGTTGCCGGGCCCCGCCCCGGGAGGCCTCCGCCGGTCCCTTGCGCGGGTCGGGTACCGGAGCGTCCTTCTGATTCACCGGGGCCAGGGAGATCTCCAGTTCGATGATCTCGTCCCACTGTGCCTCGGTGCGTTCATTTTCTGGAATGGCCAGCAGGGCCTGAAGCCGCTGGCGCGGGGAGGGGGATTGGGAGTCGTCTGTCATGGCCATCGTGTCATGTGGTTGTGCAGGTCGGGGTCAGGGGGCGCCCCGCGCATGAGGGCATGGACGGAGATCACGTTGCGTCCGCCCGCCGGGAGCGCGCCCGGCGGATGAGTTCGTCGGTGATCTCCAGCAGATCCTGGTAGCGGGTCGCGCGTTTTCCGAGGACCTGATACCGCCCGTCCACCACCAGGGTGGGGACGCTGTTGACCCCCAGACGGGACTGCAGACGGTCGCCCCGGGCCACGCGCGCCCGGGTGGAAGCGGCCTCGAAGACGGCCTCGAAGTCCCCGGTATCCACCTCCTGTTCCGCAACCCAGTCCTTCACGGCCTGTGCACTGGACAGCGCACGACCCTGCTCGTGGATTGCCTTGAATACCGCCTCGTCCAGCGCCTCCAGGTGGCCGGTGGCATCGAGGGCGTAGTAGAGCCGGGCCAGGTGCCCCCATTCGGGGCGACCGAAGGTGATGGGAACCCGCCGGAAGGTTACGTCCTCAGGCAGTTGGTCCAGCCAGGGGGGCAGCACCCGGTTGAGCTGGCCACAGTGGGGGCAGCCATAGGAGAAGAACTCCAGTACCTGGATGGGGTCTTCCGGGTCCGCAGTCAGGGGGCGCCGCACCCGGCGCCAGTCCTGGCCCTCCACGAGGGCGGCGAAGGCGCCGGGTGCGGCGATCAGGCCGAGGCCGGCGATGAGGGTTTGATTGAAACGGCGTCGGGTCAGGGACATCTGTTCATTCCGGAAAACGGGCGTTGGTTTCCTGTGCGGACACCGACAGGGACCGGAGCCGCAACCTGTACCCGTGACGTGGCAAGATCCCACCGACCTGAAGGCCGCTCGGGGGAGGGGCGGGGCGACGATCAGGCTCGTCGACGGCATCCTCCACGGGTACTTGATGGATGTGATCCGCCTCGCTTCGGCGGCTGGCCCGGCTTGGGGCCCCTGCATCGGGGGAAGGGGGCATACATCGGGGCCCGTACCTCACCACCGGAGTGAGGGGGACGCCTGGGCAGATGAGGCTAGATTACCATTGCCCCGGCCCGGCGTGCACCCTCTTCTCTGTATGGATGCCGGGTTCGGCACTCGCAGAACGTGACGGATCCGTCATGCAGGGCGGTGGACCCTCCGGTGGATTGCCCATGGCCGGATCCGATGGGACCATGACAGGCTGTCTTCGAGGGGCAATCCCATCCGTAAGTGTAGTGAGGAGTATAGGATGAATCGGCGATGATGTGGGTCGGGACGGCCTTGTTGGTGGTAGGGACGTGCGTCGCCCTGGCGGCCGGATTGCGGGCCTGGCTCCTCAGGGCCTTCCGGATCCCCGATCGTTCCTGGGTGGATGATCCCGGACGTTTGGGGTGCGATGCCGGTGAGCCGGTCTGGGTGCGCACCCGTCGAGGACGACGACTCCATGTCCTGCGCTACCTGTCCCATCCTGGCGCGCCCGTCGTGGTGATGCTCCATGGCTGGGGGGCCAACGCCTCCCATCTGCTGTTCATGGTGCCCCGGATCCTGGCGGAGGGCTGGAACGCCGTGGTCTTCGATGCCCGTTGCCACGGCCTGAGCGAGGACGATGGATTTGCCTCGCTGCCGCGGTTTGCCGAGGACGCGGAGGCGGTGCTGAAGGACCTGCGGCGTGAGGGTTGGCGGGACTTCATCCTCCTGGGACACTCCGTGGGGGCGGGGGCGGCCCTCTTGGCCGCCTCCCGCACCCCGGGCATCCGTGCGGTGATCAGCCTGGCCGCCTTTTCCCACCCGGAGCCGGTGATGGATCAATGGCTGCGTGGACGGGGCATCCCCCTGCGGCCCGCGGGCTGGCTCATCAAACGGGCGGTGGAAGGATTTATCGGACATCGCTTCGATACCATCGCCCCGCGCACCACCATCCGCCGCATCCAGGCCCCGGTGCTGCTGGTCCATGGCCTGGGGGATACGGTGGTCCCCCCCTGGCATGCCCGCGTGCTGGCCCGCGCCCGGCCGGGGACGCGTCTGATGTGTCTGCCCGGTGTGGGACACAATGATCCCCCCGGATTCGCGAACCACGTGGACGCGATCCTTGCCTGGCTGCGGCCCCATGCGGCCTTGGGCCCTGATCCATCCCGCCCGGAGCCCTCCCGTGTCACCGGAACCGATTAGCCTGGCCCTCGTCTCCCTCTCCGCCTTCCTGGCCGGCGGGCTCAATGCCCTGGCCGGAGGGGGGAGCTTCCTCACCCTGCCGGCCCTGGTGTTCACCGGGGTGCCGCCGGTGGCGGCCAACGCCACGGGCACGGCGGCCCTGTTGCCGGGGTATCTGGCCAGCGCCTGGGCCTACCGGGATCTGATCCGGGCCCCGGCGGGACTTACGGTGGCGGGCGTGGTGCTGCTGGGGGGGCTGGGGGGTGCCCTGGGTGCGCTGTTGTTGCTGGCCACCTCCGATGCCGCCTTCCGGGTGATCGTCCCCTGGCTGTTGCTGGTGGCCACGGCGCTGTTCGCCTTCGGGCCGCGGTTGAACCGACTCCTGGCGCGGTATCGCGGCCGGCCGGGATGGTGGGGGCGCCTCGGGGTGCTGGGGGTGTGCGGTTATGGGGGATATTTCAACGGCGGCATGGGGATCATCATGCTGGCCGCCTTCCGGTTGTTGGGGGTGGAGGATCTCAACGCCGCCAACGGGCTCAAGAACCTGCTCTCGGCGGTGCTGACGATGATCGCCGTGGCGGTCTATGCCGCCGGCGGGGCCATCTCCTGGGGGCCTTTCCTGCCCATGGCGGTGGCGGCCATCCTGGGGGGCGTGGCCGGGGCCCGCCTGGGCCGGTGGCTGCCGCCGCGGGTCCTGCACCATGGCATCGTCCTGGTGGGGGCGGTGACCACGGTGATCTTCTTTCTCAATTGACCCCCTCTCCATGGCTAAGGCCGGTGTGATCGCCGCGCAGCATGGGTGACGGGTTGCGGGAGGTTGGTGCCGCTGACGCCCCGCGCCGGCCGGCCCCCGGGTCAACCGGACGGGGTCTCCAGCAAT
>JBKGXY010000111.1:0-6761 GCA_046546415.1 Ectothiorhodospira sp.
GAACTCCCCCTGGCCCCGCTCACTGAACAGGGGCAGATGCGCCCGGGTGGAGCGGCTGTCCACGGAGGTGGGTGTCCCGCGGCAGACCAGGTTCACCGTCCCGGCCATCAGGTAGAGCAGGTGCTCCCGGTCATCGGCGGCGCTGAACTTGCTCCCGGCCCGCAGCCCCGTGGCCTGGACCTGCTCGCGCAGTTGCTCCAGACCGGCCTCCGAGAGCTCCCGGATGGGGGCGAGGGGCTTGAGCAGTTCCAGTCGGATGGCAGCGGGCATGTTCGGGTCCGCAAAGGGGTGGATGGGGAGCTCGCGGGCCTTCAGCCCGCCGCGCGCAGGGCCTGGTCCAGGTCCTGGAGGATGTCGTCCACGTGTTCGATGCCGATGGACAGGCGCACCATGTCCTCGCCCACCCCGGCCCGGGCCAGTTCCTCGGGGGAGAGCTGGCGGTGGGTGGTGGTGGCCGGATGGCAGGCCAGGGTCTTGGCATCGCCGATGTTCACCAGGCGGACCGCCAGTTGCAGGGCATCGATGAAGCGGGCCCCCACCTCCCGGCCACCCAGGATGCCGAAGGAGAGGATGCTGGCGGGCCGGCCCTGCATGTACTTCCGGGCCAGGGCATGTTCCGGGTGATCCTCCAGGCCGGCGAAGTGCACCCAGTTCACCTTCGGGTGGTCGCGCAGGAAGCGGGCCACCGCCAGGGCGTTGTCGCAGTGGCGGTCCATGCGCACCGGCAGGGTCTCGATGCCCTGCAGGATCAGGAAGCTGTTGAAGGGCGACAGGGCGGCCCCCATGTTGCGCAGCGGGACCACCCGGGCGCGGCCGATGTAGGCGGCCTCCCCGAAGGCCTCGGTGTAGACCACGCCGTGGTAGGAGGGGTCCGGCTCGCACAGCTGGGGGAACTTGTCCTTGTGTTCGTCCCAGGGGAATCGGCCGGAGTCCACGATGGCCCCGGCCATGGTGGTGCCGTGTCCCCCCATGTACTTGGTGAGGGCGTGCACCACGATATCGGCGCCGAACTCGAAGGGCCGGCACAGGTAGGGGGTGGGCACGGTGTTGTCGGCGATCAGGGGCACCCCGTGTTCATGGGCCAGGTCCGCCAGGGCCTGGATGTCGGCCACGTTGCCCGCCGGGTTGCCGATGGTCTCGCAGAAGACGGCGCGGGTCTGGTCATCCATCAGGGCGCGCATGGCATCGATGTCCCCCGGCGGCGCGAAGCGCACCTGGATGCCGTAGCGGGGCAGGGTGTGGGCGAAGAGGTTGTAGGTGCCACCGTAGAGGGTGCTGGTGGTGACGATGTTATGCCCCGCGTCCGCCAGGGTCATGATGGCGTAGGTGACCGCGGACATGCCCGAGGCCAGGGCCAGGGCCCCCACGCCCCCCTCCAGGGCCGCCACCCGTTTCTCCAGGGCGTCGTTGGTGGGGTTCATGATGCGGGTGTAGATGTTGCCCTCCACCTTCAGGTCGAACAGGTCGGCCCCGTGCTGGGTGTCGTCGAAGGCGTAGGAGGTGGTCTGGTAGATGGGCACCGCCACGGCCTTGGTGGTGGGATCCGGGCTGAAGCCCGCGTGCACGGCCATGGTCTCGAACTTCATCGTTTCCTCCAGGTGAGATCCCGCGCTTCGGTCCAAGCGGGGATGGCTGCAACCCTTCAGCCACCGGAAAGGCGCAGGGCGCACGGTGTGTCGATCCCGCGACGGCGGATCATGAAAGGAGTTCATCATAGCGGATTTCCCCGGGGGGCGTCATGGCACGGCCTCCGGCTCCGGATCGCCGGGTTCGTCCAGCCCCAGGGCCGAACGGTGCTGTTCCAGGATACGGCGCATCCGGGCCGACATCAGATGCTCCCGGTCCACTCCCTCCACCCAGCCGTAGATGGACAGGCGCAGATCCTCCAGGGAGTCCACGTTCACCTGCAGGTCGTGGATCAGGTGGTGGTACTCCTCCAGGGTGGGGCTCACCTCCAGTTCGGCGAAGACGGCCGCCAGGGCCTCCAGCAGGGGGGCGGCCGAGTCGGGCAGGTCCAGATCCGCCGGGGTGGGGCGCGTGGCCCGGGCCGGGTCCGGATCCACCCACACCCGGAAGCAGCGCCGCCGCAGGGTGTGATAGAGGGGGTCGTCGGAGAGGAGGAACACCATCAGGTTTCGACGATGGGCCTTCAGGGTGATCGCCCCGTAACGCCACAGGCCATCCCCCAGGAATGCCGCCAGGCGTAGGTGTTCGCTGAAGGGGGCCCGATGCAGGGCGTCCAGGATCAGCACCGTGGCATCCCCCTCGCTGAGGGCGCAGGCCTCGCCCATCACCCGGTCCAGGGGCTCCACCGGGGGTTCCCCGGGGGCCTCGTCCGTGTCCAGGGCGGGGGGCAGGCGCACGGGTTCCCGGGGGGGCGGCGGGGTGAACTCGTGATAGAGCACGTGGGCATGGCCCAGGGCATGACCCAGGGCATGGGCGAAGGCGGTGCGGCGTCCCGCCTGCGTGCCCTCGATGTTGAGACAGCGCAGGTGATCGTGCCGGGCACCGAGCAGACAGCGCACCGGGTGGTCATACTCCTCGTTGGCCACGAACCCGTGTTCCGCCAGCCGTTGTCGCAGGCTTTTCATCTTGACACCTCCCCCCGCCATTCTAGGGGAAGGCGGGCCTGGGCGGCACGGGCCCCGAAAGAGGACGCCAATCCGGATGCATACCCTCGAACTCCTGTTGATGCCCCCCGCCAGCGGGCTGATCCTGACCCTGCTGGGGCTCGTCCTGTGGCGCCATGGTGCGGGGCGCCTGCTGGTGCTCCTGGGGCTGGGCAGCCTGTATCTGGCCTCCCTCCCCATGGTGTCCCACGCCCTGGTGGGCGGCCTGCAGCAGCGGGCCGGGGCGGTGACCGAGGCCCCCCGGGCCGGGGCCATCGTCGTCCTGGCGGGGGGCCGGCGCAGCGATGCCCCGGAGTACGGCGGCGATACGGTGAACCGCTATTCCCTGGTTCGGGCCCGCTACGGGGCGGTGGTGCACCGGCGGACGGGGCTGCCCCTTCTGGTGAGCGGCGGGCGCGTGGAAGGGGACGAGCCCCGCAGCGAGGCGGTGCTCATGGCCCGGGTGCTGCAGGAGGAATTCGGCGTGCCCGTGCGCTGGCGGGAGGAGGAGAGCCGCAACACCTGCGAGAACGCCTTCAACACGGCGCGGCTCCTGGCCGCCGAGGGCATCGAACGCGCCATCCTGGTGACCCACGCCCTGCATCTCCCCCGGGCCCGCTGGTGTTTCCGGCGCACGGATCTGGAGATCCGGCCCATGCCTGTCTACTGCAGCCGCCCGCAGGAGGAACCCGGCTTCGACTGGCGCGGCCTGATCCCCCAGGCCCGGGCCATGGAGCGCACCCGCTTCGCCCTGCACGAATACCTGGGACTGGCCTGGTACCGGGTCCGCTACGCCGACCGCCCCCTGGGCGGGGGCGGCTGAACCTTCAGGGGGCCTTCAGAAGACGCCGGCGCAGGCCGTCCCGCATTCGGGACAGCGGCCCCCAGCCTGCAGGCGCATCTCCCGGATGCGGTAGCCATCGCGCCGGATCAGGGGGGCGCCGCAGGCAGGGCACCAGGTGGTGCTGCCCTCGGGATCGCGCACGTTGCCGGTGTAGGCGTGGTGCACGCCGTTGTCCCGGGCGATGCGCCGCGCCCGGCGCAGGGTCTCCGGCGGCGTGGCCGGCAGGTCGGTCATGCGCCCGTCGGGGTGAAAGGCGGTGAAATGCATGGGCACGTCCGGCCCCAGGGTCTCCACCACCCAGCGGGTCATGGCATCCAGTTCCCCCGGATCGTCGTTCTGACCCGGGATCAGCAGGGTGGTCAGCTCCAGCCAGATGCCGGTCTGCTGCCGCAGGTAGCGCAGGGTCTCCAGCACCGGCTCCAGATGGCCGCCGCAGAGCTTCCAGTAAAAGGCCTCGTCGAAGGCCTTCAGGTCCACGTTGGCGGCGTCCATGGGGGCGAAGAAGTCCTCCCGCGCCCCGGGATTGATGTAGCCGGCGGTGACCGCCACGCTGCGGATGCCTTCCTCATGGCAGGCGCGGGCGGTTTCGGTGGCGTATTCCAGGAAGATCACCGGATCGTTGTAGGTGTAGGCCACGCTGCGGCAACCGTGTTGCCGGGCCATCTGCGCCAGTTCCCCGGGGGTGGCCCGGGCCTGCATGCGGTCCATCTCCCGGGAGCGGCTCATGTCCCAGTTCTGGCAGAACCGGCAACTGAGGTTGCAGCCGGCGGTGCCGAAGGACAGGATCCGGCTGCCGGGCAGGAAGTGGTAGAGGGGCTTCTTCTCGATGGGGTCCACCGCGAAGCCGTAGGCGCGCCCGTAGCTGGTGAGCACCACCTGATCGCCGTAGCGGCCGCGGACGAAACACAGCCCCCGCTGCCCCTCCCGGAGCTTGCACTCCCGCGGGCAGACATCGCATTGCAGTCGCCCGTCCGCAAGGCGGTGCCAGTGGCGGGTGGGGACCCCGGGGGTGTCGGCATCGATCTGCATGACCTTCTTCTAGCATCCCCTTCCGGTTCGGGTTGAGAACCGCGTCAAACCAAGTGAGTCGGTCGGGTATTACACTTCTTTCTATCACCCCGTACGGTACGCCGGGGCCGGGCCTTCCGGGGTCCGTGTTCAGGGATCCATCCGCATCCGATACGGTCCCAAGGGAAAGGTTCCCGATCACGTGACGTGCCGGCAAGGCCTTGACGACCCGGCGACACAAGGCCTCTGGAGGATTGAGATGACCGTGGCAAGCGTTCGCCCCCCCGCCGTTGCGGGACAGTTCTATCCGGCCCGGCCCGAGGCCCTGGTCTCCATGGTCCGTGGCTATCTGGAGGCATCCCGCGGGCGCGCCGCGCTGCCGGTACCCCCCAAGGCCCTCATCGCCCCCCATGCGGGCTACATCTACTCCGGACCGGTGGCGGGCAGCGCCTACGGCGCCCTCCCCGAGGGACGACTCGGCGCCATCCGCCGGGTGGTGCTGGTGGGGCCGGCCCACCGGGTGGGTTTCTACGGCATCGCCGCCCCCACCAATGAGGCCTTCGAGACCCCCCTGGGGGCCGTGCCGGTGGACCAGGAGGGCGTGGAGCGGGTGGTGCGCCTGCCCACGGTGTTCCGCTTCGATGATCCTCATGAGACCGAGCACAGCCTGGAGGTGCAGCTGCCCTTCCTGCAGTGCCTGCTGCAGGACTTCACGGTGATCCCCCTGCTGGTGGGCAGCGCCAGCGGCGAGGAGGTGTCCCGCGCCCTGGAGATCGTATGGGGGGACGAGGACACCCTGGTGGTGGTGAGTTCCGACCTGAGCCATTACCTGGACTACGCCACCGCCCGGGAGATGGACACCCATACCTCCGAGGCCATCGCCGCCCTGCGCCCCGAGGCCATCCAGCCCGGCCAGGCCTGCGGCCACGTGCCCGTGCAGGGGCTGCTGCTCAGCGCTCGCCACCACGGTCTCGAGGGCCGGGTGCTGGACCAGCGCAGTTCCGGGGATACCGCCGGTCCGCGGGAACCCGTGGTGGGCTACGGTGCCTATGCATTCCATTGAGCTACAGGAACCGGAGCGCCGGATGCTGTTCGGTCTGGCGCGGCGCGCCCTGGAGCACCCTTCGGCCCCCGTCCGGGTGGAGGAGGAACGGTTGCCCGGGCCCCTGACCCGGCCGGCGGCCACCTTTGTCACCCTGAAGAAGGCGGAGCAACTGCGGGGCTGCATCGGCACCCTGGAGGCCCATCGCCCCCTGGCCCGGGACGTGGCCCATAATGCCTGGGCGGCCGCCTTCCAGGATCCCCGTTTCCCGCCCCTGGAACCGGAGGAGGTGGCGACGCTGCGGATCGCCCTGTCCGTACTGGGGCCGGCGCAGCCCCTGGAGGTGGACGATGAGGCGGAATTGCTGCGCATCCTGCGCCCCGGCGTGGACGGGGTGATCCTCTCCCGCGGGGCGCAGCGGGCCACCTTCCTGCCGTCGGTGTGGGCGCAACTGCCGGACCCGTCGGACTTCATCGAGGCCCTGCGGCGCAAGGCGGGCCTGCCTCCGGACCAGGGATTCGGAGGGCTGGCCTTCTGGCGCTATACGGTGCAGGAACTGGCGGAGGGGGCGTGAACCGGCCCCGGCCCGCAAATCGGGTGCGGGCGTCGGGGCCGGGCCCTCTTCCGGGCCTGGATGACCTCAGGCGGTGGTGTTGACGTGGTTGCCCAGGTGATCGGGCAGGGCGGCGGAGCTCTCGTTCATGCCCTTGATCAGGCCTGCTGCCGTCTGGGCCTGGTTGTCCATGGCCTTCTTGGCCACGGACATCTGTGCCGACTGGGCGGTCTGTTGCTGTGCGAGCTGGGTGGAAAGGGCGGCGATGGGGCTGGAATCCATGGGAACTCCTGTCTGGGTTTCTGGGTTTGCACGGGCCGCACTCGGGCTGGACCCATTACAGTTTGTCGGCGGCGCGCCGGTGAAGTTCACCCTCAGGCCGAGCCACCCATCGGGGGAAATGCCCCGCTGAAGACCTGGATCAAGCAATGGTGCCGATCATGAAGCGTATACGCATCTCACTGTTTTCGTTCTCGGTCCTGGCCTTATCTGGGGCCTTTGCCGGTGCCGCTCTGAGTGAGGCCAGTGGTGCTTCGCCGGACGGCGGGATCGTGAAGGACCGGGTCGAGTCCGAGGCGGCCACGTTTCGTGTGGTACGGGTGGTGGATGGCCTGCGGCACCCCTGGGCCGTGGACTGGCTGCCGGATGGACGCATGCTCATCACCGAGCGCGGCGGCACCCTCTACCTGGTGGATGACCGCCAGG
>JBKGXY010000112.1:0-6742 GCA_046546415.1 Ectothiorhodospira sp.
CGTGGGCCGTGACCGGGCTACCGTTTCTTCTATAAAGGCCCGCTCCGCTCCGGGGTCGGGGATCATGGAGGTGTCGATCACCAGGGCCTGGAGGGACTCCAGATCCGCGTCTTTCCATTGTTCGGGCTCGTCACCGGCCAGCCGGCGGAGCTGGCATCCCGAGGCCTCCAGGAGTGCCCATATGGACGAGGGGGCCGCCGGATAGAGGCGTTCGGTGAGCACCGGGGGTCTGCTGGCACCGGGGGGCGGATGCCCCCCCTCCCAGCCCGGGGCGGCGAATCCCACGCGATAGCCCGTGAGGATCTCCCGGCTTCCCTGATGGGTGGAATCGCCTACTCGCATCGGTAGATCGCCTCGACCCGGGAACCGCCGCGATCGAACGCGACCGATTCACACAGGCTGCGCACCAGGGCAATGCCCCGTCCCCAGGGCCGTGCCGGATCCTGGGAAACGGGACGCCAACGATCGGCGTCGAACCCGTTCCCGGTATCGGTGACGCAGATCCGGAACCGCCCCGTGGGCGTCTCCGGTTCGTAGGCGATGTGGATCTCCACCCGCCCCCGGGGGCCCGCCTCCAGACGTTGGGTGCGCTGCTGGTAATACCTGGAAAACCCCTGGGGGTCGGCCTTCATCGGCGAATGCAGCTTCAGGATCCCGTGTTCCAGGGCATTGGAATACAGCTCGTTGACGAGGGTCTCCAGGGCCCCGGCACAGTCCTCCAGGCCCTCCAGCAATCCCAGGCCGCGGAGCACCGAGCCCACCGAGGGCAGATCCCCCAGGCGCTCGTCCTCCAGGACCAGGCTCCAGCGCCACCCCCCCATGGGATGCCCCCCCGGGGGCGACGCCCCTTCCGGGGCGCGCGTGTGGAAGAGCCCTCCCCCCAGGGGGATCTCCGCCACGGCCACGTCATCCTCCGGTTCGGTCCCTTCACAGTGCCGGTCCAGGGCCTCGCACAGGTCCGGCAGGACGGGGCGTTCCCAGGCCCAACCGGTGAGCACCTCCTCAAACCCCGCGTCCATGAACTGGACCCCCCCGGCATTGCGGGCCTCCAGGAGGCCGTCGCTCATGAGCAGGAGGCGGTCCCCCTCGCGGATGGGCAGACGCCGGGGGGATTCACGGGCGGGCAGCGCGGGCAGGACCCCCAGCGGCAGGGCATGGGAGGACAATTCCCGCAGATCGTCTTCGGTGCGCAGCCAGGCGTTGGGCATGCCGCCGTTCCACCAGCGCATCTCCCCGCCACCGCCGGGGATGGTGATCAGGCAGGCGGCCATGAAGCGGTCCGCCGGCAGCATCTCGTACAGCTTGCGGTTGAGTTCCTCCAGCACCTGCTCGTCATCCAGGCCCTTGCGGGTCATGGTACGGAAGGCGTCGGAGACCGGCAGGGCCCCGATGGCAGCCGCCAGGCCGTGTCCGGTGAAGTCTCCCAGCAGGAGGCGCAGACCGCCATCCGGCAGGTGCTCGGTCAGCAGCAGATCGCCGTTGAAGGTGGCGGCGGAGCGCTGCACCACCTGCAGCCGGTCCGTGACCACGTTGCGCTGGTTCACGGCCCGGCTGAAGATGCGCTCGGCCAGGGTCTGTTCCTGGCGGTCCTTCTCCAGGAGTTGGGCCAGGGCACGGTTCTTGGCGGCGATGGTGCGCTGCAGGTCGCGCACCCGTTCCATGGCCACGATGCGGGCCTTGAGGATGCTGAAGCTGAAGGGCTTGGTGAGAAAATCGTCGCCCCCGGACTCGGTGCAGCGCACCAGGGACTGTTCATCGTGCAGTGCCGTGAGGAAGATGATGGGCACGAAGTCGAGACCCGCCAGGGCCTTGATGCGGCGCGTCGCCTCGAAGCCATCCATCTGCGGCATCATGATGTCCATGAAGATGATGTCCGGCCGGCGGACCCGGAACCGCTCGATGGCCTGATTGCCGCCGGATGCCTCCATGACCTCGTCGAAGCCCTCCTTCTTCAGCATGCGGGCCAGCAACCGCCGGTTGGTGGGCTCGTCATCCACCACCAGTGCGACGCCCCGGGACGCCCCGGGGGGATGTTCGGCCTTCCCTGCCGCCTCGGATGGGATCTCGGGGGATGGAGGCGAGAGCGTCATGCGCGGGGCATCACTCCAGGCTGAAGAGACGGTCGAAGTTCGCGATCCGGAGCACCCGCTGCACGTCCGTGCTGCAGCCACGGATGGTGATCCGTGCGGAATCCCCGCCGGCGTGTTCCCGCAGCAGCAGGAGCATCCCCAGGGCCGAACTGTCCAGGTAGGTGGCCTCGCTCAGGTCCACGACATAACGCCGGGTGTTGGCGGGGATGTCCCGGTAGGCATCGCGGAAGTGCTTGTGCTGGGCGAAGTCAAAACGCCCGCCGATGGTGATGGTGACCAGGTTGGACTGCTCGTCCACTTGGGTTTGGATGCTCATTGTGTGACTCCGTGCTCACTGCGGATGGATCATCTCAGATTTGAGGGCCGGGCGGCAAAGTTTTGCCGCCCGGGGGTCGATTCAGCGGTTGATCCTGAGCAGGGCTTCGGCAACGCGGTTCAGCGGCAGCACCTGGGTGACGGCCCCGCGTTTCACCGCCTCGCCGGGCATGCCCCAGACCACGCTGGTGGCCTCGTCCTGGGCCACCGTGAAGACCCCCATGTCGTGCAGTTCCGCAAGGCCCAGGACCCCGTCGGCCCCCATGCCGGTGAGCAGGGCGGCGCAGGCATTGGTTCCGGCGGCCTGGGCCACGGAACGGAAGAGGACATCCACGCTCGGACGATGGCGGTTCACCGCTTCACCGTCGCTGAGCCGGGCGATGTAGCGGGCTCCGTCCCGGGCCACCAGGAGATGCCAGTTTCCCGGGGCCACGTAGGCGCAGCCGGCCATGAGGCGCTCCCCGTCCTCCGCCTCCTTCACCCGGATGCCCGCCAGCCGATCCATGCGCGCCGCCCAGGCGGTGCTGAAGCCCGGGGGGATATGCTGGGCCACCACCACCGCCGGGCAGTCCGGTGGCAGGGCCGTCAGGACCTCCTTGACCGCCTCGGTCCCACCGGTGGAGGCCCCGATGGCGATGAGGCGGTCGGTGGTGCGCAGGCGCACCCCCGTCTGGCGGGGCAGGACCGCGTCCACGGAGTATTTCGGGGGGGGCGGACGGCGGGCATGGATGTTCACTGCGGCCGCCGTGCGGATCTTCTCCGCCAGTTCATCGCGGTAGCCTTCCAGCCCACTGGCCATGTCCAGGACGGGCTTGGTGATGAAATCCACGGCCCCCAGCTCCAGGGCCTGAAGGGTCACCTCGGCCCCCCGGGCGGTGAGGGAGGATACCATGACCACGGGCATGGGACGCAGACGCATGAGGTTGCGCAGGAAGGTCAGACCATCCATGCGCGGCATCTCCACGTCCAGGGTAAGCACATCCGGGTTCAGGGCCTTGATGCGTTCCCGGGCCACATAGGGGTCCTGGGCCGTCCCCACCACCTGGATCCCCGGGGTCGTGCCCAGGATCTCCTTGAGCACCTTGCGCACCAGGGCGGAATCGTCCACCACCAGGACACGGATCGGTCTATCCATGGCCCTCCTCCGGTCCATCCGCCACGAGGAAAGGGATCACGGTGCTCAAAAGAGTTCCACCTCCCCGCTCCCCATGGAGGTCTGCTGCACGGGCTTGTGGGCGGCCTGACGCAGTTCCTCGCGCAGGGACTCCAGGCGGACCCGGGCCTGTTCCACCTGGTCCCGGGAGCGTCCGGGCTCCACCAGGGGCAGCTGGCGCAGTTCGGCCACGAAGCGTTCCATGAAGTCGATGCGCATCTGGGCCCGCTCCAGCACCTGGCGGGTGATGTCCTCGAATTGCAGCAGGCGCACGGCGGAGTTGACATTGTCCTGCACCTGTCCCGCCTTCTGGCTCATGTCGTCCAGGCCCTGGCTGATGCGGTGATTCAGCCGCTGCACCTGTTCCATCATCTCGTCCATGCTCCCCTTGGCGTTGATGGAGGTGTTCATGTCCTGGGAGGCCATGCGGCCCACCACCTCCCGGGTGTACCCGAAGAGCTGGTTGGCCTTCTCCACGTGTTCGCGGATCTGCTCGTTGAACTTGTCCGAGTCCCGGGAGAGCTTGCGCACCTCCTGGGCCACCACGGCGAAGCCCCGGCCCGCCTCCCCGGCCCGGGCCGCCTCGATGGCGGCGTTCAGGGCCAGCAGGTTGGTCTGGCCGGCGATGTGCTTGGCACTGTCCAGCAGTCCGAAGATCTGCTCCATGAGGGTGGCCAGATCATCCACCTGATGGGCCACCTCCACGGAGTGCTTGCCCATGTCGATGAGCATCTGCACGTTCTGCCCGAGGACCTTCTCGTTCTCCTTGATGAAGGCATCCATGTCGATGCCCTTGTCCGCATCGCCCTCGTCTGCGGCCATGCCATGGAAGAGCTGGATGGCCAGATCCCGCTGGTTGCTGGAGGCCTCGTTCAGGTTCTGGAAGCTGCTCTGCAGGTCGTTCACGGCGTTGCTCACCAGGTCCTTGGCCTGGGCCACCAGGTCCCGCAGTTCCGTGGTCTCCGGGGCGATGAGGGCATCGATGTCCACCACCAGGTCCCAGAGCTCCCGGTCGGAACCCTCCCGTTGGGCGGCCCCGGTATCCTCACCGGAGGGGTCCCCGGGTGTGGCCCGGTCGTTCCCCCGCAATGCCATGGAGACGGGCCAGACCACGGCCGCCAGCAGCACGCCGAGCCAACCGGGCAACAGGCCCGCGAGGGTCAGCACCAGCACGACGGCCCCCGCCGCGGCCGCCGGCCAGTGGGGGGTCAGGATCTCCATCGTCATCCTGGGCATGATCGTTCTCCTCGTTGCATCGGTGTACATCCATCCGTGGCCATCTAGCCAAAGAGTTCCACTTCGCCGGCCATGGGGGCCTGGCGCAGCTTGCGGCTGTAGCTCATCTCCCGCTGGATGATGGTGTCGTTGTGCAGGGCACGGAGCTTCTTCACCAGGACGCGCCCGGTGGACGGGAAGAAGTAGATCTTGCGTGGATGGTTGCCCAGCAGGTCCCGGGCCACCACGGGGATCCCCTCCATCTTCAGGTAGTCCACGATGAAACGGGCGTTGCGTTCCCCCACCACATTGGTCTTGAAACCGGGCAGCACATTGCCGCCCCCGAAGATCTTGGCCTCCAGATCGGTGCGCCGTGCCCCCAGCTTGAGCAGCTGATTGATGAGGATCTCCATGGCGTAGTCCCCGTAGCGCATGGCGCTGCCCACGCGCCGATCCTCTTCCCGTTTGTCGTCCGGGAGCATGAAATGGTTGATCCCCCCGATGCCCCTGGAGCGGTCACGCACGCAGGCCCCGATGCAGGAGCCCAGGACGGTCACCATGAGCAGGTCCCGGTTGGAGACGTAGTATTCCCCTGGAAGGATCTTGACCGCATCCATCTCGAAGTGGCGGTCATAGTACAGGTTGGGTGCCAGAACCTCCTCAAAACCCGTCATGATGGCCGCCTCATGTCCTGGGGACCGGGACGCATACGGTCTTGCCCCGCAGACGGAACAGATCGGCGGCGTGTGCCAGACTCTCCGAATGGCCCACGAACAGCAGACCGTCGGGCCGGGTCAGGGGATGGAACCGGGACAACAGGCGATACTGGGTCGGCTTATCGAAGTAGATCAGCACATTCCGGCAGAAGATGGCATCGAAGGGCTCCTTCAGGGGCCAGTCCGGGCCCAGCAGGTTCAGGGAACTGAAGGTCACCAGTTCGCGCACCTGTGGCTTGACCCGCACCAGCCCCTGCATCCCGCCCCGCCCCCGGAGGAAGTATCGCTTCATCTGTTCCCCGGGGAGCTTGGCCACCCGTTCCACGGGATAGATCCCCTCCTCGGCATGCTTCACCACCTGCGTGTCCAGGTCAGTGGCCAGGATCCGCACCGGGACCTGCCGTCCGCCGAAGGCTTCCATGAGGGTCATGGCGATGGAATAGGGCTCCTCGCCCGTGGAGCACCCGGCAGACCAGATGCGCACCGGTCTGCGATGGTGGCGGTACACCTCCAGGGCATGTTCCCTGAGGATCGGAAAATGGTGGGCCTCGCGGAAGAAGGAGGTCAGGTTCGTGGTCAGGGCATTGACGAAATGCTGCCATTCCTCCGACTTCACCTCCAGCCGGTCCAGATACGCCCCGAAGGAATCCAGTCCCGTGACCCGCAACCGACGGGCCACGCGGCTGTAGACCATGTCCCGCTTGCCCGTGTGGAGCGAGATCCCGGCGTGCTCGTAGATCATGCGCCGGATGCGTTCGAAATCCGCATCGGCGAAGGCGAACTCCCGGTCATGCATGGTCATCCCCTGGGGACCGGAAGGCCCGGCGGCAAGCGCCGGGCATCGGTTGTTTCCCTTTCAATCTTCCATGCTCCCTGGAGAATCAGAACTCTTCCCATTCATCATCCGGCATGGCCGGAGGGGCCTTCCGGGACCCGGTGGCGGACTTGCCCGCACCCGATCCGCCCCCGGCCTTGCCCGTGCCCGCCTTCGAGGAGGCCGTACCCGCCCCGGAGCCCCCATGGGGGCGGGCCTGGGATCCGGCCGGACGGCCGCCGCGACCCGGGCTGCCCTGTTGTCCTTTGGCGGCCTTTCCGGAGTGGGCACTGCCATGACCCGAGGCGCCACCGCCCGGCAGTGCATGGGGCTCGCTGCGTGCCGGTCCGGGCAGGCCACGAGGGCGACGCTGGTCGTCCACCCGGAAGACGCTCACCGCCCGGGCCAGATCCTGGGACTGCTCCTCCAGGGACTCGGC
>JBKGXY010000113.1:0-6724 GCA_046546415.1 Ectothiorhodospira sp.
AGGTGTCCGGCCGGGTAGGGTCCATGGCCGTGCACGCGGGGGAGGTGGTGCGCCGGGGCCAGGTGCTGGCGCGCCTGGAGGATGAGGACTACCGCCTGAAGGTGGCGGAGCTGGAGGGGCGGCTGGAGGCCGCGGAGGGCCGGCTGGAGGAGGCCCGGCGCAATCAACGACGCGGGCAGACCCTGGTGGGGGACGGCACCATGAGCCAGGCGGAGTTCGATGGCCTGGACTCGGCCCTGCGCCAGGCCCGGGGACAGCGGGATGCCGCCCGGGAGGCCCTGGCCGCGTCGAGGTCCTCCCTGGAGGACACCGTGCTCCGGGCCCCCTTCGAGGCCCATGTGGTGGCACGCCGGGTGGAGCCCTTCGAGCAGGTGGATCCCCAGCGGGTGGTCTTCGTCCTGGACCGGCTGGATCCCATCGAGCTGGTGGTGGGCCTGCCGGAGGCCGTGGCGGCTCGCCGGCCCCTGCCCCGCACCGTGGAGGTCCGCTTCCCGGCGGCGGGGATCAGGACCGAGGCCCGGGTGCAGGCCCTGGTGGTGGACGTACAGGACACCCAAGTCTATCCCCTGCGGCTGCATGTGGACAACCCCGAGGGCCGCATCCTGCCGGGGATGACCGGGCAGGTGGAACTGCCCTTCCCGTCGCCGGAAGGGGAAGACGGCTTTCTCGTCCCGGTCACGGCCCTGTTCGATCACCAGGGCCGGCCCCATGTGTGGCTCCTGGACCCCGAAGACGGGCGCGTGCACCGCCGGGCGGTCCATACGGGGCCCGTGGAGCGGGACGGGGTCCTCATCCGGGGTGAACTGGAGGCCGGGGCCCGGGTGGTGACCGCCGGGGTCACCCATCTGCGCGAGGGGCAGCGGGTGACCCCGGTGACCCGGGACGAGCTGCGGGAGACCCGCCGATGAACCCGGCGGCCTGGGCCATCCGCAACGGCCGCCTGCTGGGGTTCGTCGTCGGTCTCCTGGTGCTGGTGGGCCTGGTGGCCTACACCCGCCTGGGGCAGCTGGAGGATCCGGAGTTCACCGTGCGCACGGCCCTGGTGCATGCCGAATATCCCGGGGCCGATGCCCTGCGGGTGGAGCAGGAGGTCACCGAACCCCTGGAGCTTCGCATCCAGCAGATGGGGTCGCTGGATCAGGTGCAGTCCGTGAGCCGGGACGGCCGTGCCCTGCTCTTCGTGGACATCCAGGAGCACCGTCCACCCCAGGCCATGGAGCAGATCTGGGACGAGCTGCGCCAGAAGGTGGAGGCGGCCGAGCCGGACCTGCCGCCGGAGGTGCGCGGTCCCTTCGTGAACGACGAGTACGGGGATGTCCATGCCCTTCTGGTGGCCCTCACCGGCGAGGGCTACGACTACGCCGTGCTGGACCAGGTGGCCGACAACCTGCGCCGCGAGCTGCTGCGGGTGAACGGTGTGGCCAAGGTGGAGGTCTTCGGCGCCCAGGGGGAGCGGGTCTTCGTGGAGACCTCCCGGGACCAGATCGCCGAACTGGGCCTGCATCCCGGCCAGGTGATCCAGGCCCTGCAGGACCAGAACGTGGTGGCCCCCTCGGGCTTCGTGGAGATGGGGTCGCGCCGGCTGCGCATCGATGCCACCGGGGCCTTTGAAGATCTGGAGGCCCTCCGCAACCTGGCCATCCGCAGCCCGGAGAGCGGGGCGTTGATCTACCTGCGGGATTTCGCCGAGGTGCGCCGCGGATTCGCCGATCCCCCCGAGGCCCTGCTGCGCTTCCAGGGCCGGCCGGCCCTGGCCCTGGGCATCGTGCCGGTGGAGGGGGCCAACGTGGTGGACCTGGGGGCGGCGGTGAAGACGCGGCTGCAGGAGCTGGAGGCCACCCTGCCCGTGGGCATGGCATTCGGCGTGATCGCCGACCAGCCCCGTGAGGTCCAGACGGCGGTGGGGGACTTCATGGTGAACCTGGTCACCGCCGTGGTCATCGTCATCGGTGTGCTGCTGCTGGCCCTGGGGCTGCGCACCGGGGTCATCGTCGGGGCCGGTGTGCCCTTCACCATCCTGGCCACCTTCATCGCCCTATGGATCACCGGCATCGATCTGCACCGGGTCTCCCTGGGGGCGCTGGTGATCGTCCTGGGCATGATGGTGGACAACGCCATCGTCGTGGCGGAGATGATCGTGGTGCGCATCCAGCGGGGCATGGACCGCCTGGAGGCGGCGGCGCGGACCGTGGCCGAGACCGCCTGGCCCCTGCTGGCGGCCACCCTCATCGCCGTGCTGGCCTTCTCGCCCATCGCCCTCACGCAGACGGCCACCGGGGAGTTCACCCGCTCCCTGTTCTGGGTGGTGGGGTTCAGCCTGCTGCTGAGCTGGGTGCTGGCCATCACCGTCACGCCCCTGATGTGCCATCACGGCCTCAAGGCCCCGGCGGACGGGGGGCGGGATCCCTACGGCGGCCGCGGTTATCGTCTCTTCCGCCGCCTGCTGGAGGGCGTGCTGCGCCACCGGCGCTGGGCCCTGGGGGGGCTGCTGGGGGTCATGATCCTGGGCCTGGCCGGCATGACCCTGGTACCGCAGATCTTCTTCCCGCCGGCCCAGCGGGCCCAGTTCCTGGTGGACTACTGGCTGCCGGAGGGCAGCCGCATCCAGCAGACGGCCGGGGACATGGCCGTGATCGAGGACTGGCTGGGGGCCCAGGACGGGGTGGACTCGGTCACGGCCTTCATCGGCGAGGGGGCGCCCCGGTTCTACCTGCCCATGCTGCCGGAGAACCCCAACCCCGCCTTCGGCCAGATCCTGGTGAATCTCTCGGACGAGGGCGCCCTGGAGGGGGTCATGGCCGATACCGGGGCGTTCGTGCGGGAGCGGTTCCCGGATGCCGAGCCCCGCGTCCGGCCCATGCAGCTGGGGGAGCCGGTGCGTTATCCCATCCAATTGCGCATCCTCGGACCGGAGCGGGAGGTGCTGCGGGCCCAGGGGGAGCGGCTCATGGCCCGCATCCAGGACATGCCCGCCCTGCAGCACGTGCGTCTGGACTGGCGCAACCGCACGCCCCATGTGCGGGTGGACGTGGATCAGGACCAGGCCCGGCGGGCCGGGGTCACCAGCCGGGACATCGCCCGGACCCTGGATACGGGTTTTGCCGGACAGGCCATCGGCGTCTATCGCGAGGGGGACGAGCGCATCCCCATCGTCTGGCGCTTCCCCCTGGTGGAGCGCACCGATCCGGCCCGGGTGGAGACCCTGCCGGTGTGGCCCGCATCCGGGGGGACGGCGGTCCCCCTGATGCAGGTGGCGGAGGTCTCCCTGGCCATGGACGATGCCGTGATCTGGCGCATGGACCGGGAACGGGCCCTGAGCCTGCAGATGGATCTGGTCCCCGG
Source organism: Ectothiorhodospira sp. (assembly GCA_046546415.1). GTDB lineage: Bacteria > Pseudomonadota > Gammaproteobacteria > Ectothiorhodospirales > Ectothiorhodospiraceae > Ectothiorhodospira. Next base: position 3,343 of record JBKGXY010000113.1, read on the forward strand.
GGCCACCGCCCACCGCGTCCTGCAGGACCTGAAGGCGCGTCTGGCGGACGTGGAACTGCCCGCCGGCTATCGTCTGGAATGGGATGGCGAGCCGGTGGAGGCCGCCCAGGCCCAGGCCGGGGTGCTCGGGCCGGCCCCGGTGGTGTTCGGGCTCATGGCCCTGGTGCTCATGGCCCTGTTCAACAGCTACCGGCGCAGCCTCATCATCCTGCTCACCGTCCCCCTGGGGGTCGTGGGCGTGGCCCTGGGACTGCTGCTCTTCCGCCAGCCCTTCGGCTTCATGGCCCTGCTGGGGGTGATGAGCCTGTCGGGGATGATCATCAAGAACGCCATCGTCCTGGTGGAACAGATCGATCTGGAGGCCGAACGCAATGGGGACCGCTACACCGCCCTGGTGGATGCCACCCTGAGCCGTGCACGCCCCGTGCTCCTGGCCGCCGCCACCACGGTGCTGGGCATGATCCCCCTGGCCCTGTCCGGCCCCTTCTGGGCCCCCATGGCCATCGCCATCATGTTCGGCCTGGCCCTGGCCTCCCTGCTCACCCTGGTGGCCGTTCCGCTGCTCTACGCCGTGCTGTTCCGGGTGCGGGCGGGGTCATGAGGCCCCTGCAAAACAAGGATCGGGGGGCTTACAACCGCTTGCTCACCAGCTTGATCCCATCGTCCTCGGGGCTGTTTCGGGCACTGAACCCCAGACGGTGCATGAGGGTCATCATGTGGGTGTTCTGGGCCAGGACATCGCCCTCCATGGTGCGCAGACCCCGGGAGCGGGCCACCTCCATGAGTTCGTTCATCAGGTGGGAGCCGATGCCCCGCCCCTGCCAGTCATCCGCCACGGTGAGGGCGAACTCGCAGCTCAACTGGTCCGGATTGGCGGTGTAGCGGGCCACGGCCACCTGCAGTTCCGAGCCATCCGGCTGTTCCTGTACGGCGATCAGGGCCATCTCCCGGTCGTAGTCGATCTGGGTGAAGCGCACCAGCATCTGGGGGGTGAGCTCGTGCACCGCCTGCATGAAGCGGAAGTACCGGGATTCCGGGGAGAGACGGCGCACGAACTCCTGCTCGATACGGGCGTCCTCCGGGCGGATGGGCCGGATGGTCAGGTTGGTGCCGTCGGGCAGCTGCCAACGGTCCACCAGATGGGCCGGGTAGGGGTGGATGGCCATGTGGGCGTAGCGGTCGGGCATGGCCGGGGGATAGGCCACGGTGACGCGGGAATCCACCGCCGCCAGGCCCCGTTCGTCCACGATGAGGGGGTTGATGTCCATCTCCTGGATCTCCGGCAGCTCGCACACCATCTCCGAGACCCGAAGCAGCACCTGTTCCAGCCCCTCCTCGTCCACGGCGGGCATGTGGCGGAACTGCTTGAGCAGCTTGGCCACCTTGGTGCGGGCGATCATGCCCTCGATGATCACCTCGTTCAGCGGCGGCAGGGCCACGGCCCGGTCCTTGATCACCTCCACGGAGGTGCCGCCGGACCCGAAGCTGATCACCGGGCCGAAGACCGGGTCGCGCAGCACCCCCACCATGAGCTCGCGGCCGTAGGTGCTCTTGTGCATGCGCTCCAGGGTGACGCCGTCGATGCGGGCCTCGGGCTTGAGGCGCCGGGCGTCCTCCACCATGGTCTGGAAGGCGCTGCGCACCGATTCGGCGCTGCTGATGTTCAGGCGCACCCCCTGCACGTCGGACTTGTGGGTGATGTCCGGGGAGTCGATCTTCATGGCCACCGGGTAGCCCACCGTGCCGGCGGCCACCAGGGCCTCGCTGGCGGTGGTGGCGCGCATGGTCTGGGTGACCGGGATGCGGAAGGCCGAGAGCACGGCCTTGGATTCCATGGTGCTGAGCACCTTGCGGCCCTCCGCCAGGGCCCCCTCGATGATGAGCCGTGCCCCCTGGACGTCGGTGCGCCCCCGGTCGGTGAGGGGGCTGGGCACCTGCAGCAGCAGGCGCTGGTTGCGCTTGTGGGCCGCCAGATAGGCGAATCCCTCCACCGAGGCCTCGGGGGTGGTGAAATGGGGCAGGCGCTCCCGGGTCAGGTGTTCCCGCGCCTCACGCACCTGATTGTCCCCCATCCAGCAGCCCAGCACCGGTTTGTTGACCTTCTTGGCCACCCGGGCCGTGGCCTGGGCCACCTCCAGGGGTTCGGTCATGGCCTGGGGGGTGAGCATGACGATGGCGGCGTCCACCCCGGCATCCTCCAGGCAGGCGGTGGTGGCGTCCTCGAAGCGCTGGGTGTCCGCGTCCCCCAGGATGTCCACCGGATTGCCGTGGGACCACTGCTCCGGCAGGGCCTGGTTGAGCCGGTCCATGGTGGCGCTCTCGAACCGGGCCATCTGCACGTCCAACTCCACGGCCCGGTCCGTGGCCATGACCCCGGGGCCACCGGCATTGGTGACGATGGCCAGGCGGTTGCCCTCCACACGGTAGCCGCTGGAGAGGATGCGGGCCGCGGAGAAGAGCTGCTGGATGGTCATGGCGCGCACCGCGCCAGCCCGTTCCAGGGCCGCGTCGAAGACGTCATCGGCCCCCACCAGGGAGCCGGTGTGGGACATGGCCGCCCGGGAACCCTCGGCGTGGCGTCCGGCCTTGATGACGATCACCGGTTTCATGCGCGCCGCCGCCCGCAGCCCGCTCATGAAACGCCGCGCGTTGTGCACCCCCTCCACGTAGAGCAGGATGCTGCGGGTCTCCCGGTCCAGGGCCAGGTAGTCCAGCACGTCGCCGAAGTCCACGTCCGATGCGTCCCCCATGGAGGCCATGGCGGAGAAGCCGATCTCCTGGCTGCGGGCCCAGTCCAGGATGGCGGTGCAGATGGCCCCGGACTGGGACACCAGGGCCAGATTGCCGGGCAGGGCCTGGATCTTGCTGAAGGTGGCATTGAGTCCGCGGCCGGGGCGGATCACCCCCAGGCAGTTGGGGCCGATGAGGCGCAGGTCGTGTTCCCGCGCGGCCTCCATCATCTCCTCCTCCAGACGCTTGCCGGCCCGTCCGCCTTCGGCAAAACCGGTGGAGAGGATCACCGCGCCGCGCACCCCGTGCTCACCGCAGTGGCGCAGGATGCCCGGCACGGTGCGTGCCGGGGTGGCCACCACCGCCAGGTCCACCGGCCGACCGATGCTCTCCACGTCCGGGTAGGCCTTGCGGCCGTGGATCTGCTTGTGCTTGGGGTTCACCGGGTAGAGCTCCCCCTTGAATCCCGCGGCCAGGAGATTGGAGAACACCACGTTGCCCAGGGCGTTACTGCGCTCGGTGGCCCCGATGACGGCGATGCTGCGGGGGGAGAAGATGCGGCTGAGGAAGTGCGGTCCCATGGTCTGGCTGGAGGTCCACCTCGGTTGGAGCGACAGGATCAGTATAGTATGGGGCATGCTGCAGCGCAGCG
>JBKGXY010000114.1:0-6591 GCA_046546415.1 Ectothiorhodospira sp.
CGTGCCCGGGGCGATGCGCTCGGCCCGGGCATGGAGCCGCTGTGCCAGGTGCTGGTGCCGGGCCTGTTGCCGGTGCAGCTCCGTGCGGGCCTCGGCCACGGTGTCCAGACGGCCCGCCAGGCGTTCAATGGCATCCGCGTGTTCCAGCAGTCGGGTCTCCACCGTCAGCTCCGACAGGCGTGCCGCGCACTGACCCGCCCGTTCCCTGGCCTCCTCCCGATCCGTCCCGGCCCGCTCCAGGGCCTGTTCCGCCGCCAGGCGGCGGTCCCGGGCATCCTCGGGCAGGTCCGGCACCTCCCCGAGCCCGGCCAGTTCCCGGCGCAGACCGTCCAGATCCTCCAGGAGCGGGGTGACGGTACGCAGTTCCGCCAGCTCCCGTTCCCGGCGGCGCAGGCCCTCCAGTTCCTCTTCCAGGTCCTGAAGGTCCTGGGCGGCGGCGCGGTGCGCCCGCTGGAGTTGCTGCCACTGGGCGGGACGGGTCTGGGCCGCCTTGAGGACCTGCCGCTGCGCCTCCATCTCGGCCCGGGCCCGGTTGATGACCGCGTTCACGCTGCGTCCGTGGGGGTTGAAATAAGCCTTGGCGTCCGCCTCCAGCTGCGACAGCACCCCGGGGATCCCCCGGGTCCCGGCGCTGGCCTCGAACAGGGCCGCCCCCAGTTCGCCCCGCCCCTCCAGGAGATGCCGCCCCCCCTCGCGCAGCCGGGCGTGATCCAGGCCGAACATCTGCTCGAACTCCCGGCGCCCGAGGCCTCCGGTGAGGGCCTGTGCCTGTTCCGGGGTGGCCGGGGCCGGTGCCTTGGGACAGACCAGGTTCCCGGGCACCTGCTGCAGGGTGTTGCGATTGCCCTTGCGGCGGGACAGGCCCAGGGTATGGCCCGCCTCGTCCCGGAAGAGCCCGCTGATGCGCAGGCGGTCGTAGGGGTGCAGGAAGGCGTCCGGGGTCTTTGCGGGGATACCGAAGCGCAGGTCGGTCATGGCCCGCAGCAGCGAGGACTTGCCCGCCTCGTTGGGGCCATGGATCAGATGCAGCCCGCCGGCCGCATCCGCGTCTCCAAAGACCAGTTCCGTCTCCGTGAACGGCCCGAAGGCCTCCAGTCTCAGGCGGATCAGCTGCATCCTTCCTCCCCGTTCCCGCCCTCCAGGCGCGCCAGCACGGTGGATTCGGCGTCCTGCAGGACCCCGCGCAGCCGTTCGGGATCCTGGAGGTCATCCAGCAGGCCGATGTCCACCTCGGCGGGCAGGCGCTCCCGAAGCCCCGAGATCTGCGCCTCCACCCACTCCCGGGCGGCCCCGGGTTCCGCCAGCAGGGCATCCACCTGTCGCACCAACTCGCCCACGGCATCATCCCTTGAGGCCACGGCATCGCGGTCCAGGGGGCGGGAAGGATCCACCTCCACCCGCTCGATCCAGACATCGAGACCGTCCAGATCCTGGGCCGCGGCCCGCACCTGGGCCTCCAGGGTCCCCGGGGTGCGGGCCTCCAGTGCCTGGAGCCCTTCCCCTGAACCGGCCAGGGTCACGCGCACCGCGTGCAGGCGCTCATCCCCCCGGGGCAGGGCCGAGGCCAGGGTCCGGGTCACACATCGCCCCAGGGGGACGATGCCCTCCACCCCGCCCAGGTCCACCCGCAGCCGGTGCCAGCGCACCTCGTCCAGCACCAGGGGCTCCACCTCCACCCCGGAGGGGGTCACCCGCACCCGCTCACAGCCCTTGGGGCCGGTCTCGTTGGCGTGGCGGCCCTGGAGGTTGCCCGGGAAGACGATCCAGGGGGCCTCGCGCACCACCTCCCGGGCATGGACATGCCCCAGGGCCCAGTAGTCGTACCCCCGGGCGGCGAGGGTCGACGCGTCCGTGGGGGCGTAGCGGTCGTGCCCGGGGCGGCCGCCCAGGCTGGTGTGGAGCAGGCCGATGTTGAAATAACCCGGCACCGGATCCGGGTAGTCGGGCACCCAGTCCTCCTCCACCGCCCGGTCCGGAAAGCTGCGGCCATGGATGGCCACCTGCAGGGGATCCAGGCGGTGGGTCTCCGGTCTTCGGCTGGAGAAGACGGTGACATTCCCGGGCCAGGGCAGCTGGCGGGTGATGACCCCCTGGGCGTCGTGGTTGCCCTGGATCATGAAGACCCGCACCCCACCCCGGTCCAGGCGCACCATCTGCTCGCGGAAGAAGAGTCCGGTGTGGAAATCCTGCCAGTCCCGGTCGAAGATGTCCCCGGCCAGGAGCACGAAGTCCACCCGCTGCGCCAGGGCGGCGTCCACGAGGCGGACCAGCGCCGCCCGGGTGGCGTTGCGCAACCGGTCCACCGGGGCCCCCTCGTAACGGTCCAGGCCCCGCAGGGGGCTGTCGATGTGCAGATCCGCGGCATGCAGGAATTCCACGACCCATCCTCTCCCGAACGTCCTGGCACGGACCGTTTGCCGGTCCGGCGCTGTGTTGCCCCCTGTCCTTCGGCCCCGCTCACGGACCTGTGCCGGGGTTTTTGAACTGGTACCATGGGGCCCTTCGAACAACCCGGTATCCCCGCGCCATGATTGCATCCCGTCCCGATGATCGTCGCCATTCCACCGTACCGGTCCACGTCGGCCACGTTGTGGTCGGCGGGGACGCCCCGGTGGTGATCCAGTCCATGACCAACACCGACACCGCCGACGTGGAGGGCACGGTGGCCCAGGTGGCGGAACTGGCCCGCGCGGGCTCGGAACTGGTGCGCCTCACGGTCAACAGCGAGGAGGCGGCGGCGGCCGTCCCAAGGATCCGCGAACGCCTGGATGCCCTGGGGGTGAACGTCCCCCTCATCGGCGACTTCCACTTCAACGGCCACAGGCTCCTCAGCCGCCATCCCGCCTGCGCCGAGGCCCTGGCCAAGCTGCGCATCAACCCGGGCAACGTGGGCCGCGGGGCCAAGCGGGACACCCAGTATGCCGAGATGATCGAGTTGGCCTGCCGCCACGACAAACCGGTGCGCATCGGCGTCAACTGGGGCAGCCTGGACCAGGACCTGCTGGCCCGCATGATGGACGAGAACGCCCGCCGTGCGCAGCCCCTGGATCCGGAGGCCGTGCACCGCGAGGCCCTCATCGAGTCGGCCCTGAGCAGCGCCACCCGGGCCGAGGAGATCGGTCTGGGACACGACCGCATCCTCCTTTCCTGCAAGGTCAGCGGCGTGCAGCCCCTGATCCGCGTCTACCGGGAGCTGGCGGCCCGCTGCGACTACCCCCTGCACCTGGGCCTGACCGAGGCCGGCATGGGGGTCAAGGGGATCGTCGCCTCCACGGCGGGCCTGGCGGTGCTGCTGCAGGAGGGGATCGGCGACACCATCCGCGTCTCCCTCACCCCGGAGCCCGGGGCACCCCGCAGCAAGGAGGTGGTGGTGGCCCAGGAGATCCTGCAGGCCCTGGGACTGCGCCGCTTCAACCCGGCGGTGGTGGCCTGCCCCGGCTGCGGACGCACCGCCAGCGACTACTTCCAGCACCTGGCCCAGGACATCCAGGACTACATCCGCGAGCAGATGCCCGAGTGGCGGGACCGCTACCCCGGCGTGGAGGACATGACCGTGGCCGTCATGGGCTGCGTGGTCAACGGCCCCGGAGAGAGCAAGCATGCCGATATCGGCATCAGCCTGCCCGGAACCGGCGAGACCCCGGTGGCCCCCGTCTACGAGGACGGCGAGAAGACCGTCACCCTCAAGGGCGAGGACATCGCCCGGGAATTCCAGCAACTGGTGGACCGCTACGTGCAACGCCGTTACGGCCGGGGGGCATAGCCCCGCCGGACCGGGCCTATCCCGACGAGGCCAGGCGGGCCAGGTTCTCCTCCGCCAGGTTCACCAGCGCCTTGAAGCCCTCGGCCGTGGCTGCGTCCAGGGCACAGGCCTCCGAGCGGCGATCGGCGTAGACCAGACCCACGGGCCGGTTCCCCGGGAACACCGAGTGCATGAGAAAGGCCTTCACCCCGACGAGACGCCGGAGCGTCTCCGGCACCCGCGGCCAGATGTCCTCGCGATTGCCCGCATGCAGCCAGAAGACCGAAGGCCGCTGCATCACCAGGGTCACCAGATGGCCCCCGGCCAGGTCCACCTGGAAGCAGTCGAACTCCGGTTCGTGATCCGCCCCTTCCACCCGTTCCGCCTCCAGACGTTCCCCGGCCCCATCCAGACGGGCATAGACCACCCGGTTCAAACCCAGCCCCCGGTGGAGCCCAGCCATCAGGACATCCAGGACCGCCCCGCGATCCTCCAGGCCCCCGGAGGCGAGCCGTTCCCGGGCCCAGTCCAGCCAGTCCCTTCGGGGCGCCAGGCAGAAACCGGGGGGGTGCGCACCGCGCACCGGCACCGGTGGCGCCGCCGGGTCCAGCCCCTCCAGGGGATCCATGCCATAGAGCTCGGCATAGCGGTTGAAGTCTTCGGTGGCGGCATGGATGGAATCGATCAGCGACTCCCGGTCACACCCCAGATAGGCCTCCGCCTGGCGCAGGCGGGTACCCGCCTCGGGCCGGGTCCAGCCCTCCAGGGCATCCCGGGCCAGTTCCGCCGCCAGCATCACCCCCAGGGCCCGGGGATGGCGGGCGTTGGCCGGACAGGTGCAGTCCCGCACCATCGCCGGTAGGTCCCATAGCATCGCAAGGCGGTGGCCCACCTTCTCCAGGCTCACATCCAGGGCCACGTACTCCGCCTCGTTGGGGAGCACGTCCCCGCGTCGCACCAGGTCCAGGTAACGGCCGATACGCCGTTCGTCATGCACCGCGAACAGCAGTTCCCCGAGCCCGTAGAGCAGCCCCGCCAGACCCACCTCCGAAGGGATCATATCGTGACGCAGTTCCCCCCAGTGCTCCGCCAGGAGCCCTGCGAAGGCGCAGCGGGCCGCCAGGAAGCGATAGCGCCCCTCGGCCACCGGCGGCAGGACCTGGTCCGCCCGGGGGAGCTCATTCACCAGGGCCATTACCCTGCGCAGGCCCACCATCATGGCCGCCTCATCCAGGGACACCACCTGCGTACGGAAATGCCGGTGGGGCACCTCATTGGCGATGCGGATGAGCTTGAGGGCCAGTCCCGGGTCCCGCTGGATCAGATGCCCCACGGTGCGCATATTGATGTGTTCGTCCTGTTCCACGGTGGCGAACAGGGCCCGGGTCCCGGCCAGCAGGGGCAGTTCCTGTCCCTGCAACTCCCGGACCCAGGCCTCCACGCGATCATTATCCATGCGGCGTCCCCGGGGTCTGATGTGTGACGGGCTTCATGATTCGGTTATTATGGGGTTGTTCATCCGTCTCAAGCCAGCCCGGATCAGCGGGCACAATCGGGAAGATCCGCTCGTGAATCTGATTATTGGCGCCATCGTGGTCGTCGTCTCCGTCTTCGGGGGCTGGATGCTGCACGGCGGGCAGTTGATCCTCGTCTGGCAGCCCTACGAATTCATCATCATTATCGGGGCCGCCCTGGGCGCCTTCGTCATCGCCAATCCCATGGCGACGGTCATGGAGGCCTTCAAGACCATCCCCAAGCTGATGGGCGGTTCACCCTACAAGAAGCAGGACTACATGGACCTGCTCAGCCTCCTGAATGAACTGTTCACCAAGGCCCGCAAGGAAGGCCTGGTGGGCATCGAGGAGGACGTGGAGGAACCGGAGAACAGCCCCCTGTTCGAGAAGTATCCCCGGATCCTCAAGAATCACCACGCGGTGGAGTTCATCTCCGATTACATGCGCCTGGTGGTCAGCGGGGCCATGAACCCCTTTGAGCTGGACAACCTCATGGACATCGACGTGGAGACCCACCACGAGGAGGTGGCCGCACCGGCCCACGCCGTCATGCGGGTGGCCGACGCCCTGCCCGCCTTCGGGATCGTCGCCGCGGTGCTGGGGATCGTGAACACCATGAAGGCCCTGGACGGCCCCATCGACCAGATCGGCGGCCTGGTGGCCGCGGCCCTGATCGGTACCTTCACCGGTATCCTGCTGGCCTACGGCTTCGTGGGTCCCGTCGCCTCGGCCATGGAGCGCCGCGCCGAGGAACAGACCAAGTTCCTGGCCTGCCTCAAGGCCTGCATCATCGCCAACGTCCAGGGCTACAGCCCCCAGGTGGCCGTGGAGTTCGGCCGCAAGGCCATGGCCTCGAACATGCGACCCAGTTTCACCGAGCTGGAGGAACACCTGCGGAACAACAAGGGGTGATGTGCCGTGGCGGGTGAGGAGAAGAAACAACCCATCGTCATCAAGCGCATCGTCAAGAAGGAGGGACACCACGGCGGCGCCTGGAAGATCGCCTTTGCCGACTTTGCCATCGCCATGATGGCCTTCTTCCTGCTGCTGTGGATCCTGGCCTTCACCGACCAGATCCAGAAGGCGGCCATCTCCGAGTACTTCCAGAACCCCTCGTCCGCCATGGGGGTCAGCCCCACCCCGCCGCACCCCACCGAGGGGAGCGGCACCTCCCCCTCCATCATCGACTTCGAGGGGGCCGTGGAACCCCAGGACCCCGACTCGGCCCAGCAACGGGACGAGCAGCGGCTGGAGTCCCTCATGGAGGTGCTCGAAGAGGCCCTGGAGAAGAGCCAGGCACTGGAACCGTTCAAGGACCAGTTATTGCTGGATATC
>JBKGXY010000115.1:0-6574 GCA_046546415.1 Ectothiorhodospira sp.
ATCTCCATCGCTGGATTCGGCCAGCAGCAGCCAGCCTCCGGCAACCAGGACCAGGATCAGCCCGGCCACCGCCACCCACAGGGCCCGCGGATGCCCGGAGCGCCGCCGGGCCGAGGATTCCACACGCCCCGGGATCGGTCCCGGGGGTTGTTCCTCTTCGGGCCCCGCGGGCTGCCCGCAGGCCTTGAAGGCCTCCAGCAGGGGGGCAGGCTCCACCTCCAGGGCCCTGGCACAACCGCGCAGGTAACCGCGGACGTAGGGGGGCTCGGGAAGATCCCCGAACCGGTCCTCCTCCAGGGCCGCCATGGTGGTCGGATGCAGGTGGAGCCGCTCGGCCAGGGCCTCCCGGCTCAACCCCGCGGACTCCCGTGCCTCACGCAGAAGCTGTCCCGGTGTGGCATGCATCGTTACAGGATATTCCGTATCCGGTTTGTCCTGGCGTTCATCGGTTGTCACGGTTTTCCAGATCCCTCAGTCGGGTCGTCTCTTCGCTGTCCGGAAAGTCGTTCTTCAGGCGCAGGGCGCAGCGCCCGGCCTCGTCCCGGTTGCCCAGGGCCCGTTCGGCCTGGTGACACATCCACAGCATCTCCGCCGAAGGGCGGGTCACCTCACGCAGGCGCTGGAAGTAGGCCCGCACCTGCAGGTGACGTTCCGCCTCGAAACTCAGGCGCATCATCTCCAGCAGGGCCGGCGCGTGCTGCGGTTCCTCCTCCAGGGCCCGGCGCAGAAGGCGCTCCGCCTTGTCTGCGTCCGGGACCTTCTGGGCGCAGACACCGGCATTGGTCCAGGCCATCTCCGGGGTCGGGTAGAGTGGATCCCGTGCGGCCTTGGCAAAGGCCTCTTCGGCATCCTCCAGCCGGTCCTGTCGGCAGAGGAAGGCCCCGTAGTTGTTCCACAACATCCCGGCATCGGAGTCGCTGGCCAGGGACAGGGCACGCCGATAATGCCGGTCCGCCCGATCGATCTTTTCCAGGCGCTCCTGAAGCATGGCCTGGGCGGCCTGCACCTGGGCGGAACCCGGATCCTGCTCCAGGGCCCGGTCCAGATTCTCCTTTGCGTGGCGCAGTTCGCCACGTCTCAGGTAGTGCTGTCCCAGCTCCACATTCACCTGAGCCGCCCGGTCACGCCGTTCCTGAACCTCTGTCGTGCCCGCGCACCCCGTCAGCAGGAGCGTGGCCCCCGCCACGATCAACACAGTGAGAGCCAACGTGAAGGCGCGGGCACGGATCATCAGGCAGCCGTCTCCGGTGAGGTCTCCGCCACCACCAGGGGGGGCCCCCTGCGGGTGCGCTCCGAGACCCGCCCCACCAGTTGTCCGCAGGCGGCATCGATATCGTCCCCCCGCGGGCGCCGGGTGATGGTGGTGTAGCCCGCCTGCACCAGGATATCCCGGAAACGGGCGATGGCCGCCTCGCCGGGCCTGCGGTAGGGGCTGCCCGGATACGGGTTGAAGGGGATCAGGTTGATCTTGCAGGGCACATCCCGCAGGCGCCGGGCCAGGGCACGGGCCTGATCCGGACTGTCGTTCACGCCCTCCAGAAGCACGTACTCCATGGTGATCCGGTCGTGGTGCCCACCCCGCCCCACATAGCGCCGGCAGGCGGCCAGGACCTCGTCCACGGGATACTTGCGGTTCAGCGGCACCAGCTGATCCCGCAGGGCGTCGTCCACTGCATGCAGGCTCAGGGCCAGGGCCACCGGCTCGGTCTCCCGCAGCCGGTCGATCCCCGGGACCACCCCGGCGGTGCTGACGGTGACCCGGCGACGGCTGAGGCCGTAGGCGTGATCCTCCAGCATGAGGGACACGGCCGGGGCCACGGCCTCGAAGTTGAGCAGGGGCTCACCCATGCCCATGAGGACCACGTTGCTCACCACGCGGCTCTGGCCCTCCTCGGGCTGGAGCCGGTCGCGGGCCACCTGCAGCTGGCCGATGATCTCCGCCGCCGTCAGGTTGCGGTTGAACCCCTGGCGGGCAGTGGAGCAGAAGCTGCAGCCCAGGGCGCAGCCCACCTGGGAGGAGACGCAGAGGGTGCCGCGCCCCTCCTCCGGGATGAACACCGTCTCGATGCAGTTGCCATCGTCCAGGCGCAGCAGCCACTTGCGGGTCCCGTCCGAGGCCGACTGCTCCAGTACCACCTCGGGGGCGCGGATCTCCGCCGCCTCGCCGAGCCAGGCCCGGGCCGTCTTGGCCAGGTCGGTCATGCGGTCGAAGTCGTTGCAACCCCGCTGGTGCATCCACTTGAGCACCTGCACGGCGCGGAAGGGCTTTTCGCCGTGCTCGGTGAAGAACGCCGCCAACTGCGATCGGGTCATCCCCAGCAGGTTGGTCTTTGCCTGGTCAGTCATGGCTCGATCCACCGGCCCCATGGACCGGAACGGGTTGCGGGGCCCGGTAACGGGCCGCAGGCATCAGCGGGCGCGCTTGCAGATCTCCTCGGGCTTGAAGAAGAAGGCGATCTCCCCGCGGGCGGTATCGGCCCCGTCGGAGCCGTGCACGGCGTTGGCGTCGATGCTCTCGGCGAAATCGGCGCGGATCGTCCCCGGGGCCGCGTCCTTGGGGTTGGTGGCACCCATCAGTTCACGGTTCCTGGCGATGGCGTCCTCGCCCTCCAGCACCTGCACCATCACCGGGCCGCTGATCATGAAGCCCACCAGGTCGTTGAAGAAGGGGCGTTCCTTGTGCACGGCATAGAAACCCTCGGCCTGCTCCCGGGAGAGCTGCATCATGCGCGCGGCGACGATGCGCAGGCCCGCCTTCTCGAAGCGGCTGTAGATCTCGCCGATGGCATTCTTGGCCACGGCATCGGGCTTGATGATGGAAAGGGTCTGTTCAACGGCCATCCGGCGTCTCCAGGGGTCGTGGGGGTTTGCGTCGGTAACTCTACGCGCGGATGCACGGCCGTGCATCCGCGATTCGAAGCGAAGGCGGTAATAGTACCCCGCGGCGGGGGGCACAGACAATCGGGGGGGATGGGGCGCAACACCGGGATCGGGGGCGGAAAGACCCGCCGCCCTACCCCGGAAGCGCTGAGGCCTGAACGGACCTAGTCCTTCTCCTCCATCCAGGCCAGTTGCACGGCCTCCAGGATGCGCTCGCCGCTGTGACCGGGGTCGTCATCGAAGTCCGGCAGCGCCAGGATCCAGTTGCGCAGGTCGACGAAGTTCACCGCCCGCGGATCCACGTCCGGATGGGCGTCCTCCAGTGCCATGGCGATCTCCAGGGTATCGGTCCATTTGAGGCCCATGGGCATCTCCCTTAGTGCTGTTCGGAAACCTGGTTGATGGTGTAGCGGGGGATCTCCACCACCAGATCCTCGTCCCCCACCTGCGCCTGGCAGGACAGGCGGGAGTCGGGCTCCAGCCCCCAGGCCTTGTCCAGCAGGTCCTCCTCCGCCTCGGAAGGCTCAGGGAGGGAATCGAGCCCCTCGCGCACGTACACGTGACAGGTGGTGCAGGCACAGGACTTCTCGCAGGCATGCTCGATCTCGATGCCGTTCTCCAGGGCGGCATCGCAGATGCTGACGCCCGGGGTCACCTGGACGGTGGCCCCCTCGGGGCAGAGCGCCTCGTGGGGCAGGAAGATGATGCGCGGCATGATGACGGGGCTCCCTGATGGCTGATCAGTCGAATTCTTCCAGGCGGTGACCCGACATGGCCTTGCGCACGCTCTCGTTCATGCGCCGGGCCACGAAGGATTCGCTGGCCTTTTCAAGTTTCTGGATGGCCCGGGCGATGCTCTGGGGGTCGCCGTCTGCGTGGGCCTGTTGCAGCGCCCCGCGGGCGGCCGCGATGGTCTCGCGCTCCCCGGCGTCCAGCAGGTGCCCGTCGGCCTCCAGGGCGGCATCCAGGGCCTCCAGGACCCGCTCCGCCTCCACCTGTTGCTCCCGCAGGCGGCGGGCCTCCATGTCTTCCTGTGCGTGGCTGCGGGAGTCGGTGAGCATGGTCTCGATCTCGCCGTCGGTGAGGCCGTAGGAAGGCTTGACCTCGATCCCGGCCTGGACCCCGCTGACCATCTCCCGGGCGGTGACGCTCAACAGACCATCGGCATCCACCTGGTAGGTGACCCGCACCCGGGCCGCCCCGGCCACCATGGGCGGGATGCCCGAGAGGGTGAACCGGGCCAGGGAACGGTTGTGATCCACCAGGTCCCGCTCCCCCTGGACCACATGCAGGGACATGGCGGTCTGGCCATCCTTGAAGGTGGTGAATTCCTGGGCCCGGCTCACCGGGATGGTGGTATTGCGCGGGATGATGTGCTCCACCAGACCGCCCATGGTCTCGATACCCAAAGACAGGGGGATCACGTCCAGCAGCAGCATGTCGTCCCCGGGCTTGTTGCCTGCCAGCACATCCGCCTGCAGGGCGGCCCCCACGGCCACCACCTCATCCGGATCGATGTCCACCCGGGGTTCGCGGCCGAAGAATTCCCCCACCCGCTGGCGCACCCGGGGCACGCGGGTGGAGCCGCCCACCATGACCACATCCAGGATCTCCCCGGCCCGGACGCCGGCATCCCGCAGGGCCCGGCGGCAGGCGGTCAGGGTCTTGTCGATGAGCGGGTCGATGAGCTCGTTCATCTGCCGGCAGGTCATGCAGCCGGACCAGTAGTCGGCGTCGGAGACGGCCACCTTCAGTTCCGTCTCGTCCTGTTCGGTCAGGGCCTCCTTCACCTTGCAGGCGTCCATCATCAGCTGGCGCATGCGATGGTGGCCGGTGTCCCCCTCGATGCCCGCCTCCTGCAGCATCCAGGTGGCGATGGCCCGGTCGAAGTCATCCCCGCCCAGGGCACTGTCCCCGCCGGTGGCCAGGACCTCGAAGACCCCCTGGTTCAGCCGCAGGATGGAGATGTCGAAGGTGCCGCCCCCCAGGTCGTAGACGGCGATCACACCCTCCCTGCCCTGGTCCAGGCCATAGGCGATGGCGGCGGCGGTGGGTTCGTTGAGCAGGCGGTACACGTTCAGCCCCGCCAGCCGGGCGGCATCCTTGGTGGCCTGGCGCTGGGCATCGTCGAAATAGGCGGGCACGGTGATCACCGAGCCCGCCAGCTCGCCCCCCAGACGGGCCTCGGCCCGGACCTTCAGGGCCCGGAGGATCTCGGCGGAGACCTCCACCGGGGTCACCTCACCGCCGCGGGTGCGGATGCGGGGTACGCCCCCCTCGCCGGCAACGAAGTCATAGGGGACATGGCCGGCCACGGTCTTGAGGTCGGCCACACCCCGCCCCATGAGCCGCTTCACCGAAGCGATGGTGTTCAGCGGATCCAGGGCCGCGCGCCGCCGGGCCTCGTGACCCACCAGGGGTGCGCTGTCCCCGGGATAGTGCACCACCGAGGGCAGCAGTTGACGTCCGTCGGCATCGGACAGGACCTCGGTATCGCCATTGCGTACCGTGGCCACCAGGGAATTGGTGGTCCCCAGGTCGATCCCCACCGCCAGCCGGTTCTGGTGAGGATCGGGGGACATGCCCGGTTCGGAGATCTGCAGTAGCGCCATGGTGTCGTGGTATCCGTCGATGCTGTACGTGTGCGGGGCTCAGGACAGATCCTGGTCCTCCAGGCGCTCGGCCAGGGACGTCGCCTCCCCTCGCAACCGGTCGAAGAAACGGATCTTCAGGACCTCGGTCTTGGCCGCCGCCAGATCCCCGGCCTCGAAGGCCTCTTCGAAGGCCCGCAACAGGGCCTCGTAACGTGCGTCGATGTCGGCGGTCACCCGGTCCATGGCCTCCATGGGGCGCGGGGCCTGCTCCGCTGCCTCCAGGGCCTCCCGCAGCTCCATCTGCTCCATGAGGAACGCCGGGTCCTGGGCCGTGTCCTTTTCCTCGTCCACCGCCATACCTTGCAATTCCAGCAGGTAGCGGGCCCGACGACCGTCGTCCCTGAGTGTGGCGTAGGCCTCGTTCACCTGCGCCGCCCCCTGCACCGCCAGCCGGCGGGCCTGGTCCCCGGCCCGTGCGAAGCGGTCGGGGTGCAGGGCCGACTGCATGCGCCGGTAGGCCTCCGCAAGGGCCCCGGGGTCGATGCGAAAGCGCTGGGGCAGTCCCAGCAGCTCGAAGTGGTTCTGCTTCAGGTCCAGGTCCACCTTTGTACTGCCTCCTTCCATCACAGGAGCATCCCGCAGGGATCCATGGGTGTTTCCATCAGACCGCGAAGCTCTCACCACAGCCGCAGCGGGTGGCCTCGTTGGGATTGTTGAACCGGAATCCCTCGTTCAGGCCCTCGCGGGTGTAGTCCAGTTCCGTGCCATCCAGGTAGACCAGGCTGCGGGGGCTCACGATGAGTCTCACCCCCTTGTCCTCGAACAGGGTATCCCCTTCCTCCAGTTCGTCGACGAACTCCATGACATAGGCCATGCCCGAACAGCCGGTGGTCTTCACGCCCAGCCGCAGGCCGATGCCCTTACCCCGTTTCTCCAGGTAGCTCCTGGCGCGCTGCGCCGCCGCGTCGGTCAGTGTGATCCCCATGCCGTTCCTCCTGTCGATAGATGTCGTCGTGCGGCTTACGCCGCTCCGGAATCCCCTTCCGCCGGGGCGATCGGTGCGCCCGCGCCGCCGCCCTTCCTGCGGTAGTCGTCGATGG
>JBKGXY010000116.1:0-6553 GCA_046546415.1 Ectothiorhodospira sp.
CCGGTGGCGGACCTGAGGGTGTGCTCCGCCCCCCTGCATGGGGTGGAGATCCCGCCGTCGCTGGTGCCCCTGGCCATCGACGAATTCCCGGCCCTGTTCGTCGCCGCCGCCTGCGCCCGGGGGCGCACGGTGCTCACCGGGGCCGCGGAGCTGCGGGTGAAGGAGAGTGACCGCATCCAGGTGATGGCCGACGGGCTGGCGCGTCTGGGCATCCAGGCCGAGCCCACCGCCGATGGCATCGTCATCGAGGGCGGGGCCTTCGAGGGTGGCGAGGTGGACAGCCACGGCGACCATCGGGTGGCCATGGCCTTCGCCATGGCGGCCCTGCGGGCCCGGGGGGGCATCCGCATCCGTCACTGCGCCAACGTCAACACCTCCTTCCCCGGGTTCGTCCCCCTGACGGCCGGGGCGGGATTGCGCATCGAAGCCAAGAGGGAGGGGGCATGACCGCACCCGTAATCACCATCGACGGGCCCGGCGGATCGGGCAAGGGGACCGTCAGTCGCCTGCTGGCGGAGCGCCTCGGCTGGGCCTTCCTGGACAGCGGTGCCCTCTATCGCCTGGTGGCCCTGGCGGCCCTGCGCCGGGAACTCCCCCTGGACGATGCCGATGCCCTGGCGGCCCTGGCCCGGGGGCTGGATGTGCGCTTCGATCTGGACGAGACCGGGACAAGCGTCATCCGCCTGGACGGCCGGGTGGTGGCCTCTGAACTGCGCACCGAGGCCTGTGGCGAGGCCGCCTCCCGGGTGGCGGCGCTGCCGGTCGTGCGCGAGGCATTGCTGGCCCGCCAGCGGGACTTCCGGGCCCCACCGGGACTGGTGGCGGATGGCCGCGACATGGGCACCGTGGTGTTCCCGCAGGCCCCTCTCAAGGTCTTCCTCACGGCCAGTCGCGAGGAGCGCGCGCAGAGGCGTTACAAGCAGTTGAAGGAACAAGGGCTTAGTGCTAACCTTCAAAACCTTTTGGACGAACTCGCCGAGCGCGACCGGCGCGACAGCGAGCGGGCCGTGGCGCCGCTCAGGCCAGCGGAGGACGCCCTGGAGGTGGACTCCACGGACCTGAGCATCGACGCGGTCCTGTCCAAGATCGTGGAGGCCGCGCGTGAGCGTGGTCTCGCCTGAATCCAGCCCGGGCAGGAACACCCGGGTCATCCCCGAACAACCGGTTTGCAAAGGGACCCATTGCAAACCCCAATCTTTGCAGGTTCAATCAACCCATGAGTGAAAGTTTCGCGCAACTGCTCGAAGAGAGCATGGCCTCCACCCAGATGCGGCCCGGTTCCATCCTGCATGGCACCGTCATCGACATCCGCAACGACATGGTGGTGGTGAACGCCGGCCTGAAGTCGGAAGGGGTGATCCCCGCCGAGCAGTTCTACAACGAGAATGGAGAACTGGAAATCCAGGTGGGTGACGAGGTGGAAGTCGCCCTGGAGACCCCCGAGGATGGCTTCGGGGAGACCCGCATGTCCCGGGAGAAGGCCAAGCGGGCCAAGGCCTGGGAGCGCCTGGAAGAGGCCATGGAGAAGGACGAGACCATCACCGGCATGATCAGTGGCAAGGTCAAGGGCGGTTTCACCGTCGAACTGGGCGACATCCGCGCCTTCCTGCCCGGCTCCCTGGTGGATGTGCGTCCGGTCCGGGACACCGCCTACCTGGAAGGCAAGGAACTGGAGTTCAAGCTCATCAAGCTGGACCGCCGCCGCAACAACGTCGTGGTCTCCCGCCGCGCCGTGGTGGAGAAGGAATACAGCGCCGAGCGCGAAGCCCTGCTGCAGAACCTGCAGGAAGGCATGGTCCTCAACGGGATCGTCAAGAACCTCACCGACTACGGTGCGTTCCTGGACCTGGGAGGCATCGATGGCCTGCTGCATATCACCGACATGGCCTGGAAACGGGTCAAGCATCCCTCCGAAGTGGTCAATATCGGCGATGAGATCCAGGTCAAGGTCCTCAAGTTCGATCGCGAGCGCAATCGCGTCTCCCTGGGTCTGAAGCAGCTGGGCGAGGATCCGTGGGAGAACATCACCCGCCGCTACCCGATGGGCACCCGCATCTTCGGCAAGGTGACCAACATCACCGACTACGGCTGCTTCGTCGAGGTGGAGGATGGTGTCGAGGGTCTGGTGCACGTCTCCGAGATGGACTGGACCAACAAGAACGTCAACCCCGCCAAGGTCATCGCCGTGGGCGACGAGGTGGAGGTGATGATCCTCGATATCGACGAGGAGCGCCGCCGCATCTCCCTGGGCATGAAGCAGTGCCAGCCCAACCCCTGGGACGAGTTCGCCGCCATGCACAACAAGGGCGAGAAGGTCTCCGGCGTCATCAAGTCCATCACCGACTTCGGCATCTTCGTGGGCCTGGACGGTGGGATCGACGGCCTGGTGCATCTCTCCGACCTGTCCTGGAACATCCCCGGTGAAGAGGCCGTGCGCAACTTCCGCAAGGGTGAGGAGATCGAGGCCGTGGTCCTGTCCGTGGACCCGGAGCGCGAGCGCATCTCCCTGGGTCTGAAGCAGCTGGACAAGGATCCCTTCTCCAACTTCGTGGCCGAGCACAGCAAGGGCAGCATCGTGCGCGGCACCGTGCGCGAGGTGGATGCCAAGGCCGCATTGGTTGAGCTGGCCGAGAGTGTGGAGGGCGTCCTGAGGGCCTCGGAACTCTCCCGCGATCGCGTCGAGGATGCCCGCACGGTACTCAGCGTCGGCGATCAGGTGGACGCCAAGTTCATCGGCGTGGATCGCAAGAACCGCACGGTGACCCTGTCCATCAAGGCCAAGGAGACCGAAGAGGAGCAGGTGATGATGCAGGACTACAGCTCCTCCTCCGTGGCCGCCACTTCCCTGGGGGATATCCTCAAGGAACAGCTGGCCGGGAACAGCGGAGACAGCGATTCGGAGGACAAGGGCTGATCCGCCGGGAATGCCGTGATGCCCACTGGCGCCATGGAGGGCGCCTCAGGGTCGGCCAGCCGTGACGGACCGCGGACCGGAGGACGCTGCGTGCAACAGGACAGGGCGATGACGAAATCGGAACTCATCGATATACTAGCTCGCAAACAAAACCATCTTGCGTATAAGGATGTCGAGCTTTCCGTGAAGACCCTTCTCGAGCAGATGAGTCAGGCGCTGGCGACTGGGGATCGCATTGAAATCCGTGGTTTTGGGAGCTTCTCCCTGCACTTTCGTCCGCCGCGCGTGGGCCGCAACCCCAAGACGGGGGAAACGGTGTCCCTGCCCGGCAAGTACGTGCCACACTTCAAGCCTGGCAAGGAACTGAGGGAGCGGGTCAACGAACCGGAAACCACCGGGAAAGTGGCCGTCCGCTGATCCGGGTACAACGAATGTCCACAATCGGGAACGCAGCCCATGAGTCGATTGATACTGATCCTATTTTCCATCGTGGCCGTCCTGCTGGGTGCCAGCTTTACGGTGATCAATTCCAATGATGTCGCGGTGAACCTGTACCTGCAGACCTTCCAGGTGCCCATGGCCCTGGTGGTCTTCGTCAGCATGTTCATAGGTGCTGTGCTGGGGGGGATGGCCTGCTCCGGACTGGTGATGCGGCGTGGTCGGGATATGCGCCAGTTGCGCAAGAAGTGCAAGCGGGCGGAGGACGAGATTGCCCGGCTGCGTCAGTTGCCCAGCACCGGCAAGGTCTGAGCCGATGTGGCAGCTCCTGTGGCTGCTGCTCCCCGTAGCAGCAGCCTCGGGATGGGTGGCGGGGCGACGCACCTGTCGGCAGGAATCCGCCGGGGAACGGGGTGCCGTTTTTTCTGCCGACTACATCAAGGGCCTCAATTACCTGCTCAACGAGCAGTCGGATCGTGCCCTTGAAGTCTTCCTCGAGATGGTGACCGTGGATCCGGATACGGTGGAGACCCACCTGATCCTGGGCAGCCTCTTCCGCCGGCGTGGCGAGGTGGATCGGGCGATCCGCATCCATCAGCACTTGGTGGATCACCACCGTCTGGTGCCCGCGCAGCGGGCCAACGCCATCCTGGAACTGGGCCGGGACTACATGCAGGCCGGGGTCCTGGACAAGGCCGAACAACTCTTCACCGAACTCATCCAGCTGGGATTCCTCCAGGCCGAGGCGTACCATTGGCTGCGGGAGATCTACGAGCGGGAGCGGGACTGGACCCAGGCCATCTGGGCCAGCGAGCGCCTCTGCGAATTCTCCAGCGAACCCCAGAATCAGCGTATTGCCCATTACCACTGCGAACTGGGTGAGGCGGCCCGTGCCCACGGTGATCCCCAGGAGGCGGCGCACCGGGCGCGCAAGGCCCTGAGCTTCGACCATGACTGCACCCGTGCCAGCATCCTCCTGGGGGACCTGGCCCAGGAAGAGGGGCATTCCCGTCTGGCCATCGAGCACTACGAGCGGGTGTTGCGCCAGGACCCGGGTTTCACCGCCCTGATCCTCTCCCGGGCCCAGGAGGCCTTCCAGGCCCTGCGGGATACCGATGGACACGAGGCCTTTCTGCGCATGGTGCGTCAGCACGATACGTCGGTATGCTCGGCGGTGGCCCTGGCCCATCTCCTGAACGAGCGCGACCGTCGCCAACCCCTGGAAGAACTGCTGCGGGATGAGCTCCAGGGGGAGCGGATCGGCCTTGGGCTGGTGCTGGAATACCTGCGTATCAAGCGGGACCGGGGCGAGGCCGGGGATGCCGGGGTGGCGGGCCTGACGATCCGTGCCCTGGAGCGGCACCTGGAGGAACGCCCACATTACGGGTGCGTGCGTTGCGGCTTCCAGTCCCGCAGCCATTTCTGGCACTGTCCGGGCTGCCATGGCTGGAGCACCGTTCGCCCGCTGGACCGGATGCCCGATCGGCGGCCGGAGACCTCCCTGACCCCACCCACCGAGCCGGGACTGGCCCCTTGAACGACAACGCCACACGCATGATGACCCACCCTTCTGACGGTCCACGCATCATCGTGGCCCTGGACTTCCCCGACGGGGAGTCCGCCCGCGCCCTTGCCGCCCGCCTGGATCCCCGCATGTGCCGTCTCAAGGTGGGCTTCGAACTGTTCGTGGCCGCCGGTCCGGCCCTCGTGGAGGATCTCCAGGGGCGTGGGTTCGAGATCTTCCTGGATCTGAAGTTCCATGACATCCCCAACACCGTGGCGGGGGCCTGCCGCGCGGCGGCCGGACTGGGGGTGTGGATGATCAACGTCCATGCCTCCGGGGGACGGGGCATGATGAGCGCGGCCCGGGAGGCCGTGGAGGGTATGGCGCACTGCCCGTTGGTGATCGCTGTGACGGTGCTCACCTCCATGGACGCGGCCGACCTGGAGGCCCTGGGCCTGGGGCGCGGACTGGAGGCACAGGCCGGATTCCTGGCCCAGGAGGCCCTGGCCTCGGGGCTGGACGGGGTGGTCTGTTCCGCCCGTGAGGCCCCGCTGCTGCGCAAGGCCCTTGGCGAGACCTTCCTCAAGGTGACCCCGGGGATCCGGCCCGCCGGCAGCGCCTCCGATGATCAGAAGCGGGTGGTCGCGCCGGGGCAGGCCATACGGGACGGGGCCACCCACCTGGTGGTGGGTCGGCCCGTGACCCGGGCCCAGGACCCGCTGACGGTCCTGGAGGCCATGCACCGGGAGATCGCGGGTGCCACGGGGGCTTGAAACTACCGCCTCAGGCACTATGATCCCTACGTGGGCGGTAATGAGGATCCGGTGATCCGCGTCCACAAGACCAAGGAAATCCACGGAGCTCAGGAGACGGGTCATGAAACTTTTCCCCACCCTCACCACCCTTTCACTGTCGTTGATCTTAGGCGGTGGTCTGGCCCATGCGGCCGGTTCCACAGTGAACGTCAACGAGGCCGGCCCCGAGGCCCTGGCGGAAGGACTGCACGGTGTCGGGCCCGCCAAGGCGGAGGCCATCATCGACTACCGCCAGGACCAGGGACCCTTCCGCTCGGTCCACGAACTGACCGAGGTCAAGGGTATCGGCGAGCGCACGGTGGAGCAGAACCTGGATGCCATCGACCTGGGTGACCAGGCATCGGCCGAGTAACCGAGACTTTTTTTTGCGGGTAAACACAGAGGGGGCGGCCCGGGCCGCCCCCTCTTGTTTTGGGGCCCTTGTTTTTTCGGGGAGGGCGTGGGCATGCTTGTGCCACCATCATTCATTCAATTCGATTGCGAAGACGGGACATGCAGAAACAGATCCGAAAGGCAGTATTCCCCGTGGCGGGCATGGGTACCCGCTTCCTGCCGGCCACCAAGGCCAATCCCAAGGAGATGCTTCCGGTCGTGGACAAGCCGTTGATCCAGTATGCCGCCGAAGAGGCCGTGGAGGCGGGTATCGACGTGCTGGTCTTCGTGACGGGCCGCAACAAGCGCTCCATCCCCGATCACTTCGACAAGGCCTACGAGCTGGAGACCGAGCTGGAGGAACGGGGCAAGGAAAAGATGCTGGATGTGGTGCGTAACATCCTTCCCCCCGGGGTGACCTGTGTCTACATCCGCCAGTCCGAGGCCCTGGGTCTGGGCCATGCCGTGGGCTGTGCCCGCCCCGTGGTGGGGGACGATCCCTTCGCCGTC
>JBKGXY010000117.1:0-6540 GCA_046546415.1 Ectothiorhodospira sp.
GGGCCATCAACTCATCCACCACCAAGGCGGCCCGCCCCTGGCCGGTGTCCACCAGCACGATGATGCTGTCCTCGATCCGTTGCGGGGGATGTCCCAGGTCGAAGACCTCCCGGAGGAGGATCAGGGGAAGGTAGTCATCCCCCACCTGCAGGACCCGGCCCTGACCGGAGACGGTCTTGAGCTGCTCCGGCCTGGGCTGGATGGATTCACGGATGGCGGTGAGCGGCAGGATGAAGATCTCATCCCCCAGGCGCACGGACATGCCGTCCAGGATGGCCAGGGTCAGGGGCAGGCGGATGGTGATGCGTGTCCCCTCCCCCGGGGCCGATTCGATATCCACCCGGCCGTTCATCTGCTCGATGTTACGACGCACCACGTCCATCCCCACGCCCCGGCCCGAGATGTCCGTGACCTGATCCGCGGTGGAGAAGCCGGGGGCAAAGATGAGCTGCCAGACCTCCTTGTCCGTGGGATTCTCCCCCGTGGGCACGCCTCGTTCGGCGGCCTTGGCCAGGAGCTTCTCCCGGCTGAGCCCTCCCCCGTCGTCGGCCACCTCCACGACGATGTTGCCCCCCTGGTGACTGGCCCGCAGGGTGATCTCCCCGGCCTCGGGCTTGCCGGCGGCACGGCGCTTCTCCGGGGATTCGATCCCATGGTCGATGCTGTTGCGCACCAAGTGGTTCAGTGGGTCGGCCAGGCGCTCGATCAGGCCCTTGTCCAGTTCGGTATCCTCCCCCGCCAGCCTCAGGTTCACCTTCTTCTTCAGGGCGGCGGCCGTGTCCCGCACCACCCGGGGGAAACGGTTGAAGACGAAGCTGATGGGCATCATGCGGATGGACATGACGGCCTGCTGCAGATCCCGGGAGTTGCGTTCCAGGTTGGAGAGACCGTTGAAGAGGTTCTCGTGGGACACCGGGTCCAGGCCGGAGGCGGATTCCGCCAGCATGGCGTGGGTGATGACCAGTTCCCCCACCAGGTTGATGAGCTGGTCCACCTTCTCCACGCTCACACGGATGGAGGAATCGCCACCGCCCGGTTTGCGGGGCGGTGGGCCACCGGAGGACGGTTTGCTGCCTGAACCCCCCGTGGAGGGGGGAGGGGTGGCCGCACCTGAATCGTCCCCGGAGGCCGGGGTATCCCGGCCGCCTTCGGGGTAGCCCGGGGAGGGATCGAACAGGCCATACCCCTGTGTCGCCTCCGCCCGGTCCTCCTCGGCCCGCTCCCGGATCCGATCCGCGCCGGGGGCGTTGCCGAAGAGGCCATGGCCCTCCCCCTCCTCGGTC
Organism: Ectothiorhodospira sp.; assembly: GCA_046546415.1. GTDB lineage: Bacteria > Pseudomonadota > Gammaproteobacteria > Ectothiorhodospirales > Ectothiorhodospiraceae > Ectothiorhodospira. Next base: position 1,284 of record JBKGXY010000117.1, read on the forward strand.
CCGGTCTCCTCGCCGGACGGGCCCCCGGAGGCCCCTTCGAAGAGGCCATAGGCCGCCCCGGCCGGGGGCTGGTCCTCTGTTCCGGGGGCATCCTCGAAGAACCCGTACCCTGCATCGGGTGAGGTCTCCCCCTCACTGCCCGGCGCGTCCTCGAAGAAACCGTAGGCCGTCTCCCCGGTGGGGGGTTCGGACAAGGGCTCCACCCGGATCAGGCCCGTATCGCAGACGAAATCGAAGACCTCGAGGATGCGTTCCGGGGTGGCCCCCGTGGCGGTCAGTTTCCAGAGGAAGGGCCGGCCCGCGGCCTCGTCCACACGCTGGAGGCGACCCAACTCCGAGAGTCCCTCCGCCAGGGCGTTGAGGGTCTCGGCGGCCTCCAGGCCTGCCGCCACGGGATCGAAACGGATGGCCCAGCCCCCGGCCTCGGGGGAATCGGCCGCAGGAGGGGCGGCATTGTTGGTGTCGCCGGCTGGTCGGGACGTTTCGGTCTGCGCTGGATCCTCCGGGGCTTCCCCCTGGGTCAGGCGCTCCAGGCGATGACAGACCTGTTCGATGCGCCCATCCTGGTATTGCCCGCCCTCCCTATGGGCCTGCAGCTGGGCCTTGAGGACATCCCCGGCCTCCAGGAAGGCATCCACCATCTCCACGGCGGGCTGAAGTTCCTGTTTGCGCAGGCGGTCCAGGAGGGTCTCCAGGACATGGGTGACCCTGGCCATGTCGGTGAAGCCAAAGGTGCCGGCGCCGCCCTTGATGGAATGGGCCGCCCGGAAGATGGCGTTCAGCTTCTCCAGGTCGGGATGGTCCACGTCCAGTTCCAGGAGCAGGCTTTCCATCTCCGTGAGGTGCTCGTCGGTTTCGTCAAAGAACACCTGGTAGAACTGGCTCATGTCGATGGTCATGCCTGCCTCCCTAGCGGATGGGGGATGATGTCCTTCAGCCGATCACCTTGCGCACCACCTCCAGCAGTTTCTGCGGGTCGAAGGGCTTGACGAGCCATCCCGTAGCCCCCGCGGATCGACCCTGCGCCTTCATGGCCTCCCCCGATTCGGTGGTGAGCATCAGGATCGGTACGCTCCTGTATTGCGGCAGGTTGCGCAATTCCTTGATCAGGGTGAGCCCGTCCTTGCGTGGCATGTTCTGGTCGGTGAAGACGAGCTGGAAGCTCCCGGCGCGTGCCTTTTCCAGACCGTCCTGGCCATCCACCGCCTCGGTCACGCTATAGCCGGCGCCCTTGAGGGTGAACGAGACCATCTGGCGGATGGACGCCGAATCATCCACCGTGAGAATCGACTTGGCCATGCAGATGCTCCTTGATTCAAAAAGATGGAATCCTGAGGGGGATGGGGGTGCCCCACCCCGGCGCCCCTTGCGGCCCGGGGGCGGGATTGCACCGCTCCCGCGGGCCGCATGCTATCGCAGTGCGGTGAAGCTTGAACAGGTTCACTGATAGGTATCGCACATTCAGGGAAAACCTTGAGCCCTCTCTTTCCTGCGGGCAGGGGGTTTGGCCGGGGCGCGATGCGCACCGGCGGAGTCAGGGTGGAGAGGGAGGCGGCCCCTGCGCGCCGTTCAGGTCAGGCGATCCGGGATGCCCGGGCGTCCTCCCGGAACATGGCCTTGATACCGCGCAGGGCCTGGCGGGTGCGGTGTTCGTTCTCGATGAGGCCGAAACGCACGTGGCCGTCCCCGTGGTTGCCGAAACCGATCCCCGGGGAGGCGGCCACCTTGGCCTCGCGCAGGAGCTTCTTGCAGAAATCCAGGGAACCCATGTGCCGGTAGGGTTCGGGGATGGGGGCCCAGACGAACATGGTGGCCCTGGGCTTCTCCACGGGCCAGCCCAGTGCGTTCAGTCCGTCGCAGAGCACGTCCCGGCGGCTGAGGTAGAGCTGGCGGATCTCCTCCACGCAGTCCTGTGGCCCCTCCAGGGCGGCGATGGCGGCCACCTGGATGGGGGTGAAGGTGCCGTAGTCCAGATAGGACTTGATGCGCCCCAGGGCGGAGACCAGGGTGGGATTACCGCACATGAAGCCCACACGCCAGCCGGGCATGTTGTAGCTCTTGGACAGGGTGTAGAACTCCACCGCCAGGTCCCTGGCCCCGGGGACCTGCAGGATGGAAGGGGCCTTGTAGCCGTCGAAGACGATCTCCGCGTAGGCCAGGTCGTGCACCACCCAGATCTTGTGTTCCCGGGCGATGGCCACCACCTTCTCGAAGAAGTCCAGTTCCACGCACTGGGTGGTGGGGTTGGCCGGGAAGTTGAGGATGAGCATCTTGGGACGCGGCCAGGACTCCTCGATGGCCCGCTGCAGTTCCGCGAAGAAATCCACGTCCGGGGTCAGGGGCACATGGCGGATATCGGCCCCGGCGATGACGCAGCCGTAGGGGTGGATGGGATAGGCCGGGTTGGGGACCAGGACGGCGTCCCCCGGCCCCAGGGTGGCCAGGGCCAGATGGGCCAGCCCCTCCTTGGAACCGATGGTGACGATGGCCTCCGACTCGGGATCCAGGTCCACGTCGTAGCGGTCCTTGTACCAGCGGCAGACGGCCCGTCGCAGCCGGGGGATCCCCCGGGACATGGAATAGCGGTGGGTGTCGTTGCGCCGCGCCACTTCCACCAGCTTCTCCACGATGTGGGAAGGCGTGGGCTGATCGGGGTTGCCCATCCCGAAATCGATGACGTCCTCCCCCCGGGCCCGGGCCCTGGCCTTCAGGTCGTTGACGATATTGAAGACATAGGGAGGCAGTCGCTTGATTCTGGGAAATTCGTCGATCACGGGCGGTTCCGGGGCAGGTTCGGTGTGGATGGTATCGAAACGAAAAACAGTAATCGGGGGGCCGGGGGCTGTCAATGCGATCCCCCCGCCAGGCCCGGACTTGTCAGGGCCTTCGCCTCGGGGTAACGTCACCGCCATGAAACTGGCGCAGGAACATGGCGAGGGGCGATACGCCATCACGGCCTATGGGCCGGGGGGCGTGCGTGTCAACGAGACCGTCCATCGGGAGAGCCTGGTGGTGATGCCGGATCTCCTGCTGGTGACCTGGGGACCCGATGACCCGAAGGGATTGACCCCGGAGGCCTTCTCACCCGTGCTGGAGATGGCCCCGGAGATCGTCCTCCTGGGCACCGGAGGCCGGCTCGTCTGGCCGGACCGCGAGGTGCGCCGCCTGCTCCAGGGCGCGGGCATCGGGCTGGAGGTGATGGACACCGCCGCGGCCTGCCGCACCTACAATCTCATCATGGCCGAAGGGCGGCGGGTGGCGGCGGCCCTGCTGATGCCCGGGCGGGACTGACCCCGCGCGGGATCAGTTCTGCAGCAGGGTGTCCTCGGAGAACCCCCGGCTCTCCAGGATCCGGCGCAGGCGCTTGAGGGCATCCATCTGGATCTGGCGCACCCGTTCCCGGGTCACCCCCAGTTCAAACCCCACCTGTTCCAGGGTGGCGCGTTCGAAGCCGTGGAGACCGAAGCGGCGTACGATCACTTCCCGCTGCTTCTCGTCCAGCTCGCCCAGCCAGTCCTCCACGTAGTGCATCACATCCTCGTCCTGGATCAGTTCCGAGGGTTCGGGGGTCTGTTCATCCGGGAGCATGTCCAGCAGGGGACGGTCCCCGTCCCGGCTGATGGGCAGGTCCACCGAGGTGACCCGCTCCGACAGGGCCATCATGCGCTTGACGTGCTCCATGGGCTTGCCCAGGTGACGGGCCACCTCCTCCGCCGTGGGGTCGTGATCCAGTTCCTGGGCCAGCTTGCGGGCGGTGCGCAGGTAGATATTGAGTTCCTTGATGACGTGGATGGGGAGGCGGATGGTACGGGTCTGATTCATGATGGCCCGCTCGATGGTCTGACGGATCCACCAGGTGGCATAGGTGGAAAAGCGGAACCCCCGCTCGGGGTCGAACTTCTCCACGGCCCGGATGAGTCCCAGGTTCCCCTCCTCGATGAGATCCAGCAGGGCCAGGCCACGGTTCATATACCGGCGGGCGATCTTCACCACCAGGCGCAGGTTGCATTCGATCATCTTGCGGCGACCCTGCTCGTCGCCCTTCTGCGCCAGGCGGGAGTAGTACACCTCCTCCTCGGGGGTCAGCAGGGGAGAGAACTCGATCTCACTGAGGTACATCCGCGTGGCATCCAGCTCCCCCTTGGGAACATCCCCTGCGGCGAATACCTCCGCCGGAACCGCCTCGTCCTCCTCATCCCCCACGTCGCCCTCCCTGTGCACCGGGTCCACGTCACCCTCCCTGTGCGCCGGGTCAGTCCCCACCCCGTCTTCCGTCGATTCAGGGTCCATGGGGACGTCCCCATGAACCGGCTGCTCTTGCGGTTCTGGGGCGTCTTTTCGCCTTCTCGGCATGGGACCTCCTGTTCGGGGCTGCCGCGCCCCTCGTCATCGGTCGGGAAGGTGGATCAACGGATCCACCGGTTTCCCGTCCTCGCGGATCTCGAAGTGCAGCATGGGCCGATCGGTCCCGATCTCGCCCATCGCCGCGATCTTCTCCCCTGCCCCGACTTCAACCCCTTCTTTTACAAGGATTTTGTCGTTGTGTGCGTATGCGCTTAAATAGCGCTGGTCGTGTTTGATGATGATAAGCTTGCCGTATCCGACAAGTCCACTGCCGCTGTAGACCACCCGCCCGGCAGCGGCGGCCCGCACCGGCTGGCCTGCCTGCCCGGCGATGCCGATGCCACGCTTGGCCGTATCCTCCCTGGGAAAGCGGCGCACCACCTCCCCGCGGGTGGGCCATTGCCAGCGGATCTGCGTATCTCCCTTCGGGGGGTCGGAGCGATCCGCGGGGGAGGATGGCCGTTCTGGAGCGGGCACGGGGGATGCCTCGGCGTCCTCCGCCCCATCCGTCGGAGACGAGGCAGTGCCCCCCCTTTCGGGTCCCCCCCGATGTCGGGAGGTTGTCTCGGTGGGGGGAGGGGCACGGCCGTCCTTTTCGGGGGGATTCATGCGCAGGCGTTGGCCCGGATGGATGGTATAGGGGGCGTCGAGGCCGTTCCAGCGGGCCAGATCCTGCCATTCCAGACCATAGCGCCAGGCGATGGAATAGAGGGTCTCGTGCCGGCGGACGGTATAGTACCCCGAGCGGAAGCCGGTATCCTCCATATATGGTACCAGGCTGCACCCGGCCAGTGCGGCGCAGATCACCAGGGCTGCCACCGCCTTTGCCATCAAGCCCCCGCCTAGCCCCGCAGCCCATAGAGGAGGAGCGCCATCCCCAGCAGGGCCACCATGGCCCAGCCGATCCACTCCA
>JBKGXY010000118.1:0-6408 GCA_046546415.1 Ectothiorhodospira sp.
GCATGGATGCGCTCGCGCAACTCCCGGGTGGCGGCTTCGGTGAAGGTCACCACCAGGATCTGCGGCGGCAGCAGCGGCGCCTGGGGGGCCGTCTCCCCATCCCCATGGCCCAGCACCAGGCGCACATAGAGGGCGGCGATGGTGAAGGTCTTTCCGGTCCCGGCGCTGGCCTCGATGAGCCGGCTGCCGTGCAGCGGGAAGGTCAGTGGATCCAGGATCTGCGTTCGGGTCATGCCGGGTCCGACCCCTTGTAGGGCGTGACGCCCGTCCATAAGGGGGCATAGAGCGTCCGGACCCAGTCCGTGAAATCCGGGGCCGACAGGAGATCGCCGGCCTCCGGCCAGGCCCGGGCCAGGGCCGGGTTCCGGTCCCGTTCCCCGTCCCGGTTGCCCTCGCCCTCGTAGAGCCTCCTGAGGTCGCCCGCCTGCCTGGCCGGGCCCTTTTCCTCCACCCTCAGCCAGGCACCCGCCCCCTGGCAGAAGACCGGCAGGGGGCGGGTGAACCCCTCGCGCCAGCCCCGCAACAGCTCGATCAGATGGGTCCGGGCCGTCTCCGGGTCCAGGGCGGGCAGATGCAGGGTGTCATCCACACCCACCAGGCAGGTGTCCATGACCTCCCCCTCCACATGGGCCAGCAGGTGCATCACCCAGGGGTGACAGCATTTGTCCAGGCGGAGAAACGGGGTCTGCCCCGCGCGCAGCCGTCCGGGTTCGTAGCGCAGGCACAGGCGCCTCCCGGTCCCGTCCTCCCACAATGGGGGGAGCCAGTCCTCCAGGGTCACCTCCCCATCGGTGAAGCACAGCCGTCCGGGGACCCGCACGGGATGGGGATGGTGCCGTACCAGGTCCAGGTAACGCCTCACCAGGTCCTGTGCCGAGGCCTTCAACCCTCCCCCCAGCTTCACTCCCACCCCGCCGGGGGGCAGATGCCCGGCCCGACGCCAGCCCGCCAGGGATGCCTCCAGCCGGGCCTCGATCTCCTCCTCGGAGAGATCCGGCCCCGGCGCCGGATGCAGGGCCGCCTCCACCAGATGGGACACCGCCTGCCAGGTCTCCAGGCCATCCAGGGCGAAAGGCTCCTGATCCTCGGCAACGGCCTCCGTCCTGTCGAGGCGCACCCGCAGACGCTGGCTGAAGAAGGCCCCCACCGGGTCCTTGAGGAAGGCCCCCAGGGCGTCCGTGTCCAGGGCCTCCTCCGGGGGTTGCCAGGCCAGCGGGGCGGACGGCTCAACCCCTGGTGTCCTCGCGGGGGCATGGACCCCCTCCCATTCCCGGGCATAGGTGAAGACCCCGCTGTCCGGCTCGAACAGGCTCCGGGCGAAGGGCTGCAGGGGATGTTCCAGGGTGAGGCCCTTCAGCAGGTCCGTGCCCTCCTCCACCGGGATCCAGCCCGCGGCCAGGTGTTCACGCAGCTGGCTCACCAGCACCGAGGGGGGACGTTCGGCATTGTCCCGGGCATCCCGTCCCACCCAGCTCACATGGCAGTGATCCCGGGCCGAGAGCAGGGCCTCCAGGAAGAGATAGCGGTCGTCCTCGCGCCGGGAGCGGTCCCCGGGGCGCGGGTCCCGGGCCATGAGGTCGAAGTCCAGGGGCGGCCGCGTGCGGGGATAGTCCCCGTCGTTCATCCCCAGCAGGCAGACGACCCGGAAGGGGATGGCCCGCATGGGCATGAGGGTGCAGATCGTGACCGACCCGGTGAGGAAACGCTGCGAGAGGCGTGGGGTCTCCAGGGCCCCCAGCCAGTGTTCGCGCACCACGCTCAAGGGCAGGGGTTCCTCCATCCCCGCCACGGCGCAGTCCACCACCCACTGCTCCAGGGCCTCATCCGCCCGCATCAGGGCGATCCGCTCCACCTCCTCGCCGGGGGCGAGGAAATCCGCCACCAGGTTCCGCAGGCGGCTCCCCCACTCGGCCGGCGTCGCCGGCCGGGCGAGGAGGGCCCACCAGCGCTCCAGGGCGTCCAGCAGGTCCGTGAGCGGCCCCGCCAGGGCGGCGTCCAGCCCGCCCACCTCGTCGAAGGGCTCGATCCCATGCCAGGGGCCCCCGTCCCCGGCGGCATAGCCCAGGAGCATGCGCCGCCAGCCGAACCGCCAGGTGTTCTGCTCCAGGTCCCCCGGCAGGTCCAGGGACGCCCGCTGGCGGGCATGCAGCCCCCAGCGGATGCCGGCCCCACGGATCCATTCATGCAGCTGGGGCAGCTGATCCCGGGAGAGTCCGAAACGCATCCGCACCGCCGGCAGGTCCAGCAGGTCCAGCAGGTCACTCACGGCGATGCGCGATTCCGGCAGACGCAGCAGTTGTTCCAGGACCACCAGCACCGGATCCCGGCCCCGCTGCCCCAGGTCCGTCAGGGTGATGGGGATGTGCCGGTCGTCCTCCCGGGGGATCTGGCCGAAGACCGCCTGGACATGGGGTGCATAGCGGTCGATGTCCGGGACCATGACGATGATGTCCCGGGGGCGGAGCGACGGATCCCGGGAGAAGCGATCCAGCAGCCGGTCGTGCAGGACCTCCACCTCCCGCTGCGGGCCATGGGTCACATGGAAACGCAGGGAATCGTCCCGCGCCGGGTCCACCGGGCCCCATTGGTCCCGGGTCTCCTCCAGGGAGCGCAGTTCCAGGATGTCGTCCTGGAGCTGCTGCAGCAGGGTGTGACCGCCGTGGGGCTCGAACAGGTCGATGCGCTCCCAGGGGAGATCCTCAAGGAGTCCCCGGTAGCGAACCGGGTCGTCGTGGGCGTCCAGCATGCGGATGTAGTCACGCCCCTGGCGTCCCCAGGACGCCAGCAACGGATGGGCGTGGTGATGCAGGTCCTCTTCCGGGAGATCCCCGGGCATCCCCGCCTTTCGCGCCTGCCGCCGGCGCGGGGCCCGCAGCAGGTCCTTGTCGGCGATGATGTCCGCCCAGTAGTGCCGGCAGGGGTTATGCACGCACAGCAGCACCTGGGTGAAGCGGGAGATCCCCTCCAGGGCCTCCAGCATCTGCGCCGGCAGGGCGGAGACGCCAAAGACCATGACCCGCCGGGGTAGCCCCGTGGGACGGGTCTCCAGATGGGGGACCCGCTCCATGAAACGGGTGTGGATACCGGCCCGGCTGGCGGCCCCGGCCCCGGAGCCCATGTCCGCCAGGAGGGCGCGCCAAAGGGCGGGCTGCCAGTGGTTCCCCTCCCCGTCCAGGGGATGCCATCCGCCCCGGGCATCCCGGATCCGGTCCCGGCCCCGGGCCCAGTCATCCAGCCAGTCGGCACGATAGACCTGATACTGATCCAGCAGGTCCGCCAGACGCTGGGCCAATTGGTGGCGCTTGCGCAGGTCGTCATCGTCCTCGAGAAAGCGCCGCAGGGGGGCAAAGGACGGATCGTCCAGGCAGTCGGGCAGGAGTCGCATGAGCCGCCAGACCAGCGGCTCCCGGGCGAAGGGCGAGGTTTCCGGTACGGCCTCGTCCCCCAGCACCGCCCGGTAGGCCTTCCAGAGGAAACGCGCCGGCAGGTCCACCTCCAGGGCGGCGGCGATCCCCGCACCGCCCTCCTCCCCCCCGGGATGCCGGGCCAGGGCCAGGCGCAGCCATTGGGCGATCCCGTTGCTCTGCACCAGGATCACCTCGTTCTCCAGGGGGGCCAGGGGATGACGGCGCATCCATTCCACCGCCACCGCCCGCAGATCCTCCAGGCGGTTGCCGTGGACCGCCATGAATCCGGGGGTGACCGTTTCCTCTGCCTGTGCTGTCAATGGCGTGTCCTTGTCCTCTCGGGCCCCGGGGGCCAGAAACTAACCCGAACCGGTCGGGAGCACAATGCCGGCGGCGGGGCCCCGATACGGGGGCGGGAGACCCGCCCCGGGCCGTTCGCGGCCCCTTCAGCAGATCCGGGGCAGGACCTCCCCGGCGGGCCAGTCCAGGTTGCGCAGGCCCCCGTAGGGGGTGCGCACCTGCACGAACCGATCCGGATCCGCCACCACCCGGCCCACCACCGCGGCCTCCCGTCCCAGGGGATGACCCCTCAGGGCCTGCAGCAGCCGGGGGGCCTGCTCCTGGGGGCACAGGGCCACGAGACGGCCCTCGCAGGCCACGTGCAGGGGATCCAGGCCCAGCAACTCGCAGGCGGCGTGCACACTATCGCGCACCGGCAGGGCCGTCTCCTCCAGGACCATCCCCACTCCGGCCTGTACCGCCAGTTCGTGCAGGACACAGGCCAGGCCACCCCGGGTGGGATCCCGCAGGCAGCGCACCTGGGGGACCGCCGCCAGCAGGGCCGCCACCAGGTCGTGCAGCGGGGCCGTATCCGAGGGGATGGGGGGATCCAGGTCCAGCCCCTCCCGGGCGGCCATGACGGCCATGCCGTGATCCCCCAGGGGACCGCTCACCAGGATGGCGTCCCCGGGCCGGGCCCGCTCCGCCGAGAGGTCCACCCCATCGGGCAACACCCCCAGGGCCGTGGTGGTGATGTAGACCCCGTCCCCCCGGCCCCGGGGCACCACCTTGGTGTCCCCCGCCACCACCGGGATCCCCACCGCCGCCGCGGCCCCGGCCATGGACTCCACCACGCGGACCAGGGTCTTCAGGGCCAGGCCCTCCTCCAGGATGAAGCCGGCGGTCAGGGCCACCGGCATCCCCCCCGCCATGGCCACGTCGTTGACACTGCCATGGACCGCCAGGCGGCCGATGTCCCCACCGGGGAAGAACAGCGGCGTGACCACATAGCCATCGGTGGCGGTCACCAGGCGCCCGGGGGGCGGATCCAGCACGGCGGCATCCTCCCCCCGGTCCAGCCAGGGGTTGTCGAAGGCCCGGGCGAAGAGCTGATGGATCAACTGGGTCATGGCCCGGCCCCCACCGCCGTGGGCCAGTGTGACCCTGTCCCGCTGCAGATCGATGGGATAGAGGGTCATGGGCGTCCACCGTACAGGAAGGTTGCGGCGCAGGCCCCTTCCGGCGAGACCATGCAGGGCCCCAGGGGGGTGTCCGGGGTGCAGCCACGGCCGAAGGCCCGGCAGTCCCGGGGGGCCTTCTGTCCCCGCAGGATGGCCCCGCATTCGCAGACCCGGTGCCCGGGGGCGGCCCCCGGCGGGACCTGTGCGGGATGACGCAGCTCCGCGTCCAGATCCCGGAACGCGGGGGCGATCCCCAGGGCGCTTTCGGGCAGATCCCCCAGCCCCCGCCAGGTGAAGGCGGGCCGCAGGTTGAAGACCCGGTCCATCAGGGCCCGTGCGCGGGGATTCCCGTCGGCGGCCACGACGCGGGCATAGGCGTTCTCCACCTCGCAGCGCCCAGCGTTGAGCTGGCGCAGCAGCTGCAGGATCCCCTGGAGCAGATCCACCGGCTCGAAACCGCAGATCACCACCGGCCGAGCCAGGTCCCGGGCCACGGGGGTGAAGGCGCCGGGGCCGGTGATGGCCGCCACGTGGCCGGGGCCGATGACCCCGTCCACCGCCGCTCCACCCCCCAGGACGGCCGCCATGGCCGGCGGAGTGAGCACGTGATTGCAGCACACCGTGAAGTTCTCCAGACCCGACTCCCGGGCCTGGAGCAGGGCCACGGCGGTGGCCGGTGCGGTGGTCTCGAAACCGATGGCGAAGAAGACCACCGGGAGGTCGGGATGGCGGCGGGCGCATTCCACCGCCTCCGGGGCGGCGTAGACGGGGCGCACGTCCCCACCCCGGGCGCGGGCCTTTTGCAGGCTGTCCCCCCGGCTGCCCGGCAGGCGCAGGGTGTCGCCGTAGGCACACAGGATCAGCCCCGGAACCCGGGTCAGGGCGATGGCCCGATCCACCCCCTCTGGCGGCAGGACGCAGGCGGGACAACCGGGTCCGTGTACCAGGCGCACCGCCGGGGGCAGCAGTTCCGCCAGGCCGTGGCGGGCGATGGCATGGGTGTGGCCACCGCAGAACTCCATGAGGCGATAGGCCCGTCCCGGCCGGACCTCCCGGGCGATGGCCGCGGCCAGGGCATGCACCGCCGCGGCGTCCCGGTAGGGGGCGGCGCCGATCATGGCCCTTCCGCCGTCCACAGGCCCCAGACCACCACCAGGCGGTCCCCGGCGTGGATCAGGGGGATGCGTTCCCGTTCCCAGGGCGGAATGCCCCTCTCCTGCAGCAGCTTCTTCAGGACACGGGTCCGCCCCCCCAGGCGCAGCCGTTCGCCCCCCCGGCGCAGGCGCACCGTGACCGGGGCCGGCAGCGCGGCGGGGTCCAGGCCATGGCGGCGCATCACCCCGTCGCGGGTCAGGGTCACGCCGGTGCCGGGCACCGCCAGCGGGGTGCAGCCGTCCCAGGCCAGGCACAACCCCGGTGGCGGCGAAGGAAGCGGCGCCATGGCATGGAGGGCATCGCGGTAGCGGCGCACCTCGGCCCCGGACCAAGCCACCCGCACGGCGGCATCCGGGGCGGCCCCCAGGGCCTGTTGCAGCAGGGTC
>JBKGXY010000119.1:0-6383 GCA_046546415.1 Ectothiorhodospira sp.
CCACGGCCCTGTTCAGCAACTACCTGACCCGTTTCGGCATCGGGGTGAGCTATGTCCCCCTGGGGGACCTGGCCGCCTGGGAGGCGGCCATCCGCCCGGAGACCCGGATGCTCTTCGCCGAGACCCCCTCCAACCCGCTCACGGAACTGGTGGACCTGAAGGCCCTGTCGCGGCTGGCCCGCGCTCGGGAGGCCCTGCTGGTGGTGGATAACTGCCAGTGCACCCCGGCCCTGCAGCGGCCCCTGAGCCTGGGGGCGGATCTGGTGGTGCATTCGGCCACCAAGTACCTGGACGGGCAGGGGCGCTGCGTGGGCGGGGCCGTGGTGGGGGATGCCCAGCGGGTGGGCAAGGAGGTCTTTGGCTTCCTGCGCACGGCGGGGCCCACCATGAGCCCATTCAACGCCTGGGTCTTCCTCAAGGGGCTGGAGACCCTGCGCCTGCGCATGCAGGCCCACAGCACCGCGGCCCTGGAGGTGGCCCGCTGGCTGGAGGGACACGGTGCAGTGGCACGGGTGCACTACCCGGGGTTGGCCACCCATCCCCAGCACGACCTGGCGATGGTCCAGCAGGCCGGTTTCGGGGGCATCGTCTCCTTCGAGGTCGGGGGCGGTCGGGAGGCGGCCTGGCGGGTGATCGACGCCACCCGGATGCTGTCCATCACCGCCAATCTGGGGGATACCCGCAGCACCATCACCCACCCGTCCACCACCACCCACGGTCGTCTCACGCCGGAGCAGCGGGCGGAGCAGGGGATCCACGAGGGCCTGATCCGGGTGGCCGTGGGGTTGGAGGACCCGGCGGATATCCGCGCCGATCTGGCCCGGGGGCTGGAGCGGGTGTGAACCTTCCCGGGGATCCCATCGCGCCTCGGGTGGTCACGGGACGCAGTGGTGGGGTCTCACCCAGGGGGGATGGGGTTCATTCCACCGGCCAGGTCTCCAGGGCCATGCCTTCGGGGGTGGCCCGCAGCAGCCCGCCGGTCTCGTACCAGTCCGGGAGCACGATACGCCGGGCGGGGGCACCGTCCAGGGTCAGGTCGTGCAGGGCAGGGCGGTGGGTGTGGCCATGGATGAGGGTGTACACGCCGTTGCGGCGCAGGGCCTCCACCACCGCGTCGGGATGGACGTCGGTGATGTCCGCCGGTTTGTGGCGGGTGGAGCGGCGGCTGCGGTTGCGCATGGCCTCCGCCTCGGCATGGCGCTCCGCCAGGGGGCGGGCCAGGAAGGCCGCCTGCCATTGCGGGTCGCGCACCATGCGGCGGAAGGCCATGTATTCATGATCGTCGGTGCACAGGCTGTCCCCGTGCATGAGCAGCACGGGGGTACCGTAGAGATCGATCACCGTCTCCGTGTCCAGCAGCCGGCATCGGCTGCGCCGGGCGAACCCTTCGCCCACCAGGAAGTCCCGGTTGCCATGGGCGAAGTGCACCGGGATGTCGTCGTTCGCCAGCGCGGCCAGGGCGTCGAAGATCGGCTGCAGGTGTGGGGCCGGGTCGTCGTCCCCGATCCAGTATTCGAATAGATCACCCAGGATGTACAGGGCATCCGCCGCCCGCGCGGGTCCGCGCAGGAGGTGTTCGAAGGCGGTGAGGATGTCGGGGCGGTCCGGATCCAGGTGCAGGTCCGAGACGAAGAGCGTGGAACCCACCGGGCCGCGCTACTTCTGCTCGGTGACGCGTTCGAGGACGATGGATTCCCGTGGGACGTCCTGGTGCATCCCCTGGTTGCCGGTGGGCATGGCCACGATGCGTTCCACCACGTCCATGCCCTCCACTACGCGGCCGAAGACGGCGTAACCCCAGCCCTGGGGGTTCTCGGCGGTGAAGTCCAGGAAGCGGTTGTGTTCCACGTTGATGAAGAACTGCGCGGTGGCGGAGTGGGGGTTGGGGGTGCGGGCCATGGCCACGGTGCCCGGTTCGTTGCTCAGGCCGTTGTTGGCCTCGTTGCGGATGGGGTCGCGGGTGGGTTTTTGCTGCAGATCCGGGGTGAAGCCGCCGCCCTGGACCATGAAACCGGGGATCACGCGGTGGAAGATGGTGCCGTCGTAGAAGCCTTCGCGTACGTAGCCCAGGAAGTTCTCCACCGTTTCCGGGGCCTTGTCCGGGTAGAGTTCCAGGACGATCGTGCCCATGGTCGTCTCCAGTTTGACCCGTGGGTTTTCGCTTTCAGCCATCACTTGATTTCCCGTGGTTGTGGACAGCAGGGTCAGGATGACCAGCAGCCGTCTGAACATGGATCGCATGCGCATCGTATCGGGCGCCTTGTGTCTGAAGGGGTTCCGCCGCCGTGGGTTCCCCGGATCCGGCCTCGTCTCGGGCCGATGCCCGTCCGGGTGATGATAGCCTTTGCGTCCAGGCCGGGAAAGCGTGCAGTAAGGTGCCCGGGGTGGAGGGGGTTCCCTGCGACGGGCCGCCGTGGATCCTTCCCTGGAGGCTTGCGCGCCGCCTCCCTGCGGCGCACACCCGTCTCCGGGAACCCCCTCCACCCCGGGCGGATCTTTACAAACCTGGGACGGGCCGCCGGCCGTGGTGTGCCGGGCAGCCCCTTTTGAGCTACCATCCCGCGCCATGCCCGAAGAAGCCGATATCGCCATGAAGACCCGCTTCGCTCCCAGCCCCACCGGTCACCTGCACCTGGGCAACCTGCGCACCGCCCTGTTCAACGCCCTGGCCGCCCGGGGGCGGGAGGGCACGTTCCTGCTGCGCATCGAGGACACCGATGCCGAGCGCAGCCGGGACGAGTACACCCGGGACCTGATGGAGGACCTGCGCTGGCTGGGGCTGGATTGGCAGGAGGGCCCGGAGGTGGGGGGCGGGGCCGGACCCTACCTGCAGTCGCAGCGGGGGGAAGTCTACGCCACCTATTTCCATTCGCTGGAGGAGCGGGGGCTGGTCTATCCATGCTTTTGCAGCGACCAGAGCCTGCGGCTGGCGCGCAGGGCGCAGATGGCCGCGGGGCAGCCGCCCCGGTATCCCGGTACCTGCGCCCGCCTGACCCCGGAGGAGGTGCAGGCACGGCTGGCGCGGGGGGAGCGGCCCACCCTGCGTTTTCGCGTGCCCCGGGGGCGCACGGTGGTCTTCGAGGACCGGGTACGCGGGCCGCAGCGCTTTGCCACGGAGGACATCGGCGATTTCATCATCCGCCGCTCCGATGGCACCCCGTCGTTCTTCTTCAGCAATGCCGTGGACGATGCCCTCATGGGGGTGACCCTCGTCCTGCGGGGGGAGGACCACATCGCCAACACCCCGCGCCAGTTGCTGCTGCTGGAAGCCCTGGGGCTCACCCCGCCGGCCTACGGCCATATCTCCCTGATCCTGGACGAGGACGGCGGTCCGCTCTCCAAGCGCAGCGGGGCCTTGAGCCTGCGTCGGTTGCGGGATCAGGGGTATCTTCCCCTGGCCCTGCTGAATCACCTGGCGCGCCTGGGGCATGTCTATGACGACGATGGCCTCATGGATCGGGATACCCTGGCGGCCCGCTTCGATATCGCCCGCCTGGGCCGGGCCCCGGCACGGCACGACGGGGTCCAGCTGGATCACTGGCAGCGCCTGGCGGTGGCGGAGGCCCCCGACGCGGTTCTGGAGAACTGGCTGGCCCCCGATGCACCCGTGCCCGCGGGCCAGGGCGGGGCCCTGGTGGCGGCGGTGCGCGACAACATCCTCTTCCCTGAGGATCTGAACGCCTGGGCCCGTCGCCTGTTCGCCCCCGAGCTGCCCCTGGAGGCGGAGCAACAGTCGGCGCTGCGCGAGGCCGGTGACGCCTTCTTCGATGCGGCCCTTGAGGTCCTGGCCGAAGATCCGGCGGACTTCCCGGCCTTCGCCAAGGCCGTGGGCCGGGCCGCCGGGCGCAAGGGCAAGGCCCTGTACATGCCCCTGCGCCTGGCCCTCACCGGGGTTCCCCACGGTCCCGAGATGCACCGGGTCTGGGATCTGCTGGGGCCCGAGCGGGTGCGCCGGCGGCTGGAGCAGGCCCGGGATCTGGCCGCCGCCTGAACACCGATGCGCCGTCGGCGGGGGCGCGGGCCCCCGGCGGTGCGCTATCATGGAACCCTGCGTTTCTCCACCGCCCGCACGGCGGGCGCCCCGGCATTCCATTCGTCATTGGCCAAACCCCATGCTGACCCTCTACAACACCCTGACCCGTCAGAAGGAACCCTTCCGTCCCATGGAATCGGGCAAGGTGCGCATGTATGTCTGCGGCATGACCGTCTACGACTACTGCCATCTGGGCCACGCCCGGGTCCTGGTGGTGTTCGACATGGTCTACCGCTACCTCATGGCCCTGGGCTACGAGGTGACCTATGTGCGCAACATCACCGACATCGACGACAAGATCATCCGGCGGGCGGCGGAGAAGGGTGAAGCCATCGACGTGCTGACGGAGCGGTTCATCCGGGCCATGCACGAGGACGCCGATGCCCTGGGGGTGCTGCATCCCACCCACGAGCCCCGGGCCACCGGCCATGTGCACGACATCCTCCATATGATCCAGCGCCTCATGGACCGGGGCTACGCCTATGTGGGGGAGAACCGGGATGTGTACTACAGCGTGTCCCGGTTCGAGGGCTATGGCCGGCTCTCGGGCAAGCGCCTGGAGGACCTGCGGGCCGGGGAACGGGTGGCCCCGGACGAGTCCAAGCGCGATCCCCTGGATTTCGTGCTGTGGAAGGCCGCCAAGCCCGGCGAGCCCGCCTGGGACTCCCCCTGGGGCCCGGGGCGCCCCGGCTGGCACATCGAGTGCTCTGCCATGTCCACCCATTACCTGGGCAACCACTTCGACCTCCATGGCGGCGGTCAGGACCTGCAGTTCCCCCACCATGAAAACGAGATCGCCCAGAGCGAGGCGGCCACCTGCGAGCATTTCGTCAACTACTGGATGCACAACGGTTTCGTGCGGGTGGACGAGGAGAAGATGTCCAAGTCCCTGGGCAACTTCTTCACCGTGCGCCAGGTGCTGGAGCACTACCGGCCTGAGGAGATCCGCTATTTCATCCTGAACAGTCACTACCGCAGTCCCCTCAACTACAACGACCAGGCCCTGGATGCCGCGCGCAGCGCCCTGTCCCGCCTGTACACCGCCCTGCGGGGGCTGGAACCGGCGGGCCCGGGGGCTGCGGGGGCGGCCTGGCGGGAGCGGTTCACTGCGGCCATGGATGATGACTTCAATACCCCGGAGGCCCTGTCGGTGCTCTTCGATCTGGCCCGGGAGGTGAACCGCCTGAGAAAGACGGACCCGCAGGAGGCCGCCCGCCTGGCCGGCGGCCTGAAGGCCCTGGGTGGGGTGCTGGGTCTGTTGCAGGCGGACCCGGAGACCTTCTTCAAGGAGACCTTGGATGGGGAGGCGGCCCTGGATGCGGCGGAGATCGAGGCCCTGATCCAGAAGCGCCTGGAGGCCCGCAAGCGCCGGGATTTCACCGAGGCCGACCGCATCCGCGATGACCTCAAGGCCCGTGGGATCCTGCTGGAGGACGGACCGCAGGGGACCACCTGGCGGCGGGGGTGACGATTGCGTGACCGACACCCCGGGTACCACTTTGGGAGGAATGTGACTGATGGCTGCGATGGTAGGGGCAGAACCTCTCCAGGCGTTACGTGCCGGGTTGGGGCGGATATCTCGCCCCGACTGGGTGCGTGAGATCGAGTTGACGGAGGGGGTGGATGCGGACGGCGAGCCGGCGCTCTGGGTCTGGATCGTGCTGGAAGCGGACACCCCGACACAGGAGGTGATGCAACCGGCCTTGTCGGAGTTGCGTCAGCATATCAAGACGTATCTCGCGGGTGAGGTGCCGGGGCTCTGGGCCTATGTGCGGGTTCGTGAGGCGCCTGGCGGGTCTGGTCAGGAGGCGTGACCGTGTCTTTGCACAAGGATTTGCTCAATCAGTCCCGACAACTTGCGATGCATGAGCCCAGACGCCCCAGACAGGCCAGCTTGCGGCGGTCCGTCTCGACGGCTTACTACGCCTTGTTCCATCTTCTGGTGGACGCCGCTTGTCGTGAAGTGGTGTCCGGTGGGCCGGAGGTGGAGGGGTTGCGGCAGCAGTTGGGCCGCGCGTGCAGCCACTCGGACATGAAGAAGGCCTGCCAGGCGTTCGCCCGGTGGAACTCCGGTCCGCCCCCGCGGCCCTTGGTCGGCCTGTTGCCCGAGAGCCCAGATGCTCGGGTGACGACGGTTGCGGATGCGTTCATCGAATTGCAACAGGCGCGGCATGATGCCGACTATGACCTGTCGTCCCGGTTTTCGCGAACGGATGTGCTGGCACATGTGGGATTGGCCGAATCGGCCTTTCAGGAATTTCACTCGATGCCTAAGTCGGAATGGCAACGTCGCGTCTTTCTCATGGCCCTTGTGTTCCATGGGCGGTGGAAACGGTAGAGGTTTTCATGG
>JBKGXY010000120.1:0-6346 GCA_046546415.1 Ectothiorhodospira sp.
GGCCTGCCCCAGACGGTCCAGGAGCAGTTCCCGGTTGGCCAGGCCCGTGAGGGGATCGTGGAAGGCCAGGTAGTCCAGCCGCTCGCTCAGGTGTTTCTGGTCGGTGATGTCCTCGGCCAGCTTGATGTAGTGGGTGATGGCCCCCTGGGCGTCGCGGATGGGGTAGATGCGGGCCCGTTCCCAGTAGATCTCCCCGTTCTTGCGCCGGTTCTTGAACTGCCCCTCCCAGACCCCGCCCCGGGCGAGGGTCTGGAACAGGGCCTTGGGCTTGCCGCTGCCCGGGGTCCCCGAACCCAGCCGCTGGGCGTTCATCCCCGTCACCTCTTCCGATTCGTAGCCGGAGATGTGGCAAAACTGGCGGTTGACGTAGCGGATCAGGCCCGCGGTGTCGGTGATCACCACGATGCTGGGGCTCTGGTCCACGGCGAAGGCCAGCCGCTGCAGGCTCTCCTCAGTGACGTGCCGCTGGGTGATGTCCAGGTGGGACCCCAGCAGGCGGGCGGGGTGGCCGTCCGCGCCACGGATGAGGGAACCCTGGGCCAGGATCCAGCGATAGCCCCCGTCCTTGTGGCGCATGCGCGCCTCGTTGACGAAGCGCCCTTCGGGGTTGGCGAGAAAGGCCTCCACCTTGCGCTGGGAGGGGCCCAGGTCATCGGGGTGCAGGCGGGAGCGCCATTCGTTCAGATCCTCGCCGATCTCCCAGTCCTCATGACCCAGCTGGGCCTTCCATTCCCGGGAATAGAAGACCTTGTCGGTGCGCAGGTCCCAGTCGAAGAGGCCGATGTTGCCGGCGCGGATGGTCTCTTTCAGCCGCAGCTGATCCCGCTGCTTCTCCGTGAGGTCCACCCCCATGCAGAACATGCGCATGTCCCCCGGGCCGTACTCCAGGGCCGCGTGCACGCAGTAGATCTCCACGGGGTGGCCGTCCTTGTGGCGCAGGGTGAGCGGGGTCGAATCGGGGGGCGTCCCCTCGACACGCATCCCCCGCAGGTTCTCCTCCATCTCCTCCCGCAGGTTATCGGGCACGATCAGGTCCAGCAGGTTGGCCTGCAGGGCCTCCTCGGCAGGGTAGCCAAAGACCCGTTCGCTGGCCCGGTTCCAGTAGAACACGGTGCCGTCCAGGCGATAGCCCTGGATGGCGATGTCCGGGATCTCCTGGAGCAGTTCCTGGAAGATGACCTCGTTCTCGCGGGTGGCCTGTTCCGCCCGCTTGCGGTCGGTGACGTCCCGCAGGTAGACCACCCAGACCGGTTCGCCCTCCATGTCCATGGGCACGGTGCGCACGTCGGCGGACACCACGCCCCGCCGGGGATGGGGGATCTGGATCTCGGTGGGTTCGTCCGGCACCACCACGAACCCGAAGGCCTCGCCCATGAGGGCGTCCAGCGGGTATCCGAAGAGCCGGGCCGCTGCCGGGTTGGCATAACGGATGTTCCCGGAGGGGTCCAGGAGGAGGATGGCATCGGAGGCCTCCTCCACCATCTGCCGGAAATGGCGCAATCCGGCCCGGTACATCACGTCGTCGCCTCCGGGACAGGCCGTTGGGAGATACTGGGAGGCCGGTTCGGGTTGCGGGCTGGCTTCATGGAACGGCCGGTATTATGGGCGGGTGGGACAACGGCCCGGGATGCTGACATCACAGGCCTGGCGCCAGATGGTATCATGCCTGCACCTTGCATCCAGCGCCCTTTCCCATGTCCGATCCCAGTGCCAGCCTGATCCGCAACCGCCGGCGACAGCAGACCCTGTTCCGCGAACTCATCAAGGGGCGGGCACTGCTCACCCTGAGCGCCACCGTGGACCCGGAGCCGGCCCCGGAAGGGGAGGAGGAGGGGGCGCTGGTGCATACGCCCCTGCGACTGCAGGGGGTCAGTCAGCTGCTTCAGCTGGCCCCGGAGAACGACCGGCTGGCCCTGGAGGCCCCCAATAACGAGGTCATGATGCGTCGCCTCGCCCCCGGGACTGAACTCCGGGTGCGGGCCTCCCTGCGGGGGGTCCCCCTGCTCTTCAGGACGGTGTACGAAGGGTTGCACGAAGAGGGGGATGTCCAGGCCCTGGTCTGCCACTGGCCGGAGGTGGTGGACTACCGCCAGCGGCGCGGGGCCTTCCGCGTGTCCGTCCCCATGGCCCTGGAGGGCCGGGCCCACTGGTGTCTGGACGAGGGCGGGGATGAGGATCGGCCGGTCTACTCCGCGCGTCCCGCGGATGTCTCCATCCAGGGGGTGGGGCTGGATTGCGAGCTGGATCCCGGGGATGTGCCGCCATCGGGTACGGGGGTCCTGATCCGGACCCTGGAGATGGGGGAATACCGCTGGACCGACCTGCCGGCGGTGGTGCGCAATGTCAAGCCGGATCCCCGCCACGAGGGGCGCTGCCGACTGGGGCTCCAGTTCAGTGCCCTGCCTCCCGCCGCGGAGCGCAGCCTCAACCGCCTGATCATGGACCTGCAGCAGGACGCGGCCAAGCGGGTCTGAGCCGGCCCCGGGATCCCCGGTGGTGCCCTCGCCGGCGGGCTGGGTGTGGCCTGGAGGAGCCGCCGGTTCAGGGCCGCTTTTCTTCGTATTCACACAGGTCCTGGATGAGGCATTCCCCGCATCGGGGCGCACGGGCGGTGCAGACATGCCGGCCGTGGAGGATCATCCAGTGGTGGGCGTCACGGCGGAATTCTTCCGGCACGACCTCCATGAGGCGTTTCTCCACCGCCAGCGGGGTCCTGCCCGGGGCGATGCCCGTGCGGTTGGCCACGCGGAAGATGTGGGTATCCACGGCGATGGTGGGTTCGCCGAAGGCGGTGTTGAGCAGGACGTTGGCGGTCTTGCGGCCCACCCCCGGCAGGGCCTCCAGGGCCGCCCGGTCCCGGGGTACCTGACCCCCATGGCGCTCCACCAGGATGTGGCAGGTGCGCAGGATGTTCTCCGCCTTGGCGTTGTACAGCCCGATGCTGCGGATATGGGCCTTGAGCCCCTCCAGGCCCAGATCCAGGAGGGCCTGGGGGGTGTTGGCCACGGCGAACAGGCCCTGCGTGGCCTTGTTCACCCCCCGGTCGGTGGCCTGGGCCGAGAGGATCACGGCGATCAGGAGCTCGAAGGGGGTGGTGTAGCGCAGTTCCGTGGTGGGGTGGGGGTTTGCACGGCGCCAGCGCTCGAAGATCTCACGGAGGGTGGTGGGGTCCATGGGGGCTCAGGTCTGGGGCTGTTCGGTCATGGCCGTGCGCCGGCGGGCGGCGCGCCGCTGCAGCCGGTCATCCACGGTGTTCTTCAGGGCCAGCAGCAGCCCCAGGCCGATGAAGGCCCCGGGGGGCAGGATGGCCAGGAGGAAGCCGTGGTAGTCCGGGATGAGGGTGACAGACAGTCCCTGGGCCATCTCCCCGAACATGAGATGGGCCTGGTCGAAGAGGGTGCCCTGTCCCAGGACCTCGCGCAGGGCCCCCAGGGCCACCAGCACCCCGGTGAAGCCCAGCCCCATGGCCAGGGCGTCCGCCAGGGCGCGGGGCATGGGGTTCTTGGAGGCGAAGGCCTCGGCCCGGCCGATGATGGCGCAGTTGGTGACGATCAGGGGGATGAAGATCCCCAGGATCAGATACAGCTCGTGGAAATAGGCATTCATGGCCAGTTCGATGGCGGTCACCACCGAGGCGATGATGAGCACGTACACCGGGATGCGGATCTCGGGACGCACCCAGTTGCGGATGGCCGAGACGGAGAGGTTGGAGGCCACCAGGGTGAGGGTGGTGGCCAGCCCCAGGCCCAGGGCGTTGACCACGGTGCCCGAGATGGCCAGCAGTGGGCACAGACCCAGCAACTGCACCAGCCCCGGGTTGTTGCGCCAGAGTCCGTCGGTGACGATCCTGCGGTAGGACTGGGTGCTCATGAGGCCTCCCCGGATGGCTCTTCGGGCGCCGCGAAGACCTGGTCACGGTGCCCACGGAAGTAGATGAGGGTATCCCGGACCGCTTCCACCACGGCCCGCGGGGTGATGGTGGCCCCGGTGAACTGGTCGAAGACCCCGCCATCACTGCGCACGGCCCACTCCTCCCGTGGTGGGTCTCCCAGGGCCCGTTCCTCGAAGCCCCGGATCCAGTCGGATTTTGCGGCCTCGATGTCGTCCCCGAGGCCCGGGGTCTCCTGGTGGTTCACCACGCGCACACCGGCGATGCGGCCGTCGGCCAGGACGCCCACCAGCAGGCGGATGTCACCGGCATAGCCGTCGTGGGTCACCACGGAGAAGACCGCCGCCACCGGCCGGCCGTCCTGGCGGGCGCGGTAGACCCGGCGGTCTTCCCCCCCCAGCAGGGGGTCGGACAGGCGCACGGTGTCCTTCACGATGGCGTTGTCGTAAGCCCCTTCCGGGAGGATCTCGTGGAGTCGCTCCAGGGTGACGTCATCGCGGTTGGCCTGGATGCGTGCCTGGGTGCCCTGGTGCACGGTCGCCACCAGGGTCGCGCCGATGAGGCCGAACAGCGACAGCAGGACCGCCGAGATGAGGACGTTGCGGATCATCCCTGCCCCTCCTTCGTCCGGGAACGCTGTCCGAAGACCCGGGGCTGGGTGTACTGGTCGATGGTGGGGGCCATCATGTTCATCAGCAGCACGGCAAAGGCCACCCCCTCCGCATAGGCCCCCCAGGTGCGGATGACGAAGACCAGGAGCCCCACCCCCGCCCCGAAGATCAGCCGCCCCCTGGGCGTGGCGCTGCCGGAGACGGGATCGGTGGCGATGAAGAAGGCCCCCAGCATGGCCGCGCCGCTGAAGAGCTGGAACAGGGGGGCGGGGTAGGTGGCCGGGTCGATGATCCAGAACAGCCCGGAGATCAGAAACAGCGCCCCCAGCATCCCCACCGGGGCCTGCCAGGCGATGACCCGGCGGCGGAGCAGCCACAGCCCGCCGGCCAGGAAGGCCAGGTTGATCCACTCCCAACCCCGGCCCGCCACGAATCCGAACAGGGGCGAGGCCTGGATCTCATCCAGGGGCTGCCCCTGTCCCTGTCCCGACTGGATCCGGTCCAGCGGGGTGGCGCTGGTGACGGCATCCCAGGTCTCCCCGCCGGGGAGCTGGCCCTGGAAGATGATCCCCAGGGTCTCGATGAAGCCGAAGGCCGGGTCCGCCAGGGTGCCGGGGGGGATCCACAGGGTCATCTCCCGGGGGAAGGAGATGACCGCCACCACATAGCCGATCATGGCCGGGTTGAAGGGATTGTATCCCAGGCCGCCGTAGAGATGCTTGGCCACCACCATGGCGAACGATACGCCCACCAGGGTGATCCACCAGGGGGTCAGGGGGGGGATCGCCAGGGCGAAGAGCCAGCCGGCCACCACCGCCGACAGGTCGGTGACAAAGGGCCGCACCGGGCGGTGGCGCAGCAGCAGCATCAGGGTCTCCGCCGCCAGGGCCACGCCCACCGCCAGCAGGACGTTCACCAGGACCCCCCAGCCGAAGAACCAGGCCATGGCCGCGGTGCCGGGCAGCAGGCCGTAGAGGACCTGGCGCATCACCCGGTGGACGCTGCGTACCGGGCTCATGTGGGGGGAGGTGAAGGTCTTGAAACGCATCGCGTGCCGTCTGGATCGGGGTTCGGTGAGGTGCTGCCGTT
The DNA here is from genome assembly GCA_046546415.1 of Ectothiorhodospira sp. Classification (GTDB taxonomy): domain Bacteria; phylum Pseudomonadota; class Gammaproteobacteria; order Ectothiorhodospirales; family Ectothiorhodospiraceae; genus Ectothiorhodospira. Next base: position 5,590 of record JBKGXY010000120.1, read on the forward strand.
GCGTGGGGTCCGGGGTGGCCCATGGCCTCCCGGCATCGGGGCTTCACGGGGCGTCCCGTCCGGGCGGGGGCGGGCTGCCGTCCTCCTGGCGCTGGGCCGCCTTGCGTGCCTGGGCCCGTTCCAGGGCCGCCTGCACGGCGGCCTTCTTCGCCGCGTCACCGCCGGAGGCCCCGCCCAGGGCCTCCCGCTTGCGGTTCATGCGCTCGGCCTTCTCCCGCTTCTCCCGCTCCAGGCGCTGCTGGCGCAGTTCGTGGCGCATGCGCGCCGCATCGGCCTGCTGTCGTTCCTTTTCCTGGGACCAGATCTCGTTCTTGGCGAAGCGGAAGTACTGCACCAGCGGGATGTTGCTGGGGCAGACATGGGCGCAGCAGCCGCATTCGATGCAGTCGAACAGGCTGTGGTCCTGGGCCTTGTCGAAGTCCTTGGCCCGGGTGTGCCAGTAGAGCTGCTGGGGCAGGAGGTTGGCGGGACAGACCCGCACGCACTCGCCGCAGCGGATGCAGGGCATCACCGGTTCGGGGGCGCTCACCTCCCCGGCCTCGGCGGCGAGGACGCAGTTGCCGCCCTTGATGATGGGCACCTCGTCGCTGGGCAGGGCGAAGCCCATCATTGGCCCTCCCAGGATGAGCCGTTCCACGGCCTCGGTGTAGCCGCCGGCGTGGGCCACCAGGTGGGCGATGGGGGTGCCGATGGGGACATGGAGGTTGCGCGGGGCCTTCACCCCGCTGCCGGTGACGGTCACGATGCGGGCGATCAG
>JBKGXY010000121.1:0-6343 GCA_046546415.1 Ectothiorhodospira sp.
TACCGCGGGGCCCGGGTGGTGGCCCTGGACCTCTCCCCGGCCATGCTGCGCACGGCCGCCCGCGCCACGGGCTGGTGGCGGCGCCCGGACCTGGTCTGCGGCGACGTGGAGGCCCTGCCCTTCGCCGACGCCGGTTTCGATCTGGTGTTCTCCAGCCTGGCGGTGCAGTGGTGCAACGATCTGGAACAGGCCCTGGCGGAGTTCCGCCGCGTGCTGGCCCCGGGGGGGCTGTTGATGTTCACCACCCTGGGGCCGGACACCCTCGTGGAGCTGCGCCGGGCCTGGGCCGCCGTGGACGGATGCCCCCACGTGAGCGATTTCGTGGACATGCACGACATCGGCGATGCCCTGGTGCGCGGTGGTTTTGCCGACCCGGTGATGGACATGGAGCGGATGACCCTGACCTACGGCGATGTGCGTGGCCTGATGGGGGATCTGAAGGCCATCGGGGCCACCAACGCGGCCCGGGGGCGCGGCCGGGGGTTGACCGGACCCGGCCGGCTGCGGGCCGTGGAGGCGGCCTACGAGGGTTTCCGGGACGGTCGGGGCCGGCTGCCCGCCACCTACGAGGTGATCTACGGCCATGCCTGGGCCCCGCAGGCGCCTCCGCCTCGGCGGCCGGAGCGGGTCATCCCCATCCGTCGCGGATCCTGACGGTTCGCAATCCGCGTCCAGAATGGCTATACCGTGGGGGAGGGAATCCAAGAGAGCACACCATGGCCTTGTCCGGCGTCCAACCCGCCCCGAAGATCGATCCCGCCCGGCAGTATGATTACACCATCGTCAAGGGCTTCTCCATCGCCGCCATGGTCTGGGGCGTGCTCGGCATGGCCGTGGGGGTCTGGATCGCCGGGCAGCTGGCCTTCCCGGTACTCAACTTCGATCTGGCCCCCTTCAGCTTCGGCCGCCTGCGCCCGGTCCACACCACCCTGGTGATCTTCGGCTTCGGCGGCAATGCCCTGTTCGCCACGTCCTATTACGTGGTGCAGCGCACCTGTCAGGTGCGCCTGGCGGGGCCGGGGCTGGCGTGGTTCACCTTCTGGGGCTGGAACCTGGCCCTGGCCCTGGGGGTGCTGTCCTACATGGCGGGCTACAGCCAGAGCCGGGAGTACGCCGAGTTTCCATGGCAGGTGGACATCCTCATCACCGTGGTCTGGGTGGCCTACTTCCTGGTCTACCTGGTGACCCTGCTGCGCCGCTCCCAACCCCATATCTATGTGGCCAACTGGTTCTTCATGGCCTTTATCCTGGCCACCGCCCTGCTGCATATCTTCAACAACCTGGCCGTGCCGGTGAGCCTGTTCAGCCCCGTCTCCTACCCCCTGTTCTCCGGGGTACAGGACGCCATGACCCAGTGGTGGTACGGGCACAACGCCGTGGGGTTCTTCCTCACCGCCGCCTTCCTGGGGATGATGTACTACTTCGTCCCCAAGCAGGCAGGGCGGCCCATCTATTCCTACCGGCTCTCCATCATCCACTTCTGGGCCCTGGTGTTCCTCTACATGTGGGTGGGGGCACACCACCTGCACTGGACCGCCCTGCCGGACTGGGTCTCCACCCTGGCGGCCACCTTCTCGATCCTCCTGCTGCTGCCCTCCTGGGGGGGGATGATCAACGGCATCATGACCCTTTCCGGCGCCTGGGACCGTCTGCGCACCGATCCCATCATGCTGTTCCTGATCACGGCCCTGTCGTTCTACGGCATGTCCACCTTCGAGGGCCCCATGATGTCCCTCAAGAGCGTGAACGCCCTGTCCCACTACACGGACTGGACCATCGGCCACGTCCACTCGGGGGCCCTGGGATGGGTGGCCATGATCACGTTCGGGTCCTTCTATCATCTCGTTCCGCGTCTGTGGGACGTCCCCCTCTACAGTACGCGGCTGGTGTATGTGCATTTCTTCCTGGCCACCCTGGGGATCCTCCTCTACATCACCGCCATGTGGGTGGCGGGGATCGGCCAGGGCCTGATGCTGCGGGCCTTCGATGAATACGGCAATCTGGCCTACACCTTCATCGAGACCGTGGCCTTCCTGCATGAACCCTACGTGGTGCGCCTGATGGGGGGCGGACTCTTCTTCGCCGGGATGCTGGTCATGACCTTCAATCTCCTCATGACCCTGCGCCGCCCCGGGCCCGCGCCATCGGGTCAGGCGGGTGTGGTGGCGCAGGGGAGGGCGTCATGAAACACGAGATCATCGAGACCAACGCGGCCCTGCTCATCATCCTCACCCTGGTGGTGGTCAGCATCGGCGGCCTGGTGGAGATCGTGCCGCTCTTCTATATCGATGAGACGGTGGAGGAGGTGCAGGGGATGCGCCCCTACACCCCGCTGGAGCAGCGGGGGCGGGACATCTACGTGCGCGAGGGCTGCTACACCTGTCATTCCCAGATGATCCGTCCCTTCCGCGACGAGATGCTGCGCTACGGCCACTATTCCCTGGCGGCGGAATCCATGTACGACCACCCCTTCCAGTGGGGTTCCAAGCGCACCGGACCGGACCTGGCCCGGGTGGGGGGCAAGTATTCCAACGAGTGGCACGTGCGCCACCTGGTGGACCCCCGTTCCGTGGTGAGCGAGTCCATCATGCCCGGGTATCCCTGGCTGGCGCGCAATGAGCTGGACCTGGAAGACCTGCGGCCGCGCCTGGAGGCCCTGCGCCGGGTGGGGGTGCCCTATGCCCGCACCCAGGCGGAGCACGAGGCCAACGTGGACCGCTTCGGGGAGGACACGGCCCGCTGGCTGGACCTCCGTCGGGCCCGGGAGAACCTGCGGGCCCAGGCCCGGAGCGGGAACTACGACGGGGATCCGTCCCGCCTCACGGAGATGGACGCCCTGGTGGCCTATCTCCAGGTGCTGGGGACCCTGGTGGACTTCGGGGCCTACCCCGAGGGCCATTTCGTGGAGTTCAGGTGAGCGGGGTGGGCGATGCAGGCCTTCTGGACATGGATCACGGACCCGGGCAACGGCAGGATCGTGCTGCTGCCGCTCCTTTTCGGCACCTTCCTGGGGATCGTTTTCTACCTCTACGGCAGTCCCCGGCGGGGCCGCCGGCTGGAGTCCTATCGCCACATGCCCTTCGAGGACGAGCCGCCCCGGGAACAGGGGGAGGACGGGCGCCATGAGTGAACCACGACGCCCTGGACCGCCCCCCGCCGGGGAGCGGAAACCGCCCACCACCGGCCATGTCTGGGACAGCGACCTGCAGGAGCACGACAACCCCCTGCCGCGCTGGTGGGTATGGGGCTTCTATGCCACGGTGGTCTTCGCCGTGGTCTACTGGCTGCTCTATCCCGCCTGGCCCGTGGCAGACAGCTATACCCCGGGCCTGGCCCGCATCACCTACGAGGCGGACGGGGAGAGCCGCACCACCCACTGGAACAGCCGCGCCCTGCTCCTGCAGGAGATGCAGGAGGGGGAAACGGCCCGCCGCCGGCAGGACTACCTGCAGGTGATCGCGGAGAGTCCCTGGGAACGGATCCTGTCCGATCCGGGGATGCTGGACTTCGTGCGCGCCTACGGCCGCGGGGCCTTCGGGGAGTACTGCGCCGCCTGTCACCAGTCCGGAGGTGCCGGGCTCGTCGGCCTCTATCCCAACCTGGCGGACGATAACTGGCACTGGGGCGGGGATCCGGAGACCATCCGGCGCACCATCGCCGGGGGACGGCTGGGGTTCATGCCCCCCTTCGATCATGCCCTGGATGCGGACCAGCGACGGGCCGTGGCCGCCTACGTCCTGCAGCTCTCCGGCGTGCCGGGGGATACGGCGCAGGTGGCCCGGGGCCGGGAGCTCTTCCAGGGCCCGGGGGGGGGGTGCTATACCTGCCACCGACCCGACGGCACCGGGGTGCGCAGCCTGGGGGCCCCGGACCTGACCAACGGGATCTGGTCCAACATCGATGTGGCGGGGGCGCCGGACGGGGCCGCCCGGATCGAGCGGGTGAGTGCGTTCATCGCCCGGGGCGTGCGCCGGGAGATGCCCGCCTTTGGCGAGCGGCTGTCGGAGGCGGAGATCCGTGTCCTGGCGGCCTATGTGCACCAGCTGGGGGGTGGCCAGTGACCCCCGCCTGCGCGGGCGCGACATGAGGGCGGCCGGGGACCGGATCCCCTTGCATCCCCGGTCCGTCCGGGGCCGGTTCCGCCGGCTGAAATGGGGCATCCTCCTGCTGGCCTACGGGGTGTATTTCCTCCTGCCCTGGTTGCGCTGGGAGCGGCCCGACGGGCCCGATCAGGCGGTCCTTCTGGATCTCCCCGCCAGGCAGTTCCATCTCTTGGGGCTCTCCGTGCATCCCCAGGACCTGACCTGGCTGATCCTGGTCCTGCTCATGGCGGCCCTGCTGCTCTTCTGGGTGACGGGGTGGGTGGGCCGGGTCTTATGCGGTTATTTCTGCTTCCAGACCCTCTGGACCGATGTCTTCATGGCCATCGAGCGGCGCGTCCAGGGGGATCGGGGGGCGCTCCTGCGCCTGGAGCGGGAGGGACCCGCCGGCCGCCGCCTGGTGCTCCGGGCCGTCACCCACGGCCTGTGGCTGCTGGTGGCGCTGGCCACGGGGGTCACCTTCACCCTCTACTGGGGGGATGCCCCCACCCTGGCGGCGGCCCTCGTCGGGGGAACGGCCCCTTTCGCCGCCTATGCCACGGCGGGCCTGCTCACCCTCACCACCTATGTCCTGGCGGGGTGGCTGCGGGAGCAGGTCTGCACCTACATGTGTCCCTATGCCCGCTTCCAGAGCGTGATGGTGGACCGGGACACCCTGATCGTCTCCTACGACCCGGCCCGGGGTGAGGGGACGGCGGGGCGGGCGCCCCTGGCCCGGGACCTGCGCACCCGGACGGCCCGCCGGGCCCGGGGGGTGGGGGATTGCATCGACTGCGGCTACTGCGTCCAGGTCTGCCCCGTGGGGGTGGATATCCGCCGGGGACTGCAGTACCCGTGCATCCACTGCGCCCTGTGCGTGGACGCCTGCGACCGGATCATGGACCGCCTCGGCTGGCCCCGCGGGCTGGTGCGCTACACCTCGCAGAATGCCCTGGAGGGGCGCCCCGTACGCCGTTTCCGGCCCCGCCTTCTGGGATATGCCCTGGCCCTGGCCGCGGTGACCACCCTGCTGGTCTGGGACGTGGCCCACCAGGCCCCGCTGGAGGCCTCGGTCCACCAGGTGCGCCAGCCCCTGTTCGTGCGCCTGGTGGACGGCGGGGTGCAGAATGGCTATGAGATCAAACTGAACAACAAGACCGGCCGGCCACTCACCCTGGCATTGCGGGTCTCGGGGCTGCCCGGGGCGGTGCTGGATACGGGGCGTATCGACACGGTGACCCTGGCGCCGGGCCAGCGCATCACCCTGATGGCGCGGGTGCGCCACCCGGATCCCCCGGCGGCGCGGCATCCGCTGGTCTTTCGTATCGAGGCCCTGGCACCGGAGGGCCTGCCCGGACTCCGGGTGGAAACGCAGTTCATCGCACCGTGAAGGGAGGGGCCCTTACGTGGATCCACTCATCCTGACCCTGGGCCTGGGGGTGGCCGCCGAGGTGGCGGCGTTCTGTCTTCTGCGCCGTCTCGCCCGGTGGAGTCCCCCCCTGGCGGCCCTGATGGTCCTGGCGGGGGCACTGACGGTGGGGCTTCCGGCGGCGGTCCTCTTCTGGCCCGGCGCGGATCTGTTCGCCCTCCATCTCGCCCTCTACGCCATCACCCCCTACGGGCTGGCCCTGGTCGCCACCCGGCGCGGGGCGCCCCCGGAGGGCGCTCCGCGTGTCCATTGGGCCCCGGCGCTGATCGTGGGTTTCTTCGTCGTCGTGGTCCTGGTGAACGCGGTCCTGGTCACCGCCGCCCGCCAGGGGGTGTCCGGTGGGTGGCTCCTGGAATGGCTGCCGGCACCCCGTAGCGGCGCTATGCCCCTGGCCTCCCGCTTCCCCGGGACCGCACCGGAGATTGAGCGGACGCGCCAGGCCCTGTCGCCGGAACATGCCCTCGAGTTGCTGTCCCCTCCCGGCGGGCGGCCGGAGGTGCAGCCCGGATGGTTGGTGCCCCCCCGGGCCGGGATCCCGGGGGTGCTGGAGGTGCGGGTGACGGCGCCCGGGGGCGGTCCGCTTCGTGGGGCTGCGGTGTCCGGGGTCTTCCTGCGTCCCGCCGATGCCCGGCTGGATCGCCCCGTGCGTCTCACCGAGGGGGCCCCGGGGCATTACCTGGGGGCGGTCACCCTGCCGGCCCCGGGGCGCTGGACCCTGCAGTTGCAGGTGGGTCAGGGGGATGCCGTCACGCGTCACAGCGGGATGACCACCATGGTGGGGGGTGGGGGATGACCTCCGGGGCGGCCTTGCGGCGGCCCGCCGGGGACGGGGCGG
>JBKGXY010000122.1:0-6337 GCA_046546415.1 Ectothiorhodospira sp.
CCCCATTGGCATCCGCATTGCCGTTATCCGCGCTCCAGGCGAAGCCCAGGGAGAAGCCGTTCATGTCCGGGCTGTAGTAGGCGATGGTGTCCTGACGGCGGAAGACCGTGTAGGTGGCGAAGCCGCTGTAGTAGGTGCTGAACATGTCCACCGGGTAGGCGATGGCGTTGTAGTAGGGCATCCACATCTGCCCCACGGTGAGGGTCCCGATATCCCCCTGCACGCCGATCTTGGCCACGCGCACGTCACGGCTCTGGTCACCTTCTTCGCCCACGTCCTGATCCCAAGGGTCCTGGATCTTCTTGTTGGCCAGGTCCATGGGCAGTTCCAGGGTGCCGATGAGGTCGAGGCCGTCGGTGAGGGCGTAGTCGGCGTTGAAGCCGATGCGGGAGTAGGCGTCCCGCACGCCGGTGTAGGAGTCCAGCACCTCGTCCTTGTCGGGGCTGACGGATTCCACCTGCACGCGGGCGGAGCCGTAGAAGTCGAAGTTGACCCCCTGGGCCAGGGCGGTGGCCGGCAGCGCCAGGGCGGCGCCGACGGCGGAGGCGATCAAGGTCTTGCGGTTCATGTGTTCTTGTCCTGAATGAATGGGTTGAAGAACGGGACGACGCCGCGAAGGCCTTGGCGTGGCCCCGCGGTGCCGGGTCCCGGGTTCATGGGCTTACTGCAAACGGACACCGTCCCTGTCCTCGGTCTGTCCCTCATGGGCCGCGGCCAAAGGCCAGGGCCGGGCGGCCCCACCCCGCCCAGGGGAGGGCCGCCGGACAGGCTCAGGGGAGCCAGGTCTCCACCAGGTCGCGGTTCTCCTCGACCCAGCGCTGGGCGTTCTCGTAGGGATCGCCGCCTTCCTGGTTCATCACCATCACCTCGGCCATCTGCTCCGGGGTCCAGTGGAAGTTGTCCAGGATGGCATAGGCCTCGGGCATGTCCTCCTTCAGACCCTTGCGCACGATGGTGTGGATGGTCTCCTCACCGCCGTAGGTCCCCTTGGGGTCCTCCAGGTACTTCAGGTCCCAGCGGGCGAACTTCCAGTGGGGGGTCCAGCCGGTGACCACCACCCAGTCCTTCGTGCGGATGGCGTTGCCCAGGACGCTGGTCATGGTGGCCCCGGAGCCCTCCACCAGCTGCATGTTGTCGTCCATGCCGTATTCCTCGATGGCATCTTCCGTGGTGCTCATGATGCCGGCGCCGGGGTCGATGCCGATGATCTGGTTGCCGAAGCGATCGGCATGCTCGTTGAGTTCCTCGACGGAGTCGATGTCCACGTATTCCGGTACCACCAGACCGATGCGGGTCCCTTCCAGGTTCGCCCCCAGGTCCTCCACATCGTCCTCCACGCGCTCCATATAGTCCCCGTGGGTGGTGGGCAGCCAGGCGGCCACGAAGGCGTCCTGGTCCCCGCTGGCCACGGACTGCCACATGGCGGCGGCGCTGACGGAGGTGAGGCGCACGTCATAGCCCGCCTCTTCCAGCACCACACGGATCACGTTGGTGCTGGCCACCTCGCTGGACCACTCCACATAGGGCAGTTTGATGCGTCCCTTGTCGGCAGCCAGTGCCCCCGCCGGGATGCAGGCGGCCAGGACCATGGCCAGCCCGAACAGGCGGCCCAGGGTCGTGCGGGATTGTGTTTTCATGGTTCGGTCTCCCTTCTGGGTTGAGGGTGTCACTGCTGCTTGCGTTGCTTCCCGATCCGCTGGGTGACGCGGTCAAGGATCATGGCCAGGATCACGATGGCGATCCCCGCCTCGAAGCCGTCCCCCGGCTGCAGCCGCTGGATGGCGCGCCAGACCTCGCTGCCCAGGCCGCCGGCACCGATCATGGCGGCGATCACCACCATGGACAGGGCCAGCATGATGGTCTGGTTGATGCCCGCCATGATGGTGGGCACGGCCAGGGGCAGCTGGACCTTGAAGAGTTTCTGCCACCAGTTGGCCCCGAAGGCATCGGAGGCCTCCACCAGCTCGCCGGGCACCTGGCGGATGCCCAGGATGGTGAGGCGGATGGCCGGGGGCATGGAGAAGATCACCGTGGCGAACATGGCCGAGACCTGCCCGAGACCGAAGAAGGGGATGGCGGGGATCAGGTAGACGAAGGCGGGCATGGTCTGCATCAGGTCCAGGACGGGCATGATGGCCCGCTTGAAACCATCGGAGAGCCCCCCGATGATCCCCAGGGGCATGGCGATGGCCACCGCCACCGCCGTGGCGAAGAGCACCAGGGTGAGGGTCTCGATGGTGGCCTCCCAGAGCTGCAGGTTCCAGAGGAACAGCAGCCCCACGGCTGAGCCGATGCCCACCCGTCGTCCGGCGATCCACCAGGCGAAGGCGGCGATGAGGAGGATGACCACCCAGGGGGGCGGAAAGCTGAGCACCGCCACTACGGCCTCCACGCCGCCGCCGAGGACGGTGCTGATCCCGCGGGTCACCCCGGAGAAGGCCTCGGTCATCCAGTCCAGGCCGTCGTCGATGTAGTCGGACAGGGGAAACTTGCCGACGAAGGGAAAATCCTGACTCATGGTAGGTTCATCCGCGCTGGTATCGATGGGTTACGACGCTCGTACCGGCCACAGCCGGGGAGGGACGCCGCCGCATGGCCGTGGGCTCAGGGGGCGGGGGCGGCGGATTCCGCCGGCGCCTTCTCATCCCCGCCGTCGTCTCCGCCGGCGTCGTCTTCCTCCTGCCCCTCCCGGTCGGGCTGATTATCGGCCAGGGCGGCCAGGACGTTGCTCTTGACGACGGTGCCCACGAGCCGGCCCTGGTCGTCCACCACCGCCACGGGGATGCGGGTATCCGCCAGCATCTGGATCAGCGTGCTGAGGGGCTCATCCGCCTTCACCGGCTGGTGGTCCCGCTGGATCAGGCCCTCGATGGTCTTCTCCCTGCGCTGGATGGCCTCGGCGGCGTCATCGGCCCAGATGTAGCCCTCCAGGGTGCCGTCGCGCTGCACCACGAAGGAGCAGTAGAAGCTCTCCTGCTCCATGCGCCGCAGGGCGATGCGGGGGCCGTCCTTGGGGGAGACCAGCACCGGGGCATCGCGCATGATGGCCCCGGCGGTGAGCACCTGGGTCTTGTCCACGTCCTCGACGAAGCGTTCCACATAGCGGCTGGCCGGGGAACTGAGGATCTCCTCGGGGGTGCCGATCTGCACCACATAGCCGTCCTTCATGAGCACGATCCGGTCCCCCAGACGCAGGGCCTCGTCCAGGTCGTGGGTGATGAAGACGATGGTCTTCTTCATCCGTGCCTGCAGGTTCAAAAGCTCGTTCTGCATGTCCCGGCGGATGAGGGGGTCCAGGGCGCTGAAGGCCTCGTCCATGAGCAGGATGTCCGGATCGGCCGCCAGGGCCCGGGCCAGCCCCACGCGCTGCTGCATGCCCCCGGAGAGCTGCGAGGGATAGGCATCCTCCCAGCCGTCCAGGCCCACCAGCTTCAGGGCCTCCAGGGCCTTGTCGTGGCGTTCCTCCCTGGACAGGCTCCGGATCTCCAGCCCGAAGGCGGTATTGTCCACGATGGTGCGGTGGGGAAACAGGGCGAAGTTCTGGAAGACCATGCCGAACTTGCGGCGGCGACGCTCCAGCAGCTCCTTGCGGTTCAACTGCGTGATGTCCTCGCCGTCGATCAGCACCTGCCCCCCTGAAGGCTCGATGAGCCGGTTGAGACAGCGGATGAGGGTGGACTTGCCACAGCCGCTGAGCCCCATCACCACCAGGATCTCCCCCTGGTCCACATCGAAGTTCACATCGTGGATGCCCACGGTCTGGCCCGTGCGCTGCTGGATCTCCTTGCGCTCCAGCCCCTGCTCCAGGAGCTCAAAGGCCTGCTCGGGATGATCCCCGAAGATCTTGGTGATGTTCTTGACCTGGATTTTCGGTTGCAAATTCGATCCTGCCCGGGCCCGAAGACCCTTGTCCGGTTAAGGTTCACACCGGGGAGGGCGCCTGGGCACTCTCCCCGGCCATTTCAGTCTTCAACGCACGGCATCGAGGAAGTGCATGTGCCGTTCGTAGTGTTCCAGAACGTCGTTGATGATGGCCTCCTGGCTCCAGCCCATGACGTCGTAGTCCTGGCCACCCTCACCCAGGTGCACCTCGGCCCGGAAGTACTTCAGGGTTTCGGCGCGCCGGGCGCCGGTGTCTCGCATGACGAAACTGGGCGGCTCGTAGGCCCGGGGGCGTACGGAGTAGAAGAAGTCGATCTCGTCTCCATGGCGCACCTCCACCCAGCAGCGGCCGTCCTCGCCCTCGCTCACCTGGGTGGGCAGGTTCTGCTTGCGCAGTTCCTCGGCCACGGCGGTCAGGGCGGGCTTGACCGTCTCCTGGATATAGCGCATGACCTCGTTGCGCTTGGGCTGGTGCACGATGGAGCGCAGCCGGCGCTGCCAGGAGACAGGGGAATGGGGACTCACCGGCGAGACCCGGGACTCCAGCAGGGTCACCTTCTTGAGGTGATCCAGACGCAGCGCCCGGAGCAGCCCCCAGGCCATGAAGATCATGATGATGGTGAACGGCAGGGCACTGGCGATGGTGGCCGTCTGCAGGGCCGAAAGCCCCCCGGCGATGAGCAGCACGGCGGCCACCACCCCCTCCAGCAGGGCCCAGAAGATGCGCTGCCAGGTGGGGGAATCCTCGCGGCCGCCGGAGGTGAGGATGTCCACCACCAGGGAACCGGAGTCGGAGGAGGTGACGAAGAAGGTCACCACCAGGAGCGTGGCCACCACGGCGGTGATGCTGGACAGGGGCATCTGCTCGAGGAACTGGAAGAGGGCCACCGAGGAATCCTCGGCCACCGCGTCCGCCAGCTGCGTGATCCCCTGCTCCATGATCATGTGCAGCGCGGTGTTACCGAAGAAGGTCATCCACATGATGGTGAAGCCCACCGGCACGAACAGCACACCGAAGGTGAACTCCCGCAGGGTGCGGCCCCGGGAGACCCGGGCGATGAACATGCCCACGAAGGGGGCCCATGCGATCCACCACCCCCAGTAGAACAACGTCCAGCCTCCGATCCAGTCTGTGGGCTCGTAGGCGTAGAGGTTGAAGGTCATGTTGAACAGTCCGGAGATGTAGTTCCCCGTGTTCTGCACCAGGGTCTGCAGCAGGTAGACCGTCGGCCCGAAGATCAGCACAAAGGCCAGAAGCCCCACGGCCAGGATGATGTTCAACTCCGAGAGCCGGCGGATGCCGCCGTCCAGACCCAGCACCACGGAGACCGTGGCCATCATGGTGATGATGGCGATGAGCACCACCTGGACCGAGACCACGTTGGGGACATCGAAGAGGTAGTTCAGGCCGGAATTGATCTGCGTCGCCCCCAGCCCCAGGGAGGTGGCCACGCCAAAGAGGGTGCCCAGCACGGCGAAGGTGTCCACCGCGTGGCCGATGCCACCATGGATGCGGTCCCCCAGGAGGGGATATAAGGCCGAGCGTACCGTCAGGGGCAGGCCATGGCGGAAGGCGAAATAGGCCAGGGAGGCGGCCACCACGGCATAGATGGCCCAGGCGTGCACGCCCCAGTGGAAGAGGGTGATGCTCATGGCCTGCCGGGCCGCCTCCACGGTCTCACCATCCCCCGTGGGGGGGGAGGTGTAATGCATCACCGGCTCGGCCACGCCGAAGAACATGAGACCGATGCCCATGCCGGCGGAGAAGAGCATGGCGAACCACGACAGGTAGCTGTAGTCGGGGTGGCTGTGATCGGGCCCCAGCTTGATGCTGCCATAGGAGGAGATGGCCAGGACGATCATGAAGACCACGAACCCCGCCACCGCGAGGACATAGAACCACCCCATGGTGTCGGTGATCCAGGACTGCGTGGACTCAAACAGGGTACCCGCGAGGTCCGTGAAGATCGCGCTGAAGGCTACCAGCAACAGGATCAGGACGGCGGATGCGATAAAGACCGGCGGATTGATCTGGATCCGGGGTCGGCGCTCCGATGTCGAGTTCTTTTGTGCGGCCATGGGCCCTCCTTCAGTGGATTACGGGGAACGGTGACAAGCCCGCCCTGGATTCCCCGTCAAGGCATCATCCCCCTCCCGCAACGGCCCATGGCAGCACCATGCCCCTGCCCGGAAGCCTTTCCCACCGGCAACGGATCGCCCCGGGAGGTGGAGTGGCATTCTCAGTGAACCCAAAAACCTAACATAAGTCCAACTGTTGAGGCGAGTTGTGCCCGCCGGTGCGCATCCGGAAGGCGTATCCGGATCAGAACCCCTCGTAATCCATCACCACCGGGGCGTGGTCGGAGAAACGGTCCGCACGGTGCACGAAAGCCGCCCGGGCCCGCCACGCCATCCCCGGCGTGGTTACCTGATAGTCTAGACGCCATCCCACGTT
>JBKGXY010000123.1:0-6302 GCA_046546415.1 Ectothiorhodospira sp.
ACGGCGGTTCGGCCCACATCCTGGATGGAGGCCAGGCGCCGGAGCGGGGCGCGTTGTTCGGCATCCCCGGCCAGGGACTCGAAGTCCCGGATGCCGGAGGCGGCCCGTGTGCGGATGGGGCCCGGAGAGAGGGCGTTCACGCGGATGCCGGCAGGACCCAGTTCATCGGCCATATAACGCACCGTGGCCTCCAGGGCCGCCTTCACCGGCCCCATCAGACCGTAATTGGGCACCACCTTCTCGGCGCCATAGTAGGAGAGAGTGATCAGGCTCCCCCCGGAGGTCATCAGGGGCTCCGCCTGACGTCCCAGGCGCAGGAAGGAATGGCAGGAGATATCCATGGCCTGGGCGAAGCCCTCGCGGGAGCAATCCACCACCCGGCCGTGCAGGTCCTCGCGGCTGGCGAAGGCCATGGAGTGGATCAGGAAGTCCACCCGCCCCCAGCGCTCCCGGGCACGCTGGAAGACGGCCTCCACCTGGGCATCGTCCTGGACATCGCAGAGCATCAGGTCGGGCTGTCCCATGGCTTCCAGCAATGGGGTGATGTGTCTTTCGGCCTTGGGATGGCCATAGGTCACGATCAGTTCCGCCCCCGCCTCGTGCAGGGCCTGCGCGCAGCCGAAGGCGATGCTGTCGGCATTGGCGAGTCCGGTGACGATGCCGACCTTGCCGGCCAGGGAAAAGGGATGGTGGGTCGTCATATGCCCCCTCCAGTAGTGTGATTTGAACGGGGATGGCGATGCGCCTGAGGCGACCGCTTTCATGTTGCACTGCAGCGAAGGGTAGCAGATGCAGATGAAATCCGCATGTCAAAAGGCGTTTCCATCCCGGGGGGATGGAATCAAGCGACGAAGATCACGCCGGGACCTGCACGGGATCAAGCGTTCATGCCGGGCGCATTGAGGTCGCCGGAGGAGGGGGTAGAATGCGATCAAGGCGGCCTCCGGGCCGCTGCGCCGGTCCAGGGAGACCCCCCGCGGGTCGGCCCGTGGGTTGATCCCGCGGGCCGCATTGATGATCCTCATGGGGCCGGGCATCGGCGGGCACTAGACTGAGTCTACACTTCACCGTGACACGGGAGTCCTCCCCCCATGGATCTCGATCCCCTGATCTTGTCGCGAATCCAGTTCGCGTTCGTCGTCTCCTTCCACGCCCTCTTCCCGGTCTTCACCATCGGACTGGCCTCTTACATCGCCGTGCTGGAGGGGCTGCTCTACCGCACCGGAAACCCGGCCTACGAGCAACTGGCCCGGTTCTGGACCAAGATCTTCGCCGTGGTCTTTGGCATGGGCGTGGTCTCGGGCATCGTCATGTCCTTCCAGTTCGGCACCAACTGGAGTGTCTTCTCCTACAGCACCGCCAACTTCCTGGGACCCGTACTGGCCTACGAGGTGGTCACGGCCTTCTTCCTGGAGGCGGCCTTCCTCGGGGTGCTGCTCTTCGGGCGTGACAAGGTGCCCCGGGGCACCCACCTGTTCGCCGCCTGCATGGTGGCCCTGGGGACCTTCATCTCCTCCTTCTGGATCCTCTCGGCCAACAGCTGGATGCAGACCCCCGCCGGCGTGGAGCTGCGGGACGGGATCGTCCACCTCACCTCCTGGAGCGAGGCCATCTTCAACCCCTCCTTCCCACCCCGTTTCTTCCACATGGCCCTGGCCTCCTTCCTCACCGGGGGCTTCGTGGTGGCCGGGGTCTCCGCCTGGTACCTGCTCAAGGGCAAGGCCCCGGAGGCCTCGAAGCGGGCCCTGCAGATGTGCATGATCATGCTGGTCCTGGTCGCGCCGGGGCAGTTGCTGGTGGGCGACGTCCATGGTCTGAACACCTTCCATCATCAGCCGGTGAAGGTCTCGGCCATGGAGGGGGTCTGGGAGACCACGGAAGGGGCACCGCTGCTGCTGTTTGCCATCCCCAGCCAGGAGGCGGAGCGCAACTTCCTGGAGATCGGCATCCCCAACCTGGCCAGCCTCATCCTTACTCACGAACTGAACGGCGAGATCCGCGGCCTCAAGGAATGGGCGGCGGAGGATCGCCCCTACGTACCTGTGGTCTTCTGGGGGTTTCGCATCATGGTGGGGATCGGTGTGCTCATGATCCTCATGGCCCTCTGGGGCGCCCTGCTCACCCTGACCGGGCGGCTGGAGCGTTCGCGCCTGTTCCTGCGCCTGACCAGTTTCATGATCCCCCTGCCCTTTTTGGCGGTACTTGCGGGGTGGTTCGTCACCGAGGTGGGTCGCCAGCCCTGGCTGGCCTCCGGCCTGATCCGCACGGAACAGGGCCTGACCCCTTCCCTCACCGGCGGGATGGCCCTGTTCAGCCTCATCGGCTTCATCGCCGTCTACGCAGTGGTGTTCATCGCCGGGATCACCTATGTGGTGCGCATCATCCGCAAGGGGCCCGAGGCCCCCATCCACGAGGCCCCCGGGGCCCATGCCAAGCGGCCCTTCTCGGCCGTGGACGACCCGCTGCAGAACGACACCCCCAACCCCCAGGGCACGAGGTAAGACCCCATGGAACTCATCGACCTGACCCTGATCTGGATCGGTATCATCGGCTTTGGCGTGTTCATGTATGTCCTCATGGACGGGTTCGACCTGGGGGTGGGCATCCTCTTCCCCTTCGCCGGCAGCGATGAACGCCGGGATATCATGATGAACTCCGTGGCCCCGGTATGGGACGGCAACGAGACCTGGCTGGTGCTGGGGGGGACGGGGCTTCTGGCGGCCTTCCCCATGATCTACGCGGTCTTCCTGCCGGCCCTGTACATCGGCGTCTTCCTGCTCCTGGCCGGGCTGATCTTCCGCGGTGTGGCCTTCGAATTCCGCTTCAAGGCCCCGCCCGGGGGGCGGGGGCGCTGGAACTGGTCCTTCTTCCTGGGGTCTCTGGTGGCCAGCTTCGCCCAGGGTGCGGTGGTGGGTGCCTACATCCAGGGGTTCGAGGTGGAAGGCTTCAGCTACACGGGGGGCCCCCTGGACTGGCTCACCCCCTTCACGGTGATGACCGGCCTGGGGCTGGTCATGGGCTACACCCTGCTGGGGTCCTGCTGGCTCATCATGAAGACCGAGGGGGACCTGCAGAACTGGGCCTTCAGGGTGGCCCGCTGGATGCTCGGCGCCGTGCTCCTGGTGTATCTGGTGGTCAGCCTCTGGACCGCCCTGGGCCATCCGGATATCCTTCAGCGCTGGCTGGACAATGCGGCCGTCCTCTGGATCTTCCCGACGCTCACGCTGCTGGTGGGGATCTGGCTCTGGCGGGCCCTGTCCCGGCGCAATGAAGGCGTTCCCTTCGTGGCCACCCTGATGCTCTTCGCCCTGGCCTACATCGGGCTGCTCATCAGCATGTGGCCGTACGCGGTTCCGCCCGTGCACACCTTCTGGGATGCCGCTTCGTCGCCGGATAGCCAGCTGTTCACGCTCATCGGCCTGCTGTTCGTGATTCCCATCATCCTGGGCTATACCGCCTGGACCTACTGGGTGTTCCGTGGCAAGGTCCGAGTCGGAGAGGGTTACCACTGACCGGGGAAAACGCCAGCACCGCACCAGCCATCCCGCCGCGACAGGCCCGCCGGTGGCTCCAGGGGCATCTGGGTCCGGTACGCGCCCTGTTGGGAGGCGCCACCGCGGCCGGTATTCTGTCGGGTCTGCTGATCATTCCCCAGGCGGGGCTCATCGCCTGGATCCTGGACCGGGCCATCCAGGGGGGGCATCCCCCCGCGACGCTCCTCACCCCCTTCCTGCTGCTGGCCGGGGTCATGTCCCTGCGGGTGGTCCTGGGGTGGGTGCGCGAGACGGCCGGCCTGGCGGCGGCCCTGCGCATCCAGGGGGACCTGCGGGATCGCCTCTTCGCCCACCTGGGTCGCCTGGGTCCGGTGCGTCTGGCGGACCGGCACAGCGGTGCCCTGTCGGCGGCTCTGGTGGAACAGATCGAGGCCCTCAGCGGTTACTATGCCCGCTACCTGCCCCAGCAGGCCGTCGCCCTGGCCGTGCCCGCGGCGATCCTGATCGCGGCCTTCACCCTGGACTGGATCGCCGCCCTGATCCTGCTATGCACGGCACCCCTGATCCCCCTGTTCATGGCCCTCCTGGGCATGGGGGCGGAACAGGTGAGCCGCGAACAGCAGGAGCAGGTGGCCCGTCTGGGGGGACACTTCCTGGACCGGCTCCAGGGGCTCACCACCCTGCGTCTGCTCAACGCCCAGGACCGGGCCGCGGAGGAGGTGGCCCGGGCCTCGGAAGGCTACCGTGCCAGCACCATGAAGGTGCTGCGGGTGGCCTTCCTCTCCTCGGCGGTGCTGGAGTTCTTCAGCGCGGTGGCCATCGCCCTGGTGGCCATGTACGTGGGCTTCGGGCTCATCGGCTACCTGGACTGGGGGCCGGCGGATGAGCTCACCCTCTTCTCCGGGGTCTTCGTCCTGCTCATGGCCCCGGACTTCTTCCAGCCCCTGCGGCAACTGGCGCAGCATTACCATGATCGCGCCGCCGCCGTGGGGGCGGCCCAGACCCTGATGCCCCTGCTGGCGCGAGAGGCCGCGGAGCTGCCCGTGTCCAGGATCACCGGGGGTTCCGGGGGCGGTGGTGCGGAGATCCGCCTGGAGGATGTGCACCTGCGCTTTGACGGGGATCGCCGTGCACTGGAAGGGGTCGACCTGCATATCCTCCCCGGCGAGCGGGTGGCCCTGGTGGGCCCCAGCGGGGCCGGCAAGTCCACCCTGCTGCACCTGCTGGCGGGCTTCATCGAGCCGGACCATGGCCGGGTCCGCGTGAACGGGGAAGCCCCCGATCCGGTGGTCCAGGCGGCCTGGGTGGGTCAGCGACCCCATGTCTTCGCCGGAACCCTGGCGGACAACATCCGCCTGGGGGATCCCGGGGCCTCCGAAGCTGCGGTGGTGTCCGCCGCAAGGGACGCCGGGGTAATGGAATTCGCCGCCGGGTTGCCCCGGGGGCTGGATACGCCCCTGGGAGAGCGGGGGTATGGGCTCTCCGGAGGCCAGGCCCAGCGGGTGGCCCTGGCCCGGGCCGCCCTGAAGCGCGCCCCCCTGTGGCTGCTGGACGAACCCACCGCCGGTCTGGACCCGGACACCGAGGCCCGGGTCCTGGAGGCCCTGGAACACTCCGCCACCTCGGGGGCCACCGTCGTGATCGCCAGCCATCACCCCAGGGTCATGGCCTGGGCGGACCGGGTCGTCACCGTGCAGGATGGCCGGGTGGTGAAGGACACGGGATCCGGGAGGCAGGGGCAATGAAAGACCTCTGGCCCTTCCTCCGGCTCGCGCTGCCGCGTCTGCCCTGGTTCGGCGGCGGCCTGCTGCTGGCGGTGCTGACGGTGCTGACCTCGGTGGGATTGCTGGCCCTCTCCGGCTGGTTCATCACCGCCTCCGCACTGGCCGGGGCGGGGCTCCTGGCGGGGCTGGATGTGTACCGCCCCGCCGGGGGCATTCGCGCCTTCGCCATCACCCGCACCGTGGCCCGCTACACCGAACGTCTGGTGAACCACGAGGCGGTGCTGCGGCATCTGGCGGACCTGCGCAGCTGGATGTTCCGTGCCCTGGCGCCGCTGGACCCGGCCACCCTGGCCCGCTTCCGCTCCGCCGACCTGCTGCAGCGCCTGGTGGGGGATATCGACACCCTGGATGGCCTCTTCCTGCGGGTGATCACACCCAGCCTGACGGCGGTGATCACCCTGCTGACCGGGGCCGTCTTCCTGGGCTGGGTCGCCCCGGCACCGGCCCTGTGGATCGTGATCTGGCTGGCCCTGACCGGACTGTTGCTGCCGGCCCTGGCCCTGGGGCTTGGCCGGCGGGCGGGACGGGCGCGTACCGGGGCCGCTGCACGGGTACGAGAACGCGCCGTGGAAGGGGTTCAGGGCCTGGCGGAACTGCGGGTCTTCGGGGCCCTGGAACGCCACGGACAGGCCCTGCAGGAGGCGGAGCGGGAACGGGCCCGGGCGGAATTCGCCCTGGGCCGGTGGGGGGCGCTGGGGGATGCCGCCGCCACCCTGGCCGGCCTCGGGGGCGTCTGGCTGGCCCTCTGGCTGGGCACGGGCTGGCTGGCCTCCGGCCAGGCCGGGGCCCCGCTGGTGGTGCTGGTGGTACTGGGGGCCCTGGGCCTGGGGGAGGCGGTGGCCATGCTCCCCGGGGCCTACCAGCGGGTGGAACAGATGCGCGCCGCGGCCCGGCGTCTCCTGGAGGTGGCCCATACCCGCCCTGCCCTGCCGGAACCCGCTCATCCGACCCTCCCGGGGGACCGGGGCGGTCTGCGGCTCCACGACGTGATACTCCAGTATCGGGAGGGGGGCCCCCGGGTCCT
>JBKGXY010000124.1:0-6296 GCA_046546415.1 Ectothiorhodospira sp.
GGGAACGGGAGATGAACATGGCCCTGACCGGCGACATCCTCTGCGACCTATCCCATCAGGGGCTCATCGGGGCCTATGGCCCGGAGGTGAAGGACTTCCTGCAGGGGCAGTTCACCATCGACGTCCATGCCCTGGACCCCAGCCACAGCCACCTGGGGGCCTTCTGCAACCCCAAGGGGCGGATGGTCGCGGACTTTCGCATGTTCATCCGGGGCGAAACCTGCTTCCTGCGCCTGCCCCGGGAACAGGTGCAACCCACCCTCAAGCGCCTCTCGATGTTCATGCTGCGGGCCAGGGTGACCCTGGAGGATGCCGACGACGCCCTGGTGCGTTTCGGGGTTTCCGGCCCCCATGCCGCCGAACATCTCGCCCAGGCCCTGGGGGCCCCGGTTCCGGAGGCGGTGGACGAAGTGGTGCATCCCCCGGGGATCACGGTGATCCGGGTCCCGGGCATCCATCCCCGATTCGAGATCTACGGCGAACTGGAGCCCCTCACCCGCCTCTGGGAGTCGCTGAACGTGCGGGCGGCCCCGGTGGGAGGGCCTCAGTGGGGGCTGCTGGACATCCTCGCCGGCGTGCCGCAGATTCACCCGCAGAACGCAGAGGCCTTCGTGCCACAGATGACCAACCTGCAGCATCTGGGCGGGATCAGCTTCAACAAGGGATGCTACCAGGGGCAGGAGGTGGTGGCCCGGATGCACTACCTGGGCCGTCTCAAGCGGCGCATGTACCGCCTGCACCTGCCGGTGGAGAGCCCGCCCGCCCCGGGCACGCCGCTATGCGATCCCAACGTGGAGGCAGAACAGCCGGCGGGTCGGATCGTCACGGCCGAAGCACATCCAGACGGCGGGGTGGAAGCCCTGGCGGTACTGCAGATCGCCAGTGCCGAGGGGGGGCATCCCCGGCTGGGGGATACGCAAGGCCCCGAGGGCACGATTCGCCCCCTGCCCTATCCCTTTGAGGACGATCGCACGGACTGAGCGATCCATTCCCCGGCACAGGGGAACTGCCACGGTGCCGGGGAATGGACGGCCCGGCCGGGAGAGGTACGCCGCCCATGAGATACCTGTTCTTCCTGTTTGTCGTCATCCTGCTGCTGCTCTGGGCGGCCTTCTTCAGCCGTCCCAGAAACCGCCGGGTCTCCAATGGCCTGTATATCGTGGCGGCGGTGCTGGGGGTGCTGTTCGTGGCGGGCTACCTGCGTCTGGTCTGAGGCTCAACGCCCCTTCTTCTTGATGTGCCGCATCATGCGCTTGCGCTTGTACTGCTGCCGGGGGGTAAGGGTGTTGCGCCGGCCGGCGTAGGGGTTCTCCCCGGTGCGGAACTCCATGCGGATGGGGGTGCCCACCAGCTGCAACTGCTGGCGGAAGAAGTTGTTGAGATAGCGCTTGTAGCTCCCCGGGAGTTCATCGGTCTGGTTGCCGTGGATGACAAAGACCGGGGGCATGCGCCCGCCCTGGTGGGCGTAGCGCAGCTTGATGCGCCGGCCCCGCACCAGGGGGGGCTGATGCTCCGCCACCGCCCGCTCCAGCAGGCGGGTGAGCTCCGGGGTGGACACCTTCAGGCCGGCGGCCCCATGGGCGCGCTGCACGGCCCCGAAGAGATCCCCCACGCCGCTGCCGTGCAGGGCGGAGATGAACCGATACTCGGCGAAGTCCAGGAAGGGCAGCCGCAGGGCCACGTCCATGCGCACCCGTTCGCGCTCCTCCTGGGACAGACCGTCCCATTTGTTCACCGCCACCACGAGGGCCCGGCCCGCCTCCAGGACCATCCCCAGCAGGTGGGCATCCTGCTCGGCGATGCCCTGACGGGCATCCAGGAGGAAGATGACCACATGGGCCGCCTCGATGGCCTGCAGGGTCTTGACCACGGAGAACTTCTCCACGGTCTCCTTCACCCGGGACCGGCGCCGCACCCCGGCGGTGTCGATGAGGGTGTAGACCTGTCCGTCCCGCTCGAAGGGGACATAGACGCTGTCCCGGGTGGTGCCGGGGATCTCGCTGGCCAGCAGCCGCTCCTCCCCGAGGATCCGGTTCACCAGGGTGGATTTGCCCGCATTGGGGCGACCCACGAAGGCGATGCGGATCCCCGGCCAGCGCTCCTTCTCCTCTTCGTCCGGATCCTCCAGGTGGGGGAGGACCTCCTTCACCGCGCGCATCAGGCCCGTGACGCCACGTCCATGGGCCGCGGCGATGGGGATGGGGGGGCCCAGCCCCAGGCCATAGAACTCCGTCGCGGCCGCGTCCGGGTCCACCCCGTCGGTCTTGTTGAGCACCAGCAGCACGGGCTTGCCGAAACCACGGAGTTCCCCGGCGATGGTCTCGTCGGCAGCGCTCAACCCCTCCCTGCCGTCCACCATGAAAAGGATCAGGTCCGATTCCTGTATGGCCTGGCGGGTCTGACGGGCCATGAGGGTGTCCAGGGTCTCCGCCTCGCCGCTGAGCCCACCGGTGTCCACCAGCATGTACCCAAAGCCCCCCACCCGCCCGCTGCCGTACTGGCGGTCCCGGGTCAGGCCCGGCAGGTCCGCCACCAGGGCATCCCGGGAACGGGTGAGCTGGTTGAAGAGGGTGGATTTCCCCACGTTGGGCCGCCCCACCAGGGCGATCACGGGCTTCATCGCCTTACTCCTCCGCGGGCAGGGTGATGGCCGTCAACTCGCCACTGTGTCCCAGTGCATAGAGGGTTCCATCCCGGACCCGCAAGGATCCCATGATCCCCGAGCGATCACCGCGCACCCGGCCCAGCAGGCGACCGTCCTCCAGGGACAGCCAGTGCAGATGGCCCTCGAAGTCCCCGACCACGGCATGACCGTCCATTACGGCGGGCACGGTGACCTCGCGCCGTTCCAGACGGTCCTGCTGCCACAGGGGCCCCCCGGTGGCCCGATCCAGGGCCCAGATCCGCCCCCGGGCGTCGGTCACCAGGACCCGGTCTCCGGCCAGGGTCAGCCCCCGGTGGGAGGAGAGTTCCCGCTGCCAGAGGGTGCGTCCATCGGCAACGGACAGGGCCATCACGCGACCCTGATAACCGGCCACATAGAGGACACCGTCGGCATAGGCCATATGACCATCCACGTCCGCCATGCGCTCCAGTTCCGTACGTCCGCTGGGGATGGCAGCCCGGATCTCCCAGAGGGCATTCCCCCGGGACAGGCCGAACAGGGTCACGCGTCCATCATCGAAGCCGGCCGCCACACGCCCCCGGAGGATCAGGGGGACCGCAGCGCCCCGTAGGCTCAGCGCCGGGGTGGTGCGCCCGGCCACCCAGCCGATCTCGCCGGTATCGGCATCCAGGGCGTGCAGGTGTCCGTCGTTGGTGCGCAGCACCACCACCCCCTGATCCACGGCAGAAACGGCCATCACCTCACTGGAGAGGCGCTGGCGCCACAGGACCTCCCCGTCCTCCAGATCCAGGGCCACGGCCCGTCCCTCGCCGGTGCCCACGATGACGCGCCCCTCGCCCCCACCCACGGCGGCGGTGATCGGACCCTCCACACGGGTATCCCAGAGGGGTTCCCCCTCCTCCAGGCCCCAGGCACTGACCCGTCCCCCGGCCCCGGCGGCCACGATCCGATCCGCCGCCAGATGGGGGGAGAACTGCAGGTAATGCGACCCGGACCCCTCCCCCGTATCCCGGTTCCAGAGCACCCGGGGTTGCACCTCGGGATCCTCCAGATCCGGCAGGGGAGAGGGCGGCTGGGTCATATCCCGCTGCCACAGTCCACAGCCGGTGAGCAGGGTGACCAGGCACAACCCGACCAGGATCCCACGAAGGCTCGGCACGATCATCACCGCGCCTCCTGACCCGCCGGGGCAGCGTTGCCCAGGGCGTCCCGCTTCATCATCAGGTAGTCGGAAGGCTGGGCGGCCGCCATCACGGCCTCGTCATAGGCCGTGCGCGCATCGGTCTCCCGATCCAGGGCCAGATAGGCGTCGCCCTGCAGTTCCCGGGCCAGGGCCAGGTAGGCCTCGGGCATCTCCGACTCCAGGAGCGTCAGGGCCTCCCGGGGACGATCGTCCGCCAGCAGGACCCGGGCCAGGCGCATTCGGGCCAGCTGGGCCATATCCTCATGCGGGGCCGTCTCCATCACCCGCCGCAACCGATGCTCACCCGTCTCCAGATCCCCTTGTTCCACCGCCAGCCGGGACAGCATCAGGTCGGCCAGGGTGGCGTAGGGGGTCCCGTTGAATTCCTCCGCCAGGGCCCGGGCCTGTTCCATGGCAGTGTCGGGATCGGACTGTGCCGCGGCGTACCGCAGGGCCTCGTAACGTTCCGAGGCCTGCAGCACCTGGTTCTCCGTATGGCCGCTCCACAGACGCCAGCCCACCAGCAAGCCGACCCCCAGCACCAGGCCGACGGCCACGGCGACCCCGTTCTCCTGCCACCAGCGTCGGATGGACTCGATACGTTCCTCATCGGTGATCACGGACATCAGGGAGACTCCTTCGGGTCGTTGGGCTTTCCGGGATGATCCAGGCAATGGGCCAGCCGCCGGACCAGTGCATCCCGGGTGAGGGATTCCTGCTGGCCCCCGGCATCCCGCAGGGGCTTGAGACCGACCCGTCCCTCGGCCAGTTCCGATTCCCCCAGGATCAGGGCCCAGGCGGCGCCGCTGCGGTCGGCACGGCGCAACTGGGGCTTGATCCCGCCGCCCCCGCAGTGCATCAGGAGACGCAGCCCCGGGCAGGCGTCGCGCAGGTCTTCGGCGAGCCTCACACCGGCCTCGACGGCACCCTCGGCGGCCATCACCAGGTAGGCATGGGGTGGTTCGGGGGCTGGCAACACCCCCCGGGACTCCAGCAGGCTGAGCAACCGCTCCACCCCCATGGCAAATCCGGCCGCCGGGGTGGCCCTGCCTCCCAGCTGATCCACCAGGCCGTCATAGCGCCCGCCGGCACAGACGGTTCCCTGGGCCCCCAGATCCTCGGTGATCCACTCGAAGACGGTACGGCAATAATAATCCAGCCCCCGGACCAGACGGGGGTTGACGGTGAACACCACCCCGGCGGAGCGCAGCAGGGCCTGGAGCCGCTCGAAGTGCTCCCGGGAGGCCTCATCCAGGTGGTCCAGGAGACTGGGGGCACGGGTGATGACCTCACTGAGCTCCGGGTTCTTGCTGTCCAGGATCCGCAGGGGATTGGTGTGCAGCCGCTGACGGGCCTCCTCATCCAGCAAGTGGGCATGGTCGCTCAGGTACTCCACCAGCAGGGTGCGGTAAGCGGCCCGGGCCTCGCTGGAGCCCAGGGTATTGATCTCCAGGCGCAGGTTGTCCAGGCCCAGGCGGCGCCACAGGCGGGCGGTCACCAGGATGAGTTCGGCATCGATATCCGGCCCCTCCAGCCCGAAGGCCTCCACACCCACCTGGTGGAACTGGCGATAGCGGCCCTTCTGCGGGCGCTCGTGGCGGAACATGGGGCCGGCATACCACAAACGCTGCTGCTGGTTGTGCAGGAGGCCGTGCTCCACACCGGCGCGCACGCAGCCGGCGGTGCCCTCCGGGCGCAGGGTCAGGCTGTCGCCGTTGCGGTCCTCGAAGGTGTACATCTCCTTCTCGACGATGTCGGTGACCTCGCCGATGGAGCGAGCGAAGAGCTCGGTCTGCTCGAGGATGGGGAGACGGATCTCCCGGTAGCCATAGGCGGCCAGGGTGTCCCTTACCCGGGCCTCCAGCCACTGCCACGCAGCGGAGTGCTCCGGCAGGATGTCGTGCATCCCGCGGATGGATCGGATTTGCCTGCTCATGTGCTGTCCAGTCGTTGACAGATCGTGCGGGATACGCCGCCGGGTCAGGGGGCGCCCACGGTGAACCGGGCGGTGCGGTCATCCCGGGCTCGGGCGGTGGTATCCACCCGCTTGCCGTTGAAGGTCATCTCGACACCCTGGGCATTGCCCAGGAAGACGCGGATGGGTGCCGCCCCCTCCAGGCGGTGCTCGGTGCCGGCACGGACCAGGCCGGACAGCAGACGCTCCCCGTCGGCATCGCTGATCCGCACCCAGCAGTCCTCGGTGAAGACCAGGTGCAAGCCCTCCTCGTCAGCAGACACTGCGGCCTCGGGCGAAGGTGAAGCCTCTTCCCCGGCCTCGGGGTCTGGTGCTTCACGGGCTTCCTCCACGGTGGACCGGCTCCCCTCCACCGGCGCCGGTTCCGGCAGGGGGTCAGGAGCGTCGGGGGCCTCGGGGGCGTCGGAGGTACGCACCTCGGTCCGGGGATCCACGAACCCGGGGCTGGAGGTCCTGCCGGATGGTTCCGGCGACGACTCTCGGGCAGGGACCGGGGCATCCCCATCGCTGGA
>JBKGXY010000125.1:0-6170 GCA_046546415.1 Ectothiorhodospira sp.
CCTGGAGGGAATCGGCCCCAATCCAGGCCGATCGAACGCTTTTCTCTCGCCTCCAGGATATCTTAGAGACGCGATCCGACTATACGGCTTCTATCCGGATGGTTGAGGGTGGGTGGTCCAGTACCGATCCTCGACCTGGATCACCCGCTGTTCCCTCACGGTCCGGCGGATTGGTCTAGGCTCAGTGGATCATGGCGGGGTCCCGCCAGGCCGGGGAGGACAGACCAATGGGCGTTTTGCGTATCCTTGTGGTGTTATCTGTATGGCTGCTCAGTCCGCTGGCCATCGCCGCCGATGGGATGGTGGTTGTCGAGAGTCCTTATGGGGCCGGGGAAACCATGAACCGGCTGGAGACGGTCGTCGAGGAGCGCGGTCTGAAGGTGTTTGCGCGTATCGATCATGCGGCTGGGGCAAGCCGTGTGGGGAAGTCCCTTCCCCCCACGGAGGTGCTGATCTTCGGTAACCCGCAGGGGGGCACGCCCTTCATGGAATGTGCCCAGTCCGTGGGGATCGATCTGCCCCTGAAGGCGCTGGTCTGGGAGGATGCATCCTCCCAGGTCTGGCTGGGGTATAACGATCCGGCCTTCCTGGCGCGGCGGCACGGGGTCCCGGACTGTGCGGTGGTGCCGGATCTTCGCAAGGCGCTGGACGGGATCGCGAAGGAGACGGTCTCGCGTTGAGCGCCGGTGGCTTGCGCGGGCCGCTGCCGTCCGTCAGGCCCGGCCCCGGTAGCCGCACTGGCGCCAGGCCTCGTAGACCGTCACCGCCACGGCGTTGGAGAGGTTGATGCTGCGGCTGCCGGGGACCATGGGGATGCGCAGGCGGTGTTCGGCAGGGAGATCCGCCAGCACGTCCTCCGGCAGGCCCCGGGTCTCCGGGCCGAAGAGCAGGGCGTCGCCGGGGGTGAACGCCCAGTCGTCCAGTGGGCGCCCGCCCCGGGTGGTGAGGGCCAGCAGGCGCGCCGGGGCCACGGCTTCCGAGAAGGCCGCCAGGCTGTCATACTCCGTCACCGACGACAGGTCCCGGTAGTCCAGCCCGGCGCGGCGCAGGCGCGCATCGTCCAGGGCGAATCCCAGCGGATGGATCAGATGCAGCCGACACCCCGTGTTGGCCGCCAGGCGCATGACGTTGCCGGTATTGGGCGGGATCTCCGGTTGATACAGGACGATGTGAAACATGCCACTCGATACCCCTCACACGCAGGCGCTGGCCGTGGATTTCTGCGGGCTTCCCTTCGCCTCCCCCCTGGTGCTGCTCTCCGGCTGCGTCGGTTTCGGCGAGGAGTATACCCGCGTGGCGGGCTTCTCCAACCGGCAGGTGGGGGCGGTCTGCCTCAAGGGGACCACCGGGGATCCGCGCCCCGGCAACCGGCCCCACCGCATCTATGAGACCCCCCACGGCATGCTCAATGCCATCGGTCTGCAGAATCCCGGCGTGGACCACGTGGTGGATGCGATCCTGCCCCAGCTGGATTTCGACGAGACCCGCTTCATCGCCAATGTCTCCGGCTCCACCATCGAGGAGTACATCCGCGTCACCGAGCGCTTCGACGACTCCCCCGTGGACGCCATCGAGATCAACATCTCCTGCCCCAACGTGAAGGAGGGCGGGGTGGCCTTCGGCAACGACCCGGACATGTCCGCCCGGGTGGTGGAGGCCTGCCGCCGGGCGACGCGCAAGCCCCTGATCACCAAGCTCTCCCCCAACCAGACGGACATCGCCGAAAGCGCCCGGCGCTGCATCGAGGCGGGCACCGACGCCCTCTCGGCCATCAACACCCTCATGGGCATGGCCATCGACGTGGAGCGCCGCCGCCCGGTGCTGGGCAACAACCAGGGGGGGCTCTCGGGGCCCGCCATCAAGCCCGTGGCCCTGCTGCGGGTGCATCAGGTGTATCAGGTGGCCCGGCCCCACGGCATCCCCATCATCGGCCAGGGGGGCGTCACCGGCCCGGAGGACGCCATCGAGTTCCTGCTGGCGGGGGCCACGGCGGTAGGCGTAGGCACCGGCCTGTTCTACGACCCCCTGGTGTGCGGGCGCATCAACCGGGGCATCGCCGACTACATGGCGCGCCACGGCTTCGAGCGGGTCTCCCAGCTCACCGGCGCCCTGGAACTCAACGGCTGACGATGCCCCCCGGGCCCGGCCCCACCCCTTCAGCGTCCCAGGCAGGTGACCACCACCTGGCGCTCATGGCGGCCCATGCGGTGCTCCCAGAGGAAGATCCCCTGCCAGGTGCCCAGGGCCAGACGGCCGTCGGAGAAGGGGACGGTGAGCCCCGCACCGGTGAGCACGCTGCGGATATGGGCGGACATGTCGTCGGGCCCCTCCATGGCGTGGGCGTAGTGGGGGTCGTCATCGGGCACGCTGCGGCCCATGTGGCCTTCCAGGTCTTGCAGCACCGTGGGGTCGGCGTTCTCCGTGATGGTGAGGGAGGCGCTGGTGTGGCGGCAGAAGCAGTGGCACAGCCCCGTGTCCATGCCGGAGGCGGAGACGATCCCGGCCACCTGGCGGGTGATCTCCCGGGGGCCGCGGCCGCCGGGTTCGATGCGGATCAGCTGCTGGAAGATGTCCATGGCGATGCACTCATGCTGGGGCCGCGGATCGCGGCCGGGGTTGTCGCGCAGACGGTGGCCCCTGGCCTGCCAGACCCGCGCCATCGGCCCCGGGGGTGTTGTCCTGGCTAAGGGTATGCTTTGATAGGCATACTGCCAAGCCACGTCCATGGACCCGGAACCCCGTGCGCGAAGGAAATCCCCTCATCCCCGGCGGCGCCACCCGCGCCGCCACCCAGGCCTACGCCGAGGCCCATCAGCAGGCCGGCCGGGTGGCCGAAGGGCACTACAGCGACTTCCCCCGGGAGCACCTGCGCCTGTCCAGCCTGGGCGTGGGCAGCTTCGGCGGCGAACCCAGCCCGGCGGTGGATGCCCGCATCGGCGCCCTCGTGGCCCGGGCCCTGGGGGCCGGCATCAACGTCATCGACACCGGCGCCCATTACCGCTACGGCCGCTCCCTGGCCGCCGTGGGGGCCGGGGTGCGCACCGCCCTGGAGGCCGGTGTGCCCCGGGAGGCCATGTTCCTGGTCTCCAAGGGGGGCTTTCTCACCCTGCGCGGCGGCCCGCCCCCCGACATGGCCCGGTGGTTCGAGCAGGAGATCACCGCCCAGGGCCTGGGCAGCCGCGAGCACCTGGCCAAGGGCGCCCACCTGCTCACCCCCGAGTACCTGAACTACCAACTGGAACTCTCGCGCCATCTCATGGGCGTGGAGACCCTGGACGCCTTCCTGGTGGACCAGCCCGAGGTGCACATCCCCGAGTGGGGCAAGGAGGCCACGCTGCAGCGGCTGGAGCCCGTGTTTGAGATGCTCGAACGCGCCGTGCAGGAAGGGCGCATCCGCCGCTACGGCGTCTCCAGCTTCGAGAGTTTCCGCGTGGAGACCGACGCCCCCCTGTTCATCTCCCTCACCTCGCTGATGGGCCTGGCCGAACGCGCCGCCCGCAGCGTCACCGGCGACCCCAACGCCCGGCACCACTTCAAGCTGGTGATGATGCCCTTCAACCAGGTGATGCTGGAGGGCTTCACCCGCTTCAACACCGCCACCGGCCAGGGCAACGTGGCCTCCCCCATCCAGGCCGCGCATCAGCTCCAGCTTTACGTGATGGCGTCGCACGCCCTGCTCAAGGGCCACCTGGGCAACCAGTCCGTGGACACCGTCACCCGCGCCCTGGCGGATCTGCCCAACCCCGCCCAAAGGGCACTGCAGTTCAATCGATCGACGCCCGGCGTGGGCACGAGCCTGGTCGGGATCAGC
Organism: Ectothiorhodospira sp.; assembly: GCA_046546415.1. Lineage (GTDB taxonomy): Bacteria > Pseudomonadota > Gammaproteobacteria > Ectothiorhodospirales > Ectothiorhodospiraceae > Ectothiorhodospira. Next base: position 3,812 of record JBKGXY010000125.1, read on the forward strand.
ACCCCGGAGCATCTGGAGGATCTGCTGGCCGTGGCGGGGCTGCCGGTGATGGCACGGCAGGCTTATTTGGGGATGTATGAACGGGTGGGGGAGTGAGGTGGGTGGGGATAGATTTGATGCAGTCCCAGTCGAACGTTTCACTCCATTCCGTGTGTGCCAACTTATACAGAATCTGTATAGCGTCGATGACCTGGAGGTACTGCCAGGGCTTCAGGTTGGGGGATTCGCCCACCTTGAGCAGATAGCCCGAGATGTCGTCAGGGGTGAGGGAGGCCAGTCGTCGACGGGGGAAAGCACGGATGAACTGCTCCGCCTGAATCCGATACCAGCGCGCCGATTCCGGCTTGATTCCTTTTGAATCAGATGTTTGCTAAAGCGGGACCAGAAACCGCGCTCTTTGTCCGTAAGAGGAGGGTTGGCAATGTCCTTGGCTCCAATCAGGGTCTGACGATACGGTTTCTTGTTGATGCAATACTTTGGGGATGGGTGGCAAGGTCTGAAGAATTGCAGGCATGCTATACAGAATCTGTCTTTCCTGGGGAAGGCCGATTCTGTCGAATATACTGTTGAACTAAGCCGCATTCGCGGCAGCTTTTCCTCTCTTCGCCCCCGCAGAGCGATTATTCGTCGAAACTCCTTTCGGGGCCACCTCTTTGGCCCAACATTCGAGAGGAGAATCGTCATGACCCCCCTTCGTCACCAGATGCTGGACGCCATGTGCCAGCGTGGTTTTTCAAAACGCACGCAGGAGAGCTACGTTTACGCCGTGCGGTCGCTTGCGGCATATTTTGGTCGTTCTCCGGCGCTGCTTTCGATGCTGGAGCTGCAACAGTATTTCAAGGTGCTCGCGGTGGATCGGAAGCTCTCTGCCTCCACATGCCGTCTGCACCTGCATGGTATTCGATTTCTCTTCCAGCAGGTGCTTCATCGAAAGGACTTTGATGACGTCAAGTTGATTGTGCCCAAGCGGCCACAACGGATACCCCCATTACTCACCCGCGCCGAGGTGGCGCGGATCATCGCGGCATGTGACAACCCCAAGCACAGGATGCTGCTGGAACTGTGCTATGGGTGTGGTCTGCGGGTGAGTGAAGTGATCTCCGTGCGTGTCCCGGATATTGATGGAGAACGGCGGCTCCTGAGGGTGGAGCAGGGCAAAGGGAGCAAGGATCGAGCGGTGACGATCAGCCCCTTGCTATTGGATGCCTTGCGGCGCTATTGGCGATGCGCCCGCCCGCGTTTCTGGCTGTTTCCACATGCGTTCAGGCCAGAGCAGCACATTGGCGTGAGTTGCGCTCAGCGTATGTTTGGGCAGTGCCGTCGCCGAGCGGGAGTCAACAAGCCGGTGGGTATTCACGGCCTGCGGCACGCCTATGCCACACATCAGTTGGAGAATGGGGTGGCGGTGCATGATCTGCAGCGCCTGCTGGGTCACGGGCACCTGCAGACGACGCTGCGGTATATCCACTGGATCCCCCGTGATCAACGGGGTGCCACCGGCGGTGTGGATCTGATGGCGGGATTGCCGGAGGTGCGTCATGCCTGAGCGCGCAACGATCCAGGAGATTCTCAATCGATTCCTGGTGGCAGACGGTCTGGATTACCGCCGGCGCAAAGTCTGTGGGAATCTGCAGGCCTGTCGTACCGAGCGCCTGGGTGGTCTGCAGCTTCGCTGCGACCAGTGTGATACCGAGCAGCACTGGTATCACAGTTGCCGTGATCGTCATTGCCCTCAATGCCAGAATCGTGCGACTCAGGCGTGGTGCGAGCGCCAACACAGGCAGATGCTGCCGGTCACGTACTACCATCTGGTATTCACGCTCCCGCATGAACTCAATGGTTGGGTGCAGCTGCATCCGCAGGAAATCCACCGGCTTTTGTTCCAGTCGGTCTGGTCCACGCTCAAGGCCTTTGGGCGGGACCCCAAACGCCTGGGAGGCGAGTTGGGCATGACCGCGGTGCTGCATACCTGGGGGCAAACCCTGACGCAGCATATTCACCTGCACTGCCTTGTCCCTGGTGGCGCCCTGCGAAAGGATGGACAGTGGCAGCCCAGCAAGGGCAATTATCTGTTCCCGGTCAAGGCCCTTTCGGTGCGGTTCCGTGGATACATGGTGGCCGCCTTGAGGCAGGCGATCGACCGTGGTGAGTTCTCTCGGGTGACACACCCCGGGGAAGTGGACAGGGTGCTTGATGACCTGATGCAGATCTCGTGGAACGTCTATACCAAGGCCTGTCTGAACCACGGCGGGACGGTGGTGGACTACCTGGGCCGCTATACCTATCGCATCGCCATCACCAACCGACGGATACTGGGGGTGAATGATGATGGGGTTCAGTTTACCTACAAAGATTATCG
>JBKGXY010000126.1:0-6120 GCA_046546415.1 Ectothiorhodospira sp.
GGAGAGCTAACGGCTGAAGCGGAAGACGCTCAGCTGACGATCACAGGTGGGTCATTTCTATTGGCCGTTGGTGGTTCATTTCTGATGGCCATTGACAGGGGGGACGGATCGGGAATTAAAGAGCGGGGTGGGCTGCTGATCCTCATCGGTGTCATTCCGATGGCCGCATGCCAGAGGATGGGGCCAGGATCACAATGGCGTGGTTCCCGGACTGACTCTTCGCCTCGGGGACCTCCGCAGGAGGAGGGGGACCCGGGTGCTGCAATGCGCACCCATGAAAAAGCCGGATCAGTGCCACCGGGGGTTCCGGGGGATGATCCGGCTCGGGTTGGACCGCCCAGCCCGCCGGAGGCGAGGGGCGAGGTCCTCTAGGCCCTGAGTAGAGCCCCTTAGTAGAAGGGTCTCCAGAGGTAGACCAGGAAGTGGGCCACGGCAGCCAGCACCATGAAGACGGTGAAGGTGGTCTTGAACTGCTCGTGGAATTCCAACGCCTGTTCTTCGGTCAGGCCGGAGATGCTGGTTTCCATCGTCGATGTCCTCCGATTACTCGTCTTCGGATTCGGCGGCCGCCTCGGCGGACGCGTCATAGGTCAGCGGGTTGTAGTTGTCGTTGCTGTACACGAAGGCGTGCACGGCCAGGGCGACAACCAGGACCGCCATGAGGATCGGCATCAGCCAGGTGCCCGGATTGACCACCAACCAGAGCTTCCAGTCGTCCCGGGGATTGCTGGGTTTCTTGGGTCTGTATTCGCTCATGCGGACTTGACCTCCCTTGAAAAGGATTCAGGCGTTTTGGTGTCACGGCATGTGCGGCGATCGTCGGCATGCATCCAGCGCTTTCCCGCCGCAGTGGCCAATGACCGCCCAAACCATGGTTGCCGTGTGGTCTTGAGTGTAAGGGTGACGGACTGGATGTCAAGCACCTTCCGGCAAGGATAGGACGCAGAGAGGGGACCCCGGACGGGATCCTCCTTTGCGCCCCCGGGCGGGCCAGGGACCCCGCCCGGGATGTTCTCAATCCGGCACGAACAGCCTGCCGCGGAACAGGGCGATGGTGGTGGCCACCAGGACGACCAGGATGATGAGGGAGGTGATGCCCAGTAGCGTCCAGCTGATGAGGGTCAGGCCCAGGCCACCGGTGAATGCCAGGTATTCCAGGGTGGCGATGGTCATGGCCGCCAGGGGAAAGGTGTAGGCCCACCAGGAGACGAAGAAGGGCACCCGGAGGAACTGACGCACCAGGCTCAGGTTGAGCACCGTGATAAACAGGCCCGAGTAGAGCAGGATCTTCACCAGCACGTCCGCCTGGTGGTCGATCAGGCCCATGTAGGCGATGACCGCCACGCCCGGGGGGGCGATGAGGATGAACAGGGTGGGCAGGAACTTGGCGGGCATCGGATTGTGGAAGACGATGCGGTAGAAGACGATGGTGAACAGGAGGATCCAGAACACCATGCCGATGGAGAAGAAGAACCAGGAGGTCTCCACGAAGCCCAGACGGACCCCGGCGATGGGCACCAGCAGGTTCCCCACCACGGGGATGAACCAGGCGGGGTTGATCATGTGGATCTCATGGGCATGGTTGATCCAGCGACCCATGAGGTAGACCGTGGCAATGAAGTGCAGGGTGGTGCCCATGCCCCACAGGGCCAGGGACGTGGCCTGGGAGTACTCGAAGGAGGCGATGGCCAGCAGCAGCAGGGAGATGCTCACCGTCGGGAAGAAGTTCACCCGAATGGGGTTGGAGAACTCCGCCTTCACCTCTTCGGGATGGGCGATGGCCTTGGTCATGTAGAGCATGAAGATAAGGACGAACAGGACCGCCCCCGTGACCAGCAGGTAATCGCCGACCATCGCCGGTGCCCCGAGTACCTGCGCGGCCTTTCGCCATGCCAGACCCAGTCCTTCGATGCCCATGACCATGGCGAACAGGGGGATGGGGACGTGCATCAACCAGTAGGTGCCCCCCTCGGATGTCTTGTCCTGAGAACCAGTTGCGGGTTGCGACATCGTGAGTGATTCCTCGTGAGATGTGGGTGGATGGGCCCCGGATACCGGGATGTCCGGTCTGTCAGTGAATCGGAATATAATACAATACAAATATACTCAGGTACTTGCATTGATGATTTTCAATCCTGCCTTTCCGGGGCGTGAGACGGTAATCATCGGGGTTGAATATTAGAAAATCGTGATACCATAATAAAGTTCTGGTACGTATCACGGGGCGATTCAAATGCTCAGACGCAATCTTGGAGAAGGGTATAATCCACTGTTTTTCCTGTCCTCTCTCGGGGCCGGAGGGCTGGCGGTATCGTTCTTTCTCTATCCCATGTTCCTGGTGGATCACCACGGGGTCCCCCTGGTGACCTTTGAGCATATCCGGCCCATCCTCACGGGGCCCGTGTCCGTGGGGTCGGTGTTGCTGGGCGTGACCCTGCTGCTGGTGCTCTTCTTCGCCGTGCTCCATTTCCGGCTGCTGGCCTGGAACCTGCGGGAATACTGTCGGTTCCGTCGGACCCGTGCCTTCGAGACACTGCGCAACGACAACGACGAGATCGGCCTCATGGCCATCCCCCTGACCCTGGCCATGACCATCAATGTCCTGTTCGTGCTGGGGGCCCTGTTCGTCCCCGGACTGTGGTCGGTGGTGGAATGGCTGTTCCCCCTGGCCCTGGCGGGCTTCGCCGCGGTGGGTGTCTATGCCCTGAAGATCCTCACCACCTACTTCGCCCGCACCCTGACCCACGGCAACGTGGACTTCTCCGCCAATAACAGCCTCTCCCCCATGATCGCCATCTTCGCCCTGGCGATGATCGCCGTGGGTTTCGCCGCCCCGGCCATGATGAGCCAGACCCTGGTGACCATGATGACGGGGATGCTGCTGTCCCTGTTCTTCTTCACCTCGGCGGCCCTGCTGGCGGTGATCAAGCTGGTGCACGGCTTCCAGGCCATGATGATCAAGGGCATCCGCGAGTCGGCCAGCCCCAGCCTGTGGATCCTCATCCCCATCCTCACCCTCATGGGCATCACCTGGGTGCGCCTGAGCTACGGCATGCACCACACCCTGGGCCAGCCCATGGACCACACGGACATCCTGGTGTTCGGCGCCGGCATCATCTCGGCACAGATCCTCTTCGGACTCATCGGCTATGCGGTGATGCAGCGCCTGGGGTATTTCCGTGACTATGTGCGGGGCCCCAAGGGGGACGCCGGGACCTTCACCCTCATCTGCCCCGGGGTGGCCTTCTTCGTCTTCGGCCTGTTCTTCATCCACCTGGGTCTGATCGCCAGCGGCGTGGTGGACGCCGGTTCCTGGGTCCACTACGCGCTTATGGCGCCGTTCGTGCTCGTGCAGGCCAAGACGGTGCAGGTGATGCTGCATCTCAAGCGGCACGTGATGCAGGCGCCGCCTGCTGCTGCGGCGGCCGCGGCCCGCTGACCCCAGCCCCCGCGGGGGATCGCCCAATGAGGGTATTCCGTCCCCGGGGGTCCTGCCTGATCCTCCCCGGATTGCCATGGACGGCGATCCCGCGGGTATCCCGACCGGTGGGGCGCCCCACCGGCTTCCATCCAACCCATCCACTGGAGTTTCTCGATGAAGCAGACCCTGTTCCAGGAAAAGTATCCCGTCTTCTATCTGGAGGTGGAGAAGTCCGAGACCACCTTCCGGTCCGTGCCGGAGATCATCGCCTACTTCAAGGAGAAGGTGGACGCCCATCCGGTGGCCCAGTACATCGGGGAGTTCGACCACTACAGCCACACGCAGCAACTGGAGGAGGGCGAGATCCATCCCGACATCCTGGATGCCAAGCACATCCTCTTCTGCTTCGGCATCAAGCTGCCCACGCCCCGGGCCATGGCCGTGCGGCCGCGGTCCATCGGCGTGTGCGAGATGGCCGATCATTTTGTGATCGATTTCCTGGAGGCCCCCATGCCGGCCGCCAACGCCGCTATGGAGGAGTGGACCCGGGCGGTGCGCAACAAGGCCTGAAGGCCAGAACCACCAAGAGGAAAGGAGGAGACCGCGGCGCCATGTACGCTGCGGCAGTGCCCACCCTGGATCCCCGGGGTGGGTTTTTACATGATTCCATCCCATGCAAGGCATCCCCCTGATTGTCCGTCAACCTCTTTTGCGGCCGGATTGGTGATGCTGGCGGTAGTCCCCGTGCGGGATGCGACGCCGGGGATCCACCACGCCGTTGTAGAGATAGACCTGGATATCGCGGGCTTCCCCGTCCGCCAGCCAGGCGCGGCGGACCACGCGGCGGTAAAGGGAGCCCTCGGGGTCTCCCGGATCGAAGTCCTCGATGCGGTCCAGGCGGGCCAGGGTCCCGGCATCCACCCGGTAGACCTCACCGTACACCTGGTCCGGGCCGTCCGTGAGGGCCGGATAGGGCCCCAGGTCGAAGAGCCGGCCCAGGACCCGGGCAGGACCCAGGAAGGTGGCCCCCTTCAGGGCCCCGTGGAAACGGAGCCCCCTGAGTAGGGTGCCGTAGACGAAGACCTCGGACATCGCGACCTCCGGCGGGATGGCAGGGGCCCCGATCCTAATGGGCCCGTACCCCGTCCGGCCAGTGGGACGGAACGGCCGTTACACAAGGATGGTCCGCCGGGCCTGCACTGCGTACCATCTACGCCTGGCCCGCACCTTCAACAAACAGGTGGTGGCGGAAGGGGTCGAGATCCTGGAACACGCGGCATGGCTGTTGCGCCAAGCCGATCCCCCACACTGGGCGGCGGCCCCATGGCGATTCAAGAATCGATGGCAGCGGCCGATGTCATTGAACAAACCAAGGTGCCGCAGTCCATCCAGCCTGCAAGGAGAGGAACCGTTGCTCAAGAACATTAGTGTCAAGGCGCGCCTGATCTTCGTGATCGCGCTGCTTTCCATCCTGCTGGTGATCATCGGGGCCATGGGGCTGGCCGGAATGCAGGGGGCCAACGAAGGGCTTCGAACGGTCTATCAGGACCGGCTGATCCCCTCCCAGCAGATCGCCGACATCGAGGCCCTGATGCAGGCCAATATCATCCAGCTGAACCTTGCGGCGATGCACGACCCGCGAATAGAGGAGAGCCGTCTGCACGATCACCCCATCACCCTGCATACCGAAGAGGTCCGCAAGAACATCGGCAGGATCAGCGAGATCTGGTCGGAATACATGGAGACCTACCTCACCCCCGAGGAGCAGCGCCTGGCCGAACGGTTCACGGAGCTGCGTGCGGATTTCGTGCGCGAAGGTTTGATCACCACCAGCAACCTCTACGAGGCGGGGGAATTCGCCGAGGCCAACATGCGCATGGTGGAGGTGACCAATCCCCGCTACGACGCCGCCGTGGAGGTGGCGCGGGAGCTGCTGGACCTGCAGCTGGAGGTGGGCGAACAGGAGTACAGCCATGCCATGGATGCCTACAACACCACCCGCAACCTGACCGTGACCCTCATCGCCGCCGGCGTGCTCATCGCCGCGGTCATCGGATTCCTGCTCATCCGGGCCATCGTCGGCCCCCTGAACCGGGCGGTGGGTTACTTCAATCGCATCTCCGAAGGCAAGCTGGACAACGAGATCGAGATCACGCAGCACGACGAGATCGGCAAGGTGCTGTCCAACCTGGCGGACATGCAGTCCAAGCTCAACGCGGACATCACCGAGACCCGGCGCGTGTCGGCGGAGAACCTGCGCATCCGCTTCGCCCTGGACAATGTCTCCTCCAGCGTCCTGGTGGCGGATCCCCAGACCCGGATCATCTACACCAACCAGGCCCTGACCACCATGTTCCGCCGTGCCAGCGATGGCATCCGCAAGGAGCTGCCCGGGTTCCAGGGGGACCGCCTGGAAGGGACCACCATCGACGTCTTCCAGGACAAGCTGGGGGAGGCGCGCCAGCGCATGGAGAACAGCCGTTCCGGCTACCAGGGGGAGATCGTCATCGGCGGTCATACCTTCCAGCTCATCGCCAACCCCATCGTCAACCAGGAAGGGGAACACCTGGGCACGGTGATGGAGTGGAACGACCGCACCGACGAGGTGAAGGTGGAGCGGCAGGTCACCGTGCTGGTGGAAGGTGCGGTGAAGGGGGACTTCACCCGCCGTGTGGCCACGGAGGAGCTGGACGGTTTCT
>JBKGXY010000127.1:0-6056 GCA_046546415.1 Ectothiorhodospira sp.
CCACCCCCAGCACCAGCTGCTGTTCCCCCACCTGCACCAGCACCATGCGCTCCCGGGATCCCAGGGAGACGCTCCCCAGCACCCGGAACTGTCCGGACAGAGGCCCACCGACACCGCCCATGCGGCGCAACAGGAAACCCAGGACCAGGATGGCGACGACCACCACACCCAGCCCCAGGACCAGCTGCAGCAGATACGCCGCCCCTCCGGAGGTGATCCCGAGCCCCGGGGTGGCCTCCGCCCCCTCCGCGGCGGAGGCCACCCCGGCCGGGAGCAGCAGCCCCGCGACCGTCACAAGTGTCCTGAGCCTGGCCATGCCTCTCATTTGAGCTTTCTCACCCGTTCTGCCGGACTGATGACATCGGTGAGGCGGATACCGAACTTCTCGTTCACCACCACCACCTCGCCGTGGGCCACCAGGGTACCGTTGACCATCACGTCCAGGGGTTCGCCGGCCAGGCGGTCCAGCTCCACCACGGAGCCCTGGTTGAGCTGCAGCAGGTTGCGGATGGGGATCTTGGTCCGGCCGATCTCCATGGAGATGGTCACCGGCACGTCCAGGATCACGTCCAGATTCACATCCGGGTTACCGGTGCGGTTGGACTCGTCCATGAGATCCTCGAATTCGGCCTTGGAGACATGGGAGGCCCCCAGGGCCGAGGCACTCTCATCGGCCCCGCCGCCGCGCATGCGCGAGGTGTCCTTCCCTGCGAAGTCCCCGCCCTCCGCGCCCTGGGCGCCCTTGGTTTCCGCCTTCGCGGCGGCCGCGCCAGACGGGTCCGCTCCGGCCTCGTCCTTGGCCTTGGTGTCGGTGGCAGTCTGCGCCGGGGCTTCTTCGGGATTCCCTTCCTCATCCTCCACCTCGGCCTGTTCCGCCAGGGCCGCTGCCCAGACGTCGTCCACGGATTCGGCGCTGTTGTCCTGTTCTTTCTCTTCACTCATGGGTCGGTCTCCTCGTCATCAGTTCCAGAGCTTGATGCGCCCTGTCACCTGGACGGCGTTATAGCCATTGGACATGCCGAATCGCCCGCGGTACACGGGGATGCCTTCGGCCTTGAGGACGATGGTCTCAGGCATCTCGAAGGGGATGATGTCCCCGGCCTTGAGATTGATCATCTCCGCCACGGTGAGGCTGGTCTCCGCAAGCCGGGCGCTCAGGTCCACCTCCACCATCTTCAGCTCCTCCCGCAGGGCCTTCACCCAGCGGTCATCCACGTCGGCCCGGTCACTCTGCAGCCCGGTATCCAGCTGCTCGCGGATGGGCTCGATCATGGAATACGGCAGGGTGATGTGGAACTCACCGCCGCCTCCGTCCAGTTCCACATGGAAGGTGCACACCACCACCACCTCCGTGGGGCTGACGATGTTGGCGAACTGCGGGTTCACCTCGGAGCGGCTGTGCTCGAATTCCAGGTCCATCACCGGCGCCCAGGCCTTGCGGTAGTCCTCGAAGGCCTGCTCCAGAAGCATGCGGATCACCCGCAGCTCCGTAGGGGTGAACTCGCGCCCCTCGATCTTGGCCCGGTAACGCCCGTCGCCGCCGAAGAAGTTGTCCACCAGGATGAAGACCAGCTTCGGATCCAGCACGAACAGACCGGTACCCCGCAGGGGCTTGACCCGTACCATGTTGAGGCTGGTGGGGAGATAGAGGGAGTGCACGTATTCCCCGAACTTCATCATCTTCACCCCCCCCACGGAGATCTCCGAGGAGCGGCGCAGCATCTCGAACAGACCGATGCGCATGTAGCGCGCGAACCGCTCGTTGATCATCTCCAGGGTGGGCATCCGGCCCCGGACGATACGGTCCTGGGTGGTCAGGTCGTACTGACGGGCCACCCCGTCGTGGGCCAGGAGTTCGTCCTCCTGGGTATCCACCGCACCGTTGTCCACACCGTGGAGCAGTGCATCGATCTCGTCCTGGGAGAGGACATCATTCGTGCCCATGACCGCGCCTCACTGCATCACGAAACTGTTGAAATAGATGGCCTGGATATCCGCCGGCTTACCACGATCCATGAGCACCTCCCGCACGGCCTCCAGGGCCTCCTGACGCACCGCCTCCTTGCCCTCGGGGGTCAGCAGGTCCTCATAGCGCTCATCGCCGAACAGGAGCATGAGATCATTGCGGATGGCCGGCAGGTGCCCCCGGGCGGCCTCCAGGACGCTGGGATCGTGGGCCATGAGCACCACCCCCACCTGCAGGAAGCGCACCCGGCCGTTGCCCTCGAAATTCACCACCAGCGGCGGGTCCAGGGCGAAATAGTGGGGTTCCCGGGATTCAGGCTCCGAGGGGTCTTGAAGCTGTCCCTCGCCGAGGAAGTACCAGGCGGCCCCCCCGCCCATGCCTGCGGCCAGGAGCGAACTGACGAGGAGGAGGACGATCAGCTTCAACCGCTCTTTCTTGGGCTTGGCACCGCCCGCATCCAGGTTCAGTTTCTTTTCGGGTTTCTTGGCCATGATGGTCCCGTCTCCGTTTTATCCATTAAAGCAATCCCCATGCCATAAAAAAATTACTCCAATCGTCCATATTTTCAAGGAGTTGGGAATCGACTCGCTCTGATACGGCGGATGATTGACGCCCGGAGCGACCCAGGGGATCGGCCCGGCCGCCAGCAAACCGGCGCAGGAAGGACGATGGTGGGGGATTATGACGCAGATGGCGAGCAGGATCGCCCCGTGGATCGACGCCCCACCCCCGCCGGTCCCGCGGTGGGGGGATCCGCAGGCATTTCCCGGGGAAGGTGCGGCAGAAGGGGTCCCCGTCCACGACAGGGATCCCTGTGATCCGTCAGGATGGAGAGGGGAATGGATCCAGGGCGGGAAAGGGTGCGGGACCGTCAGGCATAGGCATCCAGCAGTCCGGTATCACGGTCGGATGCGGGACCGTGGTTCATCGGGTTGGGATCCACGCCTCCCCCTTCCCCACCACCGGCACCGGGGTTGCCGGCGCCTCCCTCCCCCTTGCCACTCCTGGCCTCGCCCCCCTGGGCCTCGCGATGGGAGACATCCACGTTGCCCAGGTCCACCCCGTTGTCGGCAAACAGCTCCCGCAATCGCGGAATGGCCGCATCCAGGGCCTCCCGGGTGGCGGGATGGTGGGCCATGAACTGCAGGTGGGCCCGGTCCCCCTCCATGGAGATGCGCACCTCCAGAGGGCCCAACTGGGGTGGGTTGAGCTTGAGCTCCGCTCCCTGCACGTTCTGATTCACCATCCACAGGACCCGGTTGCCCACCGCCTCATTCCAGTTGGGCTGCGAAACGGGCACAGGCACCTCCAGTCCCAGGGGGCGCGGGGCTGCCCCATGGGACTGGAGCAGGCTCATGGAGGCCGGTTGCAATCCTCCGTCTCCCAGAGCGGAAGTGGCCGGGGCATTCAGTACCTCGGCCAGTCGCAGGCCCCGCCCCCCATCCTCGCCCTTGAGCAGGGCCGGTTCCTGCCCCGCCACGGCTCGCATGAGCAGGGTCTGCTGCCAACCGGCATCGGTCCGGCCTGAAGCGGAGCCATCCTGGTTCTGCGCCGCCGATGCCGGAAGGCGCTGGGCGAGAAGTTGCAGCAGCAGGGCCTGGGGATCCTCCTTACCCGAAAGGTCCTCCTCCCCCCACCCCGAAGGCAATGACTCGCCCTTCAGCGGCAGGATACCGCCTTCCGGGCTGCCATCCCCGTCCACCGGGGCCATCAGCCCCATGAGCAGACCGGCGGCCTCCTGGTCCGCTCCGGCAGCCGGCTGGCCCAACAGGGCCAGGAGGCCTTCCGGGTCCAGATCCTCGGGCAGTTCCGGATGCAATTCCCGCAGGTGATCCAGCAGATTGGCCCAGAAGTCCCCGCCACGGGTCAGCTCGTCCCGCAGCCCCGAGGGCAGGGATTCCAGAAGGGTCGCCGCCCCATCGGCCCCGGAACCACTGCGGGGCAGTGCGGCCCATTGTGTGAAGGTCATGTCCATGATGGCAAACCCCATCTCGTCAAGGATCACAATTACTCAATCAAGAAACGGGCCATATTCCGCTTCTGCCGTGTGTTCAGGTATCCGTGGAATCCCGGGGGCGGGGGCGATCGTCCTGCTCCGCCTGCTCCCGGCGATCCATCTCGTGACGCTCCTCGCGCTCGAAACGATCCACCAGGCGGGTGAGCACCTCGGTGCGGCCCCGGGCCCGGACCCAGGTACCCCGGCTGCGATCCACCTCTTCCTGAGCGGCCTGCACCAGATGACCCTGCTGCTCGATGGCGGCGTTGAGCCGGTCCAGGAAGACCCGGTAGTCCCGTACCGAGACCGCCGTCATGCATCGGCCCGCCTGGTCCTCAAAATGGCGGGCGTACTCGTCCCGGTAATCGGTCAGTTCCTGCAGGCGCTGCAAGCGTTCCTCCAGGGTCTGCTGCCAGGTGCCCAGATGACGGGCTGCATTCTGCTGATGGTTGTCCGCCAGACGAACCACCGGCTCCATGCGCTTGGATCGGTTCATGTCGATTCACTCCCGGCGGATGCCCGCAGCGGAACGCCGGACCCGCCGCGTTTCCTGCCCCCCCCGTTTCCCCCGGAATCGCTACCGGGGATCAGTTCCCGCAGGGACTGCAGACTCTCATCGAAACCCACGGACTCCCCCATGTCCTGCTGGAGATAGCCCTCCAGGCGGGGATACATGGCCACCGCCTCGTCCACCCGGGGATCGGACCCCTTCTGATAGGCCCCCACACTGATCAGGTCCCGGTTCTGCTGATAATGCGCATAGATCTGCTTGAAACGACGGGCTACCCGCATGTGTTCGGGGTCGACGATATCGTTCATCACCCGGGAGACGGATCCCTCCACGTCGATGGCCGGATAGCGGCCCATGTCGGCGATGCGCCGGGAAAGGACCACGTGGCCGTCCAGGATGGCCCGGGCCGCATCAGAGATGGGATCGTTGGTGTCGTCCCCCTCCGCCAGCACGGTGTAGAAGGCGGTGATGGATCCACCTCCCTCGTCCCCATTCCCGGCCCGTTCCACAAGCTGCGGCAGACGGGCGAAGACGGATGGGGTGTAGCCCTTGGTGGCCGGTGGCTCGCCGATGGCCAGGGAGATCTCCCGCTGGGCCTGTGCAAAGCGGGTGAGCGAGTCCATGAGCAGGAGGACACTGCGCCCCTGGTCACGGAAGTACTCGGCGATGCTGGTGGCCAGCATGGCGCCATGCATCCGCATGAGCGGGGGATGATCCGCCGGAACGGCCACCACCACGGCCCGGGAGAGCCCATCGGGACCCAGAATATTCTGGACGAACTCGTTCACCTCCCGGCCGCGTTCCCCGATCAGCCCCACCACCGTGACATCGGCGGTGGTGTAACGGGTCATCATTCCCAGCAGCACGCTCTTGCCCACTCCGCTGCCGGCGAACAGGCCCATGCGCTGACCACGGCCCACGCTGAGCAGACCGTTGATGGCGCGCACACCCACATCCAGGGGTTCGCGGATGGGGACCCGCGCCAGGGGATTGATGGGCCGCCCGTGCAGCGAGACCCGATCATCGCAGTGGGGCACGGGCCCGCCATCCAGGGGCTGGCCGGCGCCGTCCAGGACGCGGCCCAGCAGGGTCTCTCCCACCTGGGTCTCACGGGCGTGGCGGGTGGGGATGACGCGGGCACCGGGGGTGAGGCCACTCACGTCCCCCACGGGCATGAGATAGGTGCGCTCACCGGAGAAGCCCACCACCTCCGCCTCCACCTCGTGGCTGCCGGTACTCACCACACGACAGCGCCCCCCCACGGAGACCTGGCAGCCCTCGGCCTCCAGGGTGAGTCCCACCATGCGCACCAGGCGGCCCTCGGCCACCACCGGCCGGGCATGCCGCACCCGGTCGCGGCAGCGGTGCAGACGTTCGGCGAGGACCTGGTGGCGGGCCTCGGGGCGCAGGTCCCCGGGAACGGCATCGTCCACGTCACTCATGGATGGACTCCCCACGGGATCCGGACTCCGGTTCGGGGGTGACCTCGTCCCGCAGCAGGGCATCCCAGAGATCCTCATCCCCCCCGGGTTCTGCCTTGGGTTCTGCCTTGGGTTCTTCCTTGGGTTCTGCCTTGGGTTCTG
>JBKGXY010000128.1:0-5951 GCA_046546415.1 Ectothiorhodospira sp.
CGTGGGGGGTGGTCATCAGGGTGCGGATTCCAGTTCGGTGACCCGCAGGCGGTAGTCGCGGCCGGTGAGGATGCCGTCGGGGGTGTGGATGCGGGCCTGCGTCCCGGGCCCCAGGGGCAGGAGTTCGATGCGCAGGCTGCCGTCCCCCGTGGTGGTGGTGATGGGGGCATCGGGCCGTTCGGCACTGGACAGGGCGTCCGCCAGCAGGCGCAGCAGCAGGTGGAAGGCCTGTCGGTCCAGCTGACCCAGCGTGGAGAGTTGCAGGGTTTCGCCCGTGGCCAGGGTGGCCCGGGCCTGGCGGAGTTGTTCGGCCTCCTGAGCCACCTGGGCCGCCAGCAGATCCTTCTCCCGCCCGCGTCGGCGCAACCGTGGCAGGGCCCCTCGTTTGCCGTAGCGGCCCGTGCTCCTGAGGCGGGGGCTGATGCGAAGGGGGGGTGCCTCCCGCCAGGGCGTCTGCGGGGGGATCGGCGCCTCTTCCCAGCGGGCAAGGGTATCCGGGTCCACGCCCAGGTGTCGGGCGCAATGCAGGCCGAAGGCGGCACGCCACAGGCGATGGGCCTGACCGTCGTCCCCGCATTCAAGGAACCATCGGGCGAGGGTGCGAAAGTCCGCGCTCCGGTCACTGCGCCCCAGGCGGCGGGCGTTGAGGCGCTGTATCGCCTCGAGCAGCTGCGAGATGGCGCGCCGTGCCTGGGCGCGGAGCAGGGCCGCCTGGGCCCGGCCATGGGGCTGATCCAGGAACCAGCGCTTGAGTCCCTCCCAGTGGCCTTCCCAATGGGCCCGGGCCTCCCGGTGGTGTTCGGCACGGATGGTTTGCGGATCACGGACATCGTCCACGTCCGGGGCCCGATCCTCCAGATCCCGTTCCGAGGCCAGGTCCAGCAGGGGATCGATGGGACGGCCGTGCTCCCCGGGGGTGTCCAGGGACCGGATGATGCCGGTGATCTCTGCGGTGGAGGTGGTCAGGTCCCCGATGAAGCGCTCGATATAGCCGATGAGTCGCTCTTTGTAGGCGATCAGGGCCTCTTCTTCCTGGCCGCGCAGTTCCAGGGTACGGGAGAGACCGCTCATGAAGGCGCGGGCGTTCTCCGCCAGGTCCGTGAACACATGGGCGAGGTCGCGGAGCAGGAGCTGGACCTGCATGGGATCGGGGCGTTCCTGGCGGGAGAGTTGCAGCAGGGAACGCAACCTCAGGCGGATGTCATCCAGGGCGACGGTCTGCAGGGCGCCGCGACGGCCCAGTTCGCGGTCGAACACCTGGAGGGCCTGTTCGGCGGCCTCTCCGGCCCGGGTTAACTGATAGAGATGGCTTGCACGGTAGAACTCCTCCACGGTGCTGACCCGGGCGGTATCGGGGTCCGCCTCCAGGTTTCCCCAATGCACCAGCTGGTTCAGGGCCGCCTGGATCGTTTCCAGGGGCTCCGTCCCGAGCCGTTGCCCCACATCCTCGGGACGCAGATGCACGGTGAAATGGGCCTTGGCCTCGACGAAGATCCCCATGATGGACCGGTACAGGACGGCCTTCTCGGCCACCACATGGTTAAAGACGGAATGGGTCAAGGCGGGAGGAGACCTTACGGGATCGGTGATCAGACCTCATGATAGACGGATCCCGTGGGGAGGATCCATGCCTGTGAAGGTCCCATCCCGGGCTGCGGGCGGCCCGCACCAGGCCGCGGAAAAACCGCTGATGCCGCGCCTTCTGCGGCAGGTATTCCGGATGCCACTGCACCCCCAGCACGAAGCCCGGTCCGGTGCCCTCGATGGCCTGGACCAGGCCGCTGGGTTCCCGGGCCACGGCCCGCAGGCCCCGCCCCAGGCGGGCCACGGCCTGGTGGTGCAGGGCGTTCACTGCCAGGGGGGTGGGGCCGATCAGGGTCGACAGGCGGGTGTTTGGCGCCAGGGTGACCGTCTTGCGGGGGAGGATGCTGCGCACCTGGGGGGTTTCCCGGTAGAAGCCCTCCAGGTCCTGGTGCAGGGTGCCGCCGTGGACCACGTTGAGCAGTTGCATGCCCCGGCAGATGCCCAGCATGGGCAGGTCCTCCGCCATGGCCCGGCGGATCCGGGTCTTCTCCCGATGGTCCCGTTTCTGGTCGCCGCCGTGGTGTTTCGTGCGCAGCAGGCGGCGTAGCAGCCAGAGCAGGGGATAGGGCAGGAAGCCCAGCAGGCGTTGCCCCGTGGCGGCCTCGGAGGCGTCGATCTCCCGCATCAGGGCCAGTGGGTCCTGCCCGTACAGCCCCGGGTCCACATCGGCCCCCCCGCCGATGACCAGGCCATCCAGTCGGCCGCGCGGGGGGCGCCGCGCCGGGGTGATGCGCACCGGCCGGCCGCCGGCGCGGCGGATGGCCCGGGCGGTCATGATCCAGGCCGCCAGACCGCCCCGGTCGGGGCCGGTGACGCCGATGCGGGGGCGGGGACGCAGCCTCATCAAGTCAGGTCCCGGAACCGGTGAGCCATGCCATCCAGTCCTTCAGACGGGTGGCGAGGCCCTCCCGCTCCGGCCCCAGGTACTCCGCCGCCAGGCGTTGCAGCCGCTCCGGCCGGGCCGCCAGGCGTTCCACCGCCACCCAGCCGGCCCAGGGCAGGTTCAGGTCCCATTGGGGTTCGTCGATGCGGCAGTCCGGCAGCCGGTAGTGGAACGTGGGCCGCGCATGGATCAGGTGGTGTTCCACGGGGGCCGCCTCGATCTGCTCCGGGGCCAGGTGGTCGAACAGGGGGAGCAGGTCCAGGGGACGGTTGCGGGTGGGGTTGTGGATCAGATAGTCCGCGATCAGCCCCTCCAGGTCCGGGGCGTAGTCCGGCTGCAGGATGAGCCGGGCATAGGTCTCCGGGAAGGGGTCCACGAAGGGGGTCAGGCGCCGGGAGAGGTCCGACTGGGAGTGTTCCAGCAGCCAGTCGTAGAGCACCAGGAAGGCCTGCAGGTGGTGCAGGATGGAAGTCGCATCCAGATGCGCCAGTTCCAGGTTGATCTGCAGGCCGAAGGCGTAGAACAGGGAGTCATGGGTGCCCTTGGCACCGGCCTGCTGCAGGCGCTGGCGCAGCCGGTCCAGCTCCGGCAGGGCGTCGTGGGGCACCGGGGGGGCCACCACCTCGTGGGGCACCACCAGACCGGCCATCTGGGAGAGGGCCGTCTCCAGGGCATGGGGCTCCGCATCCCGATCCACCTCCACCCCCATCTTTTCCAGGTAGTCCAGGTATTCCCTGCGCTTGAGCAGGTCGCTGTCCAGTTCCAATCCGAAGTCGCCCAGGCGGGTGCCGGTGACATGCTGTTCAAAGGGGGAGTCGGCCCGGAGCTCCCCGCCAAACAGTTCCACGATGGCCGAGGCGATGGCCTCCAGGGAGATGCCGGCCATCTCCAGCTCGATGCCCACGCGGCGGAGCTCCCCGTCGGGATTGAGGGGGTCGGGGAGGGGTTCGAATACGGTCATGTTCGGGGTTTCCTTGTCCGGCAGGGGGCTGGCCCTCACTATACCAATGCAACCTGGGATCGCGCCCGGTCTCCGGGTGCGCATTCGGGCTTTTCTCCCGCGCCGCAAAACCTTAGGCTCTCGCCCATGGAACTGCACTTCACCAAGATGCACGGTCTGGGCAACGACTTCGTGGTGATCGACGCCGTGCGCCAGCAGGTGGCCCTGACCCCGGAGCGGGTCCGTTTCCTGGCCCACCGGCGCACCGGCGTGGGCTGCGATCAGGTGCTGCTGGTGGAACCGCCGGGAAACCCCGGGCAGGCCGCCTTCCGTTATCGCATCTTCAACGCCGATGGCAACGAGGTGGAACAGTGCGGGAACGGGGCCCGCTGCTTTGCGGTGTTCGTGCGCGAGGCGGGGCTCACCACGGAGAGGCGGATCCCGGTGGAGACGGCGGCCGGGATCATCACCCTGCAGGTGCAGCCGGACGGGGAGGTGACGGTGGACATGGGGCCGCCCCGTCTGGTCCCCTGGGAGATCCCCTTCGAGGCCCCGTCCGCCGCGCCTTCCCACACCCTGCAGGTGTCGGGCGAGACCCTGGAGATCGGTGCCGTTTCCATGGGTAACCCCCACGCGGTGGTGGTGGTGGACGATGTGCGCACGGCCCCGGTGGAACGTCTGGGGCCGCTCATCGAGCGCCATCCCCGCTTCCCCCGTGGGGCCAACGTGGGCTTCATGGAGGTGGTGGATCGGGGGCACGTGCGCCTGCGGGTGTTCGAGCGCGGGGCGGGGGAGACCCTGGCCTGTGGCACCGGGGCCTGCGCCGCCGTGGTCTGTGGCTGCCTGCAGGGGCTGCTGGACCGGCACGTGGTGGTGGATCTGCCCGGTGGCCGGCTTGTGATAGAGTGGGCCGGTCGCGAGGACGCGCCGGTCATGATGACCGGCCCGGCACAGTCGGTCTTTACGGGTCGGATTGAACTATGAACACACCAGGCAAGAGCGCGCTCGATGAGGAGCCCATTACCGAGGACTCGGTGGAGGCCTACCTGCGGGCGCATCCGGATTTCTTCGAGCGGCACCTGCCGCTGCTGGAGACCCTGCGCCTGCCCCATCCCTGCGGCGACGCGGTCTCCCTCATCCAGCGCCAGATCACCGTGCTGAGGGAGAAGAACCACACCCTGGAGCGCAAGCTCATGGGGCTGGTGAAGGTGGCCCGGGAGAATGAACGCCTGAGCCAGCGCATGCACCACCTGGCCCTGGAGTTGATGGAAGCAGAGGACCTGGACACCGTCCTGGGGATCACCCAGGACCACCTGCGCACGGAGTTCCATGCCGATGCCGTGGTGATCCGGATCTGCGGCGATCCCGCCCTCGGGATGCACTTTGTGCAGGGGGATGACCCGGCGATCGAGGGGTTCTCCCATCTCTTCGAGGATCGCCGTCCCCTCTGCGGCCGCCTCTCTCAGCTGCAGCTGGAGGCCCTGTTCCCGGACGAGATGGTGGCGGAGATCCGCTCGGCGGTGGTGGTGCCCCTGCTGGAGGGTTCGGATCCCCTGGGGCTGCTGGCCCTGGGCGGCCGGGATGCGTCCCGGTTCCATCCCGGCATGGGGACCCTCTTTCTGGGGTACCTGGGCGAGATCGTCTCCCACGCCGTGTCGAGACGGCTGGCCCCGGCATGAGCAACCAGGGGGGTTCCCCGGGGGATCCCTGGATCGAGGCCTATCTGACCCACCTGGCCCGGGAGCGGGCCGCCTCCCCCCACACCCTGGCCGCCTATCGGCGGGACCTGGCCCTTCTGCGGGCCCACCTTCGCCCTGTGGATGGGGTCGTGGACTGGCCCGGGGTCACGACCCACGACATCCGGGGCCTCCTGGCGGCCCGCCACCGTGGCGGGGCCGCGGGACATAGCCTGCAGCGCCTGCTGTCCGCCATCCGCGGCTTCTTCAACCACCTCATCCGGGAAGGGGTGGTGGGGGTCAACCCCGCCCAGGGGGTGCGTGCGCCGCGCACCCACCGGCCCCTGCCGGAGGTGCTGGAGGCGGAACAGGTGGCGCGTCTGGTGGAACTGCCCGGGGATGCCCTGCTGCAGGTGCGCGACCGGGCCATCCTGGAGCTGTTCTACTCCTCGGGTCTGCGCCTGGCGGAGCTGACGGATCTGGACGTGACCGGCCTGGATCTGGCGGACGCCACGGTGCGGGTCACCGGCAAGGGCCGCAAGACCCGCACCGTGCCCGTGGGGCGCAAGGCCCGCGGGGCCCTGGAGGCCTGGCTCGCACGGCGCGGGGAATGGGCGCCCCCCGGGGAGCCGGCCCTGTTCGTCGGTCGCCGGGGGCGGCGTCTCACCCCCCGGGCCGTGCAGCAGCGCCTGGCGCGCCATGCCACGGCCCAGGGTCTGGACCGTCACGTGCATCCCCACCTGCTGCGCCATTCCTTCGCCAGCCATATCCTGGAGTCCTCCCAGGACCTGCGGGCGGTGCAGGAGTTGTTGGGTCATTCGGATATCGGCACCACCCAGATCTACACTCATCTGGACTACCAGCATCT
>JBKGXY010000129.1:0-5925 GCA_046546415.1 Ectothiorhodospira sp.
GTGGCTGGTGCCGATGGCGATGGCCAGGGCGTCCACGCCGGTCTCCTGGACGAACTGGGCGGCCTCGTTCGGGTCGGTGAGCAGCTGCTCATGGGAGAGCTTGCCCTCGGCGCCGGAACCGTCCTCCTCGCCGGCCATGCCGGATTCCAGGGAACCCAGGCAACCCAGTTCACCCTCCACGGAGACCCCCACCCAGTGGGCCATCTCCGCCACGCGGCGGGTCACGTCCACGTTGTACTCATAGGTGGCCGGGGTCTTCATGTCGGCCATGAGGGAGCCGTCCATCATCACCGAGGTGAAGCCGGACTGGATGGAGGCCTGGCAGACCGCCGGTTCGGAGCCGTGGTCCTGGTGCAGCACCACGGGGATGTGGGGATACTGCTCCACGGCGGCGACGATCAGGTGGCGCAGGAAGGGCTCTCCGGCGTACTTGCGGGCCCCGGCGGAGGCCTGGATGATCACCGGGGCGTCCACCTCGTTCGCCGCCTGCATGATGGCCTGCACCTGTTCCAGATTGTTGGCGTTGAACGCCGGCATCCCGTAGCCGTGCTCGGCCGCGTGATCCAGCAGTTGTCGAAGGGATATCAGGGCCATGAAAGGGACCTCCTCTTGGTCGTTTGAAGTCGAAACTCAAAAATCCGCTGTTGTTGTCCGGGCAATCCGTGGATCACCCGCCTATCGTCCACCGTGCGCCCCGCCCTCACAACCCCCCGCGGGGATCGGGGTGGGACCGGGTCATCCGGGGCAATCCTGGAGGGCCCCCACCTGCACGATCTTCATGGCGTTGGTGCCGCCCATCACGCCGGTGAGATCCCCCTTGGTGATGATCACCAGATCCCCCTCGCCCACGACACCGGCCTCCTCCAGCATGGCCACCACCTGGCGGTTGTTGGCCGCGTGGCTTTCATTCTCCGGCTCGAACAGGATGGGGTAGACCCCCCGGTACAGGGCCATCTTGCGGCAGGTGCGCGCGTGACGCGTCATGCCGAAGATGGGGATGCCCGAGCTGATGCGGGACATCCACTGGGCCGAGGCCCCGGATTCGGTCATGGCGGCGATGGCGCGCACATCCAGGTGGTTGGCGGTGTACATGGTGGCCATGGCGATGGCCTCGTCCACCCGCAGGAAGTAGCTGTCCATGCGGTGGGTGGAGACCCGGGCGCTGCGCTGGCGCTCGGCGGCCTCACAGATGCGGCCCATGGCCGCCACGGCCTTGTGGGGATAGCGGCCGGTGGCGGTCTCGCCGGAGAGCATGACGGCATCCGTGCCATCCAGCACGGCGTTGGCCACATCGAAGACCTCGGCCCGGGTGGGGATGGGGCTGGTGATCATGGACTCCATCATCTGCGTGGCGGTGATCACCACCCGGTTGCGGCTGCGGGCCTCGTGGATGAGGCGTTTCTGCACCCCGGGGAGCTCGGCGTCGCCGATCTCCACCCCCAGGTCCCCGCGGGCGATCATGATGGCGTCGGTGGCCTCCAGGATCCCGTCGCTGGCCTCCACGGCCTCGGCCCGCTCGATCTTGGCGCAGATGGCCCCATGGCCACCGGCGTCCCGCAATCGCTGGCGGGCCGTGACGATGTCGTCGGCGCAGCGGGGGAAGGAGACGGCCAGGTAGTCCACCTCCAGTTCCGCCGCCAGGCGGATGTCCTCCAGGTCCTTCTCCGTCAGGGCGGGGGCGGAAAGGCCGCCCCCCTGGCGGTTGATCCCCTTGTTGTTGGACAGGGTGCCGCCCACCGCCACCCGGGTATGCACCCGGGGGCCGTCCACCCGCTCCACCTCCAGCACCAGGCGGCCATCGTCCAGCAGCAGGACATCCCCTGCGTGCAGATCCCCGGGCAGATCCTTGTAGGTGAGTCCCACCCGGTTGCGGTCGCCGTCGGCGGGCCCCAGTTCGGCATCGAGGGTGAAGGCGTCCCCCTCCTCCAGTTCCACGGCCCCCTCGGCGAATCGGGCGATGCGGATCTTGGGGCCCTGCAGGTCACCCAGCACCGCCACCAGGCGACCGCTCTCCCGGGCGGTCTCCCGGAGCAGGGCCACGCGACGGCGGTGGTCGTCCGCCTCGCCGTGGGAGAAGTTGATCCGCACCACGTCCACGCCCGCCTCCACCAGGCGCTGCATGGCCTGGGGGGCATCGGTGGCGGGTCCCAGCGTGGCTACGATCTTGGTTCTTCGCATCTCGGGCCTTGTCCTTCGTCGGGTCACTGTTCGGGCGGGATTCCCACCGCCCCTGTCTGAGCAGGATGCAGGATGCCAGCCCACGGAAACGGTTCCGTGACAGCGGGGGCGGTGATGCCCCCCGCCGGCTGCCATCCGGGCGGATCCGCTTCAGCCCCTGGCCCGTTCCTCCAGCATGGCCACGGCCGGGAGGGTCTTGCCTTCCAGGAACTCCAGGAAGGCGCCGCCCCCCGTGGAGATGTAGGAGATGCGATCCGACAGGCCGTACTGGTCGATGGCCGCCAGGGTGTCCCCGCCGCCGGCGATGGAGAAGGCGTCGCTCTCGGCGATGGCCTCGCCCATGGCCCGTGTACCGGCGGAGAACTGGTCGAACTCGAACACCCCCACGGGGCCGTTCCAGACGATGGTGCCGGCCTTCTTCATCAGGTCCGCGTAGGTGGCGGCGGTCTCGGGACCCACGTCGAAGATCATGTCGTCCGCGGCCACCTGATCCACACCGCGGATGGCGGCGGGGGTGGCATCGGAGAACTCCTTGCCCACGGTGACGTCGGTGGGCACCGGGATCTCGCCGCCCTTAGCGCGGGCGGCCTCCATCAGGCGCTTCGCCTCCGGCACCAGGTCCGCCTCATAGAGGGACTTGCCCACGTCGTGCCCCTGGGCCGCGATGAAGGTGTTGGCGATGCCGCCGCCGACGATGAGCTGGTCCACCTTGGTGGACAGGGACTCCAGCACGGTGAGCTTGGTGGAGACCTTGGAGCCCCCGACGATGGCCACCAGGGGCCGCCGGGGTTCATGCAGGGCCTTGCCCAGGGCCTCCAGCTCGGCGGCCAGCAGCGGGCCGGCGCAGGCGGTGGGGGCAAACCGGCCGACCCCGTGGGTGGAGGCCTGGGCCCGGTGGGCGGTGCCGAAGGCGTCCATGACATAGATGTCGCACAGGGCGGCGTAACGGCGGGCCAGGGCCTCGTCGTCCTTCTTCTCCCCCGGGTTGAAGCGCACGTTCTCCAGCAGCACCACCTCACCCTCGGCCACGTCCACGCCGTCCAGGTAGTCCCGCACCAGACGCACCTCCTGCCCCAGCAGGCCGGAGAGGTGTTCGGCCACCGGCGCCAGGGAGTCGGCCTCGGAGAAGACCCCCTCCTCGGGGCGGCCCAGGTGGGACATGAGCAGGACCCGGGCCCCCGCCTTCATGGCGTGCTCGATGGTGGGCAGGCTGGCGCGGATGCGGGCGTCCGAGGTGACCCGGCCGTCCTTGACGGGGACGTTCAGGTCCTGGCGGATCAGCACCCGCTGCCCCCGGAGATTCAGGTCGGTCATCTTGATGACGGACATGGATACGACTCCTCTGATGGTTTTGGCGATTCTTTTTTAGGAAAACCCTTCGCCGGACCCCGGGGCCCGGCGAAGGACTCTCCCCCACTGCCCTTTGCACGCGGGAAAGGGTCACCCCCCTCCCGCGGGCGGGAGGAGGGCGGGACCCGGCTTACTGCCCCACGTGGCGCACCAGGCGCAGCAGGTTGCAGGTGTAGCCGTACTCGTTGTCGTACCAGGCCACCACCTTGACGAAGGTGGGGTCCAGCTGGATGCCGGCCCCGGCATCGAAGATGGAGGGGGCGGAGAAGCCCCGGAAGTCGGTGGAGACCACCTTGTCCCCGGTGTAGGCCAGCACGTCGGTGAGCTCGCCCTCGGCGGCGGCCTTCATGGCCTGGCAGATGGTCTCGTAGTCGGCCTCCTTCTCCAGCTCGGCCGTCAGGTCCACCACGGAGACATCGGAGGTGGGCACGCGGAAGGCCATACCGGTGAGCTTGCCGTTGAGGGCGGGCAGCACCTTGCCCACGGCCTTGGCGGCGCCGGTGGAGGACGGGATGATGTTCTCCAGGATGCCGCGGCCGCCGCGCCAGTCCTTCTGCGAGGGACCGTCCACCGTCTTCTGGGTGGCGGTGGCGGCGTGCACGGTGCTCATCAGGCCGCGCTTGATGCCGAACTGGTCATTGAGCACCTTGGCCACCGGGGCCAGGGCGTTGGTGG
Organism: Ectothiorhodospira sp.; assembly: GCA_046546415.1. Classification (GTDB taxonomy): domain Bacteria; phylum Pseudomonadota; class Gammaproteobacteria; order Ectothiorhodospirales; family Ectothiorhodospiraceae; genus Ectothiorhodospira. The sequence continues at coordinate 4,204 of JBKGXY010000129.1, forward strand.
TGCAGGAGGCTGCGGAAAGGATCGACTGTCCGGCGTAGTCGGCGTGGTTCACCCCGTAGACGAACATGGGGGTGTCATCCTTGGAGGGGGCGCTCTGCACCACCCTGCGGGCCCCGGCGTCGATGTGCTTCTGGCAGGTCTCGCCGGTGAGGAAGAAGCCGGTGGACTCGATGACCACGTCCACCCCCACGTCCCCCCACTTCAGGTCGGCGGGATCCCGTTCGGCGGTGAGGCGGATGCGCTTGCCGTTGACCACCATGTGCTGGCCTTCCACGGAGACCTCGCCATCGAAACGGCCGTGCACCGAGTCGTAACGCAGCATATAGGCCAGGTAGTCCGGCTCCAGCAGGTCGTTGATGGCCACCACTTCCAGCTCCGGGAACTCACGGGCGATGGCCCGGAAGGCCATGCGGCCGATGCGCCCGAAACCGTTGATTCCGACTTTGATCGTCATAACGCTCGATTCTCCAACTTCATCGTTTACCTGGAAAACATTCCGAAAAAACCGTTTGTGGTTCCCGCAGCGGGCTCAGCCCAGCACCTCTTCCACGGCGCGGGTCACGTGGTCCGCGGTGAACCCGAAGTACTCCATGAGGGCGCCGCCGGGGGCGGATTCACCGAAGCAGTCCATGCCCACGACACGGCCCTCCAGCCCCACATATTTGTACCAGCCGGCGGTGGCGCCGGTCTCCACCGCCACCCGGGCACGCACCGAGGGCGGCAGCACGGCGTCGCGGTAGTCGGCGTCCTGGGCCTCGAAGACATCCACGCTGGGCATGGACACCACGCGCACCCCGCGGCCCTTGGCCGCCAGGGCCTCGGCGGCCTCCATGGCCAGGGCCACCTCGGAGCCGGTGGCGATGAGGATGGCCTCCGGGGTGCCATCGGTGTCCCGCAGGACGTAGCCGCCGCGGGCCACGTTGGCCATCTGCACCTCGTCCCGGGTCTGCGGGGGCAGACCCTGGCGGGAGAGGATCAGGGCGGTGGGTCCGTCGCGGCGCTCGATGGCCTGCTTCCAGGCCACCGCCGTCTCGGCGGCGTCGCAGGGGCGCCACAGGGACATGTTGGGGATGAGCCGCAGGCTGGACACCTGCTCCACCGGCTGGTGGGTGGGGCCGTCCTCGCCCAGGCCGATGGAGTCATGGGTGAGCACATAGACCACCCGCTGCTTCATCAGGGCCGACATGCGCAGGCCGTTACGGGCGTAATCGCTGAAGATCAGGAAGGTGCCGCCATACGGGATGAAGCCGCCGTGCAGGGCGATGCCGTTCATCAGGGCGGCCATGGCGAACTCGCGCACGCCGTAATAGATGTAGTTGCCGTCGGAGACCTCGCGGCTGAGGCCCCTGGCCCCGGGCCAGAGGGTCAGGTTGGAACCGGCCAGGTCGGCGGAACCCCCCAGGATCTCCGGCAGGACGGGGGCGTAGCCACCGATGGCCTGCTGCGAGGCCTTGCGGGAGGCCACCTTCTCGGCCTTCTCCACGGTCTGGCGGATGAAGGCGGTTGCCTTCTCCTCCCAGTCGGCGGGCAGATCACCGGCCATGCGGCGGGTGAACTCGGCGGCCAGGTCCGGATGCGCGGCGCAGTAGGCCTCGAAGCGGGCCTGCCAGTCGGACTCCGCCTGACGCCCCTTGTCCCGGGCATCCCAGCCGGCATAGATCTCATCGGGAACCACGAAGGGCTCGTGGCTCCAGCCCAGCTTCTCCCGCACCAGCCGGATCT
>JBKGXY010000130.1:0-5884 GCA_046546415.1 Ectothiorhodospira sp.
GCCAGGGTGCTGCGGTTCAGGCCGCCGCCAGGCAGCTGCTCCAGCACCCTGAGGCTCCTGTCCAGAAGTCCGGCGGCCTGTTGTGGGGTGTTGCGCGATAGGCGTCGGAGCAGTCCACGGTTCCCCAGTTCCTCCAGCCAGGCCTCCAGCCCCAGGGACGCGGCCCGGTCCCGGGCCGCGTCCACCACCTCGGCCCAGCGCGCCTGCTGTGCCTCCCGCCTTTCCCGGGGGTCGACGATGGGGCCATCCAGGGCCTCCAGGGCGCTTCGCAGATCCGGTGCGATGCCGGCATGGCGCAGGACCCCTTCCAGTTCCACAAGGGAAATGCGCAGGGTGTCCCCCCTGCGCGGCGGGCGTCCCAGCAGCCGCTCAATCCGTTCACGTTCCTCGGGCGTGCTGCGGGTGAGGGTGATCCGGTCCCCGCCGCCCCGGGCCAGGCGCGCCCGCAGCCGGCTGCGCAGGCGTTCGCAGTCGGGACCGCCCAGGAGGCGCTGCAGTCGCGCGGGATCCGTTCTCAAAACAACTGTCCGTTTTCCGTGGGCTGGGCGTCATCGGTCGTGGAGGCGGCTTCGGCCTCCAGCGGGGTGTCCGGGGCGGCCTCGCGGATGCGATGGCGTCCGTCCCAGCGCCAATGGATCACATACACCGCGTCCACCCCCTCGCGACGGTTCAACTGGGCGATGGCCAGGCCGGGGACATCCGGGTAGCAGCCCCATTCCCGTTCCGAGGTCATCAGGGCGTCCAGATCGAACTGGGCCAGCAGGCCCATGCTCTTGGCCCGGGCATCATCGTCCACCCCGGCGAAGACCTCGTCCAGCATGATCATCCTGGGGGCCGAGGGATGGGCGCTGCCGTAGTGACTGGCCGCGGCGGCGAACAGGGGCAGGGTGATCACCAGGGCCCTTTCCCCTCCGGAGGCGGGGCCGTAGGCGGGGCGCCAGCGGCCGTTCTGCCAGCGCTCCACGGTAAAGCGATGCCAGTAACGGTAATCCAGGGCGCGCTCCAGGATGTCCTGCAGGGCGCCCCCTTCCTCGCTTTCACGGGCCTCGCGGATGCGGGCCTGGATGAACTCCCCCACCGCCCGGCGATCCTCCGCGGACCAGGCATCCATGTTCTGGCGCAGCAGCCGTTCCCGGGTGACCTCCAGGCCCGCCGGCGTGGCAAGGCCGGCCTGGGTCTCCCCCTCGGCCAGGGGGTGCCAGCGCAGGCGCAGACGCATGCCGGTGCTGGTGGGGCGCTGTGCCAGTTCCTCATTGATGTGCTGCACCTGTCGTTCCGTTTCCATGAGGCGCATCTGGATGTGACTGGCCACCTCATCGATCAGGTAGTTCTCCACCAGTTCCCGTTCCCGGGCGGTGAGCAGTTCCCTGCGTCGCTGGATCTCCTGCTCCAGTTCCCCGGCCAGGCGGTCCGGCCCCTGATGCCTGCCCTGGAAGACGATCCCCACCAGGAGCAGATCCCCCTGCTGTTCGGCGTGGGCATCGTGGCCGTGCCGGCCCAGGGCCGCCTGCAGGGTGACGAAGTGTTGGTGCAGTCCCTTCTGGTGACGTTGCCAGGCGCCTTCTCCGTCGTCCACATCGGACAGGGTCTGTTCCAGCCGGCGGCTCAGGTGGACCGCCGCTTCCGGGGCCCAGGAGGCCCCGTCTTCCACGGACACCCGATCCCCCGTGGCCAGGGGGATCAGGCCGGCCCCGGCCAGGGCGCGGAGCGCACCGATGGCCTCTTCCCGCTGCGCTCCCGTCTCCCGGAGGCGCTGTTCGCCATGGTCAATGTCCTTTTCCAGTCCGCCGATCTGCCTGAGGATCCGGTTGACCTCCTGGCGCAGCCGCTGTTGTTCGCCTTCGATCTCCCGGGAATGGGCATCCACCTCGGTCAGGCGCTGCTGCAGCGCCTCCACATCGGCGCCGACGGTCTCGCGCAGGGTGTCGCGGTGTGTCTCGGCGTCCCGGGCCTGTCGCAGTGCCTCGCGGGCCTGTTCCGTCGCCTGGAGGGTCTCCCGGCGGGCCTCCTCCCGTTCCTCCTGCAGTTCCTGGAGGTGTTCCCGCTCCCGTTGCCGGGTCTGCAGGGCGGAGGGCAGGCGATCGCACTGCCGGGTATAGTCCGCCAGGGACTGCCGGATGGTGGACAGGGCCTCCTCGGAGGTGGGCAGGGACAGATCGGCCGCCACCTCGTCCCGTTGCTGACGACACTGCGCCTCCTCCTGACGCCGTTGCTCCAGGGCCTTTCGGGCGGTCTCGGTGCGTTCCTCCTGGTCCTCCAGGGCCTTCAGGGCCGAGGCCTCCCGGGCATGGGCCTCCCGCAATGGGGTGTCATCGGGTCGGTCGCGCCATTCGGCGTGGATGCGGTGACGGCGGGCCTCCAGGGCCTCCAGGGCCCGGGTGAGGTCTTCCAGGGCGTCCCGGCAGGCCTGGAGTTCCGCGTCGATCTCCGCCAGACGGGCGCGGCGTGCGGCCTCCCGGGCGGCATGGCCGATGTAGCGCGAGGCCGGCTTGTTCCAGGCGCCCCGGGCGGGGCCCAGCTGCCACTGCCCGGTCTCGCTCACCCGGCAGGCAGGGGCCGGGTCCTCGGGGGCCTCCGGGCCCAGTCCGATGCGCGCCAGGATGCCGTGCACCACCTCGGGCGATACCGGCGGGGGGCCGTCCCGGGGACCTTCCATCGCCGGCAGGAGCACGGAGCCCAGATGGCGATGCGGGATGGGGGCCTCTGGCGTGAGCAGGGTGTCGTGGGTGTCCGGGTCCCGGATCTCTCCCTCGGGCATCACCCAGCCGTCCAGCAGGCCCGCCGCCTCCAGGGCGGCCTCCAGCCCGGCGCGGTCGGGGTCCGGGACAGGGTCCCGGAAGTCCACCAGCTGCCAAAGGGGGGCCCCGGCACGGCCCTCGCGGGATGCGACATCCCGGGTATGGGGGGCCGGCGGCGCGATTTCCCGGCCGCTTTGCAAGGCCTCCCGTTCCTCCTGCAGCAGGCCAAGCTGTTCCTCCAGGATCTGTTGCCTGGAGTGCCGGTCGGCGACCTCTGCGGCGATGTGGTTCAGCTGCAGGCTGCGCCGTTCCTCCAGGGCGGTTTCCGCCGGATGGGGGCCCTGCATGTGTTCCATCCAGTCCTCCAGCCGGGCCAGGAGGGCTTCGGGATCATCCAGCTGCAGTTCGCCAAGCCCGTACAGGTGATCCCGCCAGCGGGCCAGCAGGTCCTTCGCCGCCGTTTCGGTACGCTCCCGGGCCGCCTGCATCTCCCGGTCCAGGCGGTCCCGATCTTCCTGCTGCTGCTGCCAGTGATGCCTTGCCCAGGCCACCTGCCTCTCCGCCTCGCCCAGGGCCTGGTTGTGGGTCGTCAGCAGTTGCACCCCTTCGAGGCGCCGGTTCAGGTGGCTTCGGAGCCGGTCTGGGAGGGTGGCCGCAGTCCCGGCCTCTTCCAGGTGCTGCACCTCCTGGGTGTGCAGGTCCTGGAAACCGGCCTGGGATGCGTTCTGGGCCATGTCGTCCAGGAGCTGGCGCAGCGCTTCCCCGGCCGTTTCGGCCCTGCGGGCCTGCCTTTCCTGCCGTTGCTCCTGGTGCATCTGGCGTTGCTCCGAACGCTTGCGGTATGCCTCCCGGGAGTCCGCGTGTTCGCGACGTTGCCTGGCATCGTCCTCGGCCTGTTGCAGGTCCCGTGCGGAGCGCATGGCCGGGCTGTCCCGCAGGGTCTGGCGCTGTTGCTCCAGGGCCTGCAGCGCCTCTTCCAGTTGTTCCCGCCGCTGCTCCTGGGTTTCTTCCTGGGCCCGGGCCTCGGTCAGTTCCTTGCGCTGGCGCCCCAGGGTTGCCCGGATTTCCTCATAACGGCTGTGGGCGGTGCGGACCCCGGCCGCGCGGCGCCGGGTGGCGATGGCCGCGTACTGGCGGTAATGACGCAGGAACTCGGTGACCGCCTGATGGGCCTCCTCCAGACCACGGGTCTCGTCGGCCTCGGCATCCAGGTTGCGGTAGGCCTCGGCCACGTCGGCGACGATGTCCGCATCCAGGGGAGGGAGGGCCCGGGTCAGGGCCATGGAGAGCCGGGATTCGTCCGGACGCTTGGAGAGTTGGGGCTGGCGTAATTGCAGCAGCAGGTCCAGCAGGGCCTCGTAACGCCCGGTGCCCAAATGGAACAACTGTTCGTCCACCGCCCGCCGGTACTGTCCCGACTGATCGTGAAGCTGTCCCCGTTCGCCCAGGGCATGGAGGAGGCGGTCGCGGGTGAGGGTGCGGCCGTCCTCCACCAGGAACAGGTCCTCGCCCACCCGTTGCGGGGTGATGAAGAACCAGGATTGCAGGCGTTTCTGGGCAACGGCCTTGAGGCCGCAACCCAGGGTGCGGTATTCGGGGCTGCCCTCCCTCAGGCGACCGAATTCGATCCAGGTGTATCCCAGGCGTTCGCCGGCCTCCCCCATGAGCAGATTCCATTCCATGCGCTTGTTGGGATCCCCGTCCGGCTCCACCCGGCTGGGGGTGACACGGCCGTCCAGGAGGAAGGGCAGGGTCAGGGCCATGACCTTGGATTTGCCCGTGCCGTTGTTGCCTCTCAGCAGGAGACGGCCGTCGTGGAAACGGAATTCCTCGTGATCGTAATGGAACAGGTCCACCAGCCCGATGCGCAGGGGTTGCCAGCGGTCCTTTGCGGGGATCGGGAGGGAGGTCATGGGGATTCGTGCTCCATGTCCAGGCCGGCGGATCCCCCACCGGAGGGGGCGCCGTCCACGGCGAACCGGGCCAGGGCCGGCCGGGGTTCGATGCGGCCATCGGCATGCATGCGCACCAGGCGCAGGCCGCTCAACTGCTCCACGGCCTGCCGGGCCAGGGCATGTTCCGTCCCCGGCTCCGTGGCGGAGCGTCGCCAGTGGCGGCCGTGGATCCGGCGCCACTGGACGATCCAGCCGGAGACCTGCTCCAGGGTCAAGGGCTGATCCCCGGGCGAGGTGGCCAGCCGCTCCGCCACCAGCAGGGTGACATGGCCCTCGGTGCCCTCGTGGGGCATGTGCCGGTCGCTGAGGCTGCGCTGAGGGTCCACCATGGCCACGCCCTCGGCGCGGATCTCGGGGATCAGATCGGTGGCCTCGGCGATGCGCCGGGTGATGGCGACCCGCTGGTTGGCCAGGTACTGGCGGGCATCCTCGTCCAGGTCGTCCCAATAGACCACCGGGTCATCCAGCAGGCGTGCGGTCAGTCCCTGGCGCAGGGCGCGGCGCCGTCCGTCCTCCGTATCGGGAATGAACGCCTCGCTGATGGCCTCAAGGCGTGTCCCGAGCCCTTCGCAATCCCCCTCCAGCGCCACCAGCGAGGGCCCCCGCACGGTGACCAGCAGGGCGGCCAGCATGCGGTGATCGATGTCATAGAGAACGTCGTTCTCCAGGCCGTGTTGCACGAAGGCCTCCTCGTCACCGGCCACCCGCTGGAGCACGCCCCGCTCCAGCAGCAGGCGGACGATGGCCACCAGATCCCGGCGTTGCTCCCGCCCCTCCAGGCTGAAACGCAGGCCGGCGGCCTCCAGGGCCGGATCCGCCGCGGCCTGGATGAGTCGCTCGCCGAGTCGCCCCAGGGTGATCTGCTGTTCACTCTGTTCCAGGTCGGCCAGCAGCAGGCAGAGCAGGGCGTAGCGCGACCGGGAGAACGGGGTGCCCTGGGCACCGCTACCGGGGACGGCGGGGCGGGTGGCATCGGATCGATCGGCGGGCCGTTTGTGCAGGCGCGCGAATCCGGATTCCACCTGCAGATACCACCCGGTTTCGTTACCCAGCCACTCCCGCAGGGCCTTCTGATGCCGCCGCACCAGGGGAAACGCCGGATGCCGGGCGTTCATTAGCGGATCCATGAGCAGGGCGCGCAGGGCCCGTCGGCGTTCCTCGGCCCGGGTGCGCTCCAGGACGTCGGTGAGG
>JBKGXY010000131.1:0-5873 GCA_046546415.1 Ectothiorhodospira sp.
GGTGAAGACCCCCGCCGGCCGGCCCGCCAGTGTCCCGCTGAACCAGAGATCGCCGGTCTGGTCCAGCAGGTGTTTCAGCGGTGCGGCCATGTTGCCAAAACGGGTGGGGGAGCCCAGGGCCAGGCCGGCGCAGGCCGCCAGGTCCCTCGGCGTGGCATAGGGAGGGCCTTCTGCGGGGATCTCCGGGGACACGGCCTCGCAGGTGGCGGAGACCGGCGGGACGGTCCTCAGGCGGGCCGTGCACCCCGCCACCGACTCCACCCCGCGGGCCACGTGCCGGGCCATGCGGGCCGTGGCGCCGTTGCGGCTGTAGTACAGGACCAGGATCTCGGTTTCACTCTGGGGCATGGCGGGGTATCTCCCGGGGCGGCATGGAATGGGGCTGGGGGCCCCTGATTACAAATCACGGCAGCTTCGTACGGTAGGCCCATGTTGTCTTGACCCTTTTACCCCCGGATGCTAGCGTGCTTTCACGCCTCCCGGGAACCTCGAAGACCACGTGAACCCGATCCCTGATCCGCGCCTCGTCCGGCCCTTTCGCCGCAGATCCCCTGCGGCCATGGGGCTCGGGGCCGTATTGACGCTGTTGTGGGTGCTGGTCTCCGGCTGTGCCACCCTGCCGCCGGTGCAGGAGATGAGCGATGCCCGCCAGGCCCTGCGCGCGGCGGAACAGGCCGGGGCCCGGGAACGGGCGGCCGAGAGCTACCGGCGTTCCCGGGCCCTGCTGGAGGAGGCGGAGACCCGCCTCGAGATCGGGGAATACGGCCCGGCCCGGGAGAAGGCCCTGGAGGCCAAGCGCGCCGCCATCGAGGCCCGCATCGAGTCCGCCGACTGAAGGGGACCCCCGGCCGTCCTGTCCCGTGCCCCCATCGCTGCGGGGCGTCTTTCGTCGTGAGGAGGAACGTTCCATGTCCCAGGAGAGCGTGCAGGCGATCCGCTGCCGCGTCCGCGGCAGGGTGCAGGGGGTGTACTTCCGCGCCTCCACCCGGGCCCGGGCGTTGGAACTGGGTCTGAGCGGCCATGCCATGAATCTCCCCGATGGGGACGTGGAGGTGGTGGCCCGCGGTGAGGCCCGGGCCCTGGAGGCCCTCCGGTCCTGGCTCTGGGAGGGTCCCCCGGCGGCCCGGGTGACGGCGGTGACCTGCGAGCCCTTCGACGGGGAGGTGGCCGAGGGGTTCGATACCCGTTGATCCCGCCGGGGCTCAGGCCCGGGCGCGGGGCAGGATGACCGTCAGGATCTCCAGAAACTGCGGGGTCACCTCGTTCCAGAGGTCGTCCGTTTCCCCCTCCTCGATGTCCAGGGTCTCCCAGACGCCCTCGTCCACGGGGGCCTCGAAACCCCCGAGTTCGCTGAAGCTGCCCTCCCCGGTGCGATTGCTCAGGGCCTCCGCCAGGTGCAGGATGGCCGTCTCCAGGCCCGCCCGGCGCGCCTGCGCCGGACGGTGGTGACAGGTCACCGCCTCCTGCAGCACCGGGGGCAGGGCCCATAGGCCCAGCAGGGCACCCCCCAGGTCGGCGTGATCGAAGCCCAGCAGGGCCCGCTCCTGCGCCAGCAGCCGCGTCTCGTCCCCCCGGGAGGCCAGCAGGGCCTGGCGCAGGAGCTCGGGCCGCTGGCCGTGGAGCACCAGGCTGCCCACATCGTGTAGCAGGCCCGCCACGAACAGCCGCTCCGGGTGCAGTACCCGGCAGCGCTGGGCCAGGGTGCGGGCCATCAGGGCGGTGAAGACGCTGTGGCGCCAGAAGACGGCCACGTTGAGCGATCCGCCGGGGAGGCGGGAGAAGGTGTCCGATGCGCTTACCGCCAGGGCCAGGTGATAGAGGGCCCGGGTGCCGATCACCGATACGGCCCGGGAGAGGGTGTCCACCCGGTGGGCGAGGCCGTACATGGGGGAATTGGCCAGGTGCAGCACCTGGGCGCTCAGGTTCGGATCCTGGGTGACGATGGCCCCCAGGCTGTGCGCGGAGTGGTCCCGGTCTTCCAGGGACTGGCGCAGGCGAACCAGGATCTCCGGGGGCGACACCAGCCGGGAGACCTCCCTCACCAGGTCGCCCATCTTCGGCCGCTGGTCGGATGGGGCGTTCATGTGCTTGATCCTTTGGGAAAATGGATCTCTGGGCGGGTCGTATCCCCAAACTATGGACGATATACTGCCCAAGTCAACCCGCGGGCAGGCCGCCCGTCTCTCTCCCCCAGATCGTGCCGGGGTACGCCATGAACAGCAAGGCTGAAGACAATGTCGTGGCCTTCCGGTCCACCCCCCGGACCGCGGGCGCACCCGCACCCCGGGAGGTGGTGGGTCATTGCCGCAACCTGACGATGCGGCATGTGCAGCCCCTGCTCCAGGCGATGCTGGACCAGGCGGACGACACCCTCTTCCGGCTGGCCGACAAGGCGGAGGACAATCATCGCCAGGGTGCCTATTTCGAGGCCATGCGGGCCCTGAGGCGGCAGCGTTCCACCGTCGAGAGCGAATACATCACGCAGCTGGCCCGGGGCTTCGACAGTCTCCTGCAGCGCCCCGCCCCGGCTTCCCCCGCGGGACCCGGGCCCGATGCCGGGGGCCTGGATACCCTGACCCTGGTGGGGGCCGACGAACTGGAGGAAAACCTGGCCGTGGACGGCATGGCGGGCAAGGTGCGGCGTGCGTACCCGACGGCGCTTCACGGCATCGAGCATCGCCTGGGACATGTGCTGCACCGCCCGCCGCTGGGCGAAGGGGGGCATCCCCTGGATCCGGGGGTCTGCTGCCAGGCCTTCCGGGAGGCCCTTCGGGCCCTGGAACTGGAGATCCGCATCCGTCTGGTGCTCTTCAAGCTCTTCGACCAGCACGTGGCCTCCCGGCTGGGCCCCCTGTATGAGGAGGTGAACGCCTATCTGGCGGGGCGGGGCATCCTGCCGGACCTGCGCCAGGGGCCGCAGCACCGGGGTGGCACCCCGCGCCGTGATGGGGACGCAGAGAGGGCCCCCGCCGGTTCACCGGGTGGGGAGGAGGGGGATGAAAGCGGGGACCTGGTCGCCCTGCTGGAGCGCCTGACCCGGCATCGTGGCGGTGGGGCCGCCCCGGGGGGCGCGGTTCCGGGCGCCCCCTCCGGGGCCGGGGCATCATCGGCCTTCCCGGGGGGCACGGCCCCGGGTGGTGGCGGGGGCGTGGCCGACCCCCGGTCGCTGGCGGTCGCCCTGTCCCGCCTCCCGGCCACCGGTTCGGAGGGGCCCTTCCCTGGCACGGATCTCAAGGGGGCGGTGCTGGGGGTCCTGGATCCCGGCGGCGGGCAGTCGGTGGCCCTGAGCGGGATGGACGAGTCGGCCATCGACATCGTGGCCATGCTCTTCGACTTCCTCCTGGATGATCCCCATCTGCCGGCCCCTGCCCGGGCCCTCATCGGTCGCCTGCAGATCCCTGTGCTCAAGGTGGCCATCCTGGACAAGAGCTTCTTCAGTCAGCGCCGCCATCCGGTGCGCCGGTTCCTCAACGAACTCTCCCGGGTCGACGTGGCCTGGTGGGAGGCGGGGGGCGACCGGCGCCTGGAGGCCCTGGTGGAGCGCCTGGTGGATGACGCCGACGGTGATGCGGCCGCATTCGAAGAGGCCCTGGAGGCCCTGCGGGGACTGCTGGACCAGGCCCGGGAGACGGCGGCCCGGGAAGAGGCCTCCATCACGCAGGCCGAGCAGGACCGGGATCAGGCCCTGCTGACCCAGGGGATGGCCGAGGGGGCGGTGGCGCAGTTGATGGAGGACCGGCCCCTGCCGCCGCCGGTGGCGGCCTTCCTGAAGGGGGCCTGGAAGGACCTTCTGGTGCGCATCGGCCGGGAGGAGGGGGCCGACGGTGAGGACTGGCAGCAGGCCCTGAACGTGGCCTCGCTCCTGGTCTGGAGTCTCATCCCCAAGGCGGGTCGCGCGGAGCGGGAACAGCTCACGGCCCTGCTGCCCTCGCTGCTCCAGGGTCTCCAGGAGGGGATGGACCGGATCTCCCTGCCCGCGGGGGAGCGCCAGGCCCTGCTGGATCTGCTGGCCCGGGAGCACGCCCGCCTGGTGCGCCGTCCGGCGGAACCCGGGCAGGCATCCCCCGGGTCTGCCGGGGGGGCCGCGGATGCCCAGGGGGTGCCCCCGTCCGGGGCATCCCCCGTATCGCCCACGGACGGGCGCAGCTTCATGGCCCGCAAGGTGGAGGAGATCAACCGTCGGATCGCCGAGGGGCGGTTCGCCGTCCCCGGGGAAGAGGCCCCGGCCGGCGGGGAGACGGAGGACCTGCACACCCTGGCGGCCCGGGAGCTGGAGGAGGGCACCTGGCTGGAGTTCCGGGAAGAGGGGGAGGCCCCCCCCGTGCGCATGAAGCTCTCCTGGAAGAGCCTCATCAGCGGCCGCTATCTCTTCGTCAATGCCCGGGGGGTGAAGGTGCGGGAGATGGATGTCCCGGCCCTGGCCCTGGCCTTTCGCTCCGGACGCGCCCGGGTCGCGGAGGATACCCCCGTCTTCGAACGGGCCATCGGGGCCCTCATGGGGCGCCTGGGTACGGAAGAAGGTTCATGACCCCAGGGGGCGCCCCCCGTGGCCCATCTCCATCTCAGGCGGTCATGCGCCCCCTCAGGAAGGCCACCAGCCCTTCCAGGGGCACCCGGGTCGCTTCGCTGTCCCGGCGGCCCTTGTACTCCACCTCCCCGGCATCCAGTCCCTTCTCCCCCAGCACCACCCGGTGGGGGATGCCGATGAGCTCCATGTCGGCGAACATGACCCCCGGGCGGGCGCCGCGATCGTCATAGAGCACCTCCAGGCCCTCCGCGCAGAGTTGTTCATAGAGGGCATCCACGGCCTCCCGCAGGCGCTGGGACTTGTGGGCGTTGATGGGGCAGAGGGCCACCTGGAACGGGGCCAGGGCCTCGGGCCAGATCATGCCCCGGTCATCGTGGTTCTGCTCGATGGCGGCGGCCACCACCCGGGAGACGCCGATGCCGTAGCAGCCCATGGCGAGGGTCCGGTTTCGGCCCTGTTCGTCCAGCACCGTGGCCTCCAGGGCGCGGCTGTATTTCTCCCCCAACTGGAAGATATGGCCCACCTCGATGCCCCGGCGGATCATCAGCCGGCCCCGGCCGTCCGGGCTGGGGTCGCCCTCCGTCACGTTGCGCAGGTCCGCCACCGGCGGGAGGGGGGTGTCCCGGTCCCAGTTGATGCCGAACAGGTGACGTTCATCCTGGTTGGCCCCGGCGGCGAAATCGGTCATCAGGGCGACGCTGCGGTCCACCACGCAGGGGATGGGCAGGTTCACCGGCCCCAGGGAGCCAGGGCTGGCGCCGATCACGGCGCGGATCTCCCCTTCGGAGGCCATGCGCAGGGGCGCGGCCACCTGGGGGAGCCTTTCGGCCTTGAGGGGGTTGAGTTCGTGGTCGCCGCGCACGATCAGGGCCACCAGCTGGGTATGGGTCTCCTCCGAGGCGGCCACCACCAGGGTCTTCACCGTCTTCTCCACCGGCAGGCCATGGTCCCGGGTCAGGTCGGCGATGGTGCGCACGCCGGGGGTGTCCACCATGCGCAGGGTCTCGGTGGGGGCGGGGCGTTCCTGCAACGCGGGACGCGCCTCGGCCAGCTCCACGTTGGCGGCGTAGTCGCCCTCATCGGAGAAGGCGATGTCGTCCTCGCCGGAATCCGCCAGGACGTGGAACTCGTGGGACCCCTGGCCGCCGATGGCACCGGTGTCCGCCTGCACCGCGCGAAAATCCAGGCCGCAGCGCCGGAAGATGCGGCTGTAGGCCGCGTGCATGGCCTGGTAGGTCTGTTGCAGGCTCTCCTCGTCGGCATGGAAGGAGTAGGCATCCTTCATGATGAATTCCCGCGCCCGCATGACGCCGAACCGGGGGCGGATCTCGTCCCGGAACTTGGT
>JBKGXY010000132.1:0-5836 GCA_046546415.1 Ectothiorhodospira sp.
TGGACCGGGATCTACCCCGCGCCCCCTTCCTGCCCGTGCCCCTCATCCTCCCCGTAGCGGGGCCAGGACCGGATCACCGCCTGGATGAGGGTGGCCAGGGGGATGGCAAAGAAGACCCCCCACAGCCCCCACAGCCCGCCGAAGAGGATCACCGCCGCGATGATGGCCACCGGGTGCAGGTTCACCACCTCCGAGAACAGCAACGGCACCAGCACGTTGCCGTCCAGGAACTGGATGATGGCATAGGCCACCAGCACATAGGTGAACTCGCTCTCCATGCCCCACTGGAAATAGGCCACCATGGCCACCGGCAGGGTGACCACCGCCGCCCCCACGTAGGGGATGATCACCGAGATCCCCACCATAAAGGACAGCAGCAGGGCGTAGTTGAGGTCGAGGAACAGGAAGGTCAGGTAGCTGGCGGCCCAGACGATGAGGATCTCGATGAACTTGCCCCGCACATAGCTGGCGATCTTCAGGTTCACCTCCTCCCACACCTCGTTGGCCAGGCCGCGGTCCCGGGGCAGGAAACCGGTGATCCAGCCCAGGATGGCATCCCGGTCCTTGAGCAGGAAGAAGACCATCAGGGGCACGATCACCAGATAGACCATGATGGTGGCGATATGCATGGCCGAGGCCAGGGTGAGGTTCACCACCTGCTGACCCAGGGCGATGGACTGGGCCCGGATCGCCCCCATGATCTCCCGCACCTGCTCCTCGGAGACGATCTGGGGGTAACGCTCGGGCAGCTGCAACAGCAGATTCTGCCCGTGGGCCACCATGTTGGGCAGTTCCTCCACCAACTGGGTGATCTGCTGGGCGAGCACGGGCACCACCAGCAACAGGGTGGCCACCAGCAGGGCCAGGAACACCAGAAACACCAGCATCACCGCCACCATGCGGGGAAGGCGCCACATCTGCAGGTGGCGCACGGCCCCCTCCAGCAGATAGGCGAAGATGACGCTGGCCAGCAGTGGAGCCAGGAGCCGACCGGCGAAGATGACGACGGCGAACCCCAGGATCAACAGGAAGGCCAGGATCACCACCTGGGGATCGGAGAAGTGGCGGTCATACCACCGCTGCAGGACCGGGATCATTCTTCCTCCCCGCTCAGACTGGCATAGTGGCGGGCAAAGACGGCTTCCAGTTCATCGATCACCTCCCGGGCCGGGCGGCCCTGCATCACATGCTGCCCCATGAGGGTCGAGGTCTCATTCAGCAGACGGGACTTCTCCAGCATGGGATAGGTGGCGTTCAATCGCTTCATGGCCTGGATCACCGTCTCCTCCACCGGGCGGGGGATCGCCTCCGGTTCCGGGACCGGGGTCTCCTCCGGGGCGTGACGTTCGGCCAGGAACTCGGCGAAGGACACCAGGGTCTCCCGCTGCGCGTGGGGCAGTTGGCGTAGCGCCTGCCTGAGACGCGTTTCCGGATCCTTCGAGGGGGCGCGGTTCGCGAACATGACCAAGGCTCATTCCACCTTCAGGCTGAAGACCGGCATCTTGCGGCGCTCGCGCATCAACTGCAACTCCGTCACCAGGGACGCCACCACCCGATCCGTGGTCTCCTGCATCCCCGGCCAACGCACCCGTGCCTCCGCCAGACGCTCGCCGATGTCCGGGAGGGGAAGATGGCCGCTCTCCATGATGAGGTCCTCCAGCATACCCGGCTTCATCTCCGGACGACACAGCAGGCCGTAGGTCAGGGGGGCGGGCCGAATGACCAGCCACCGGCCCTGGTCATCCACGAGGAGGGGCTCCAGCCCCTGTGGAAGATCCACACCACCATGATACAGGGTCAGCACCTCCCGTCCGTCCAGGGCCTCAGCCAGGGCATCCCCCGCCCCGGCGGGGGTCTTTCGGGCGGTGACAAACCCGCAGGTGCAGGCCGGCGTCTCCCGGGGCTGACCACCGGCCGCCCGGGCCACCAGCAGCCCCCCCAGGCCCAGCCCCACCACGGGGCGCTGGGCCTTCTGGAAGATCCCGATCAGACGGAGTTCATCGGCCACAACGGGGTTGTGCGGGGTATCGGTGACGGGCCAGGACCCGCCCAGGAGCCAGAGACCGTCGAACTGCGCCGCCGATCCCGGGAGGCCCTGATCCACGAAGGGCCTGAAATAACTGAAGCCGATATCCCGCTTCTCCAGCTGGCCCTCGATCAGCCCCAGGAATTCCGGATAGGTGTGCTGCACCACCGCGTGGTTCTTCATGAACGGCTCCTTCATCGGTTGGGGCCCGCGGCTTCAGGGGGCAGACGAGTCCGTCGGGTCGCCCTGGCTTTCACAGTAGTCACGTGCGAAGGAGAGAAGTTCCTCCGTAGTCCGAAGACGGAACTTCTGGCGCTGGTGCACGAAGGAGAACCGCCGGGTGAGGGGTGGATCCAGCGGGATCGCCACCAGGCGTCCCAGCGCCACCTCCTTATCCAGGGTGACCCGTGAGAGGATGGAGACCCCCATGCCCGCCTCCACGGCCCCCTTGATGGCCTCGGGGCTGCCCAGCTCCAGGCAGATGGCCAGGGCGTTACGGCCCAGACCCTGTTCCTGGAGATAATCCGCGATCACCTCCCGGGTTCCGGAGCCTTCCTCCCGGCAGACAAAGGGGTGTGCCATCACCTCGGACACGTTGACCACCGCCCGTCCCGCCAGGGGATGCCCGGGGGGGACCACCACCACCAGTTGGTCCACGCGGCACTGCTCCACATGCAGATTGCGGTTCTGCACCGGCCCCTCCACGACCCCCAGGTCGATGACGTTGTTCTCCACCATGGAGAGGATCCCCTCGGAGTTGGAGACCCGCAGACGCACGTTCACCTCCGGATACTTGCGCTTGAAGTACCCCAACAGGGCCGGGAGCATGTACTCGGCGATGGTGGTGCTGGCCCCCAGGGACAGGGCGCCGCTGACGTCCCCGGTGATCTCCCGGATGGCGTTCTCCATCTCCTCGTAGGTCTCGAAGATGCGCTCGGCATGGGTGTAGGCGGCCCGACCCGCCTCGGTGAGGCTCACCCGGTTGTGGGTGCGGTCGAACAGGCGGGTGTTGAAGTACTCCTCCAGCTGGCGCACCTGGAAGGTGACCGCCGGCTGGGTCATGTGCAGGGCCTCCGCCGCCCGGGTGAAGGACAGCAGCCGCGCCACCGTGTAGAACACCTTCAGTCTTCGATCTGCCATGATGCCGACATCGTCCATCCGGTCCGGGAACCGGGGAAAGGGAGGGGGCCACGGAGGGCGGCCCCGAAAGAGGGGAAGGTCGTTCCGCCTGGATATACCGCCCCCACAGGGGCAGAGAGGCACCAGGCAGGGCCCGGCCCGGCCCGGAGCCCGCATGGCCGGCCCGGTGAGGATCGACATGAATCCATGCCGCTGCCGGGCATGTCTCCGATACCGGCCATTCCCAAGGGACGTCCCCTCCTCATCGGCCTATGCCGGACCAGGAGGCGGGCGGGGCAGGCGGTCGCACCCAGTCAGGTATCGCCGGGGCGCCAGACCTTGCCGGCATCATCGGGACCCGGCGAGGCCGAGGCCTGCTGGGCGCGCAGATCCGCATGGACCTGGCGCATGAAGGCATCCAGATGATCCAGGAACTCCGGGCGCTTCTCCTCGGGCACCGGCTGCGCCGCCAGGAGATAGCCGGTGACGGCGGCCGTGTACTGTACCGCCACGAGGGGATCGTGGCAGCGCTCGTCGTGGGCCACCAGGACTTCCTGGAGTTTCTGGACCAGTTCCCCGGTCAGTTGCAGTGTCTCGCTCATGGCGGCAGAGTACAGGGGGCGGGCCTCCCGACTCAAGACCGGGAAGCCCGCCGGGTTCAGGCGGCCCGGGCCGCCTCCGGAAAGACCAGCCCCTGTTCGTCGGCCTCCACCCGGATGACGTCGCCGGGACCATAATCCCCCTGCAGCAGCCGCTGCGCCAGGGGGTTCTCCAGTTGCTGCTGGATGGCCCGCTTCAGGGGGCGCGCCCCGTAGACCGGGTCGAAGCCGGCCTCGCCCAGGCGGTCCAGGGCGGCGTCGCTGACCTCCAGGGCCATGTCCCGGTCCGCCAGACGCCGGCGCAGGTATTCCAGCTGGATGAGGGTGATGGCGCGGATCTGCTCGTGGCCCAGGGGATGGAAGACCACCACCTCGTCCACCCGGTTGATGAACTCAGGCCGGAAGTGGGTGCCCACCTCCTCCATCACCGCCGATTTCATCTGCCCATAGTTCTCCTCACCGGCCATATCCTGGATGATCTGCGACCCCAGGTTGGAGGTCATGACGATCACCGTGTTGCGGAAATCCACGGTGCGCCCCTGGCCGTCGGTGAGGCGGCCGTCATCCAGCACCTGCAGCAGCACGTTGAAGACATCGGCATGGGCCTTCTCCACCTCGTCCAGCAGGATCACGGAGAAGGGCTTGCGCCGTACCGCCTCGGTGAGATAACCGCCCTCCTCGTAGCCCACGTAGCCGGGGGGCGCGCCGATGAGCCGGGCCACGGAGTGCTTCTCCATGAACTCGGACATGTCGATGCGCACCATGGCCTCCTCGGTGTCGAACAGGAAGCCCGCCAGGGCCTTGGTGAGCTCGGTCTTGCCCACGCCCGTGGGACCGAGGAACAGGAACGAGCCGTTGGGCCGGTTGGGGTCCGAGAGCCCGGCGCGGGCGCGGCGGATGGCGTTACACACCGCGTGCACCGCCTCGTCCTGGCCCACCACCCGTTGGGTGATGACCTCCTCCATGCGCAGCAGCTTGTCCCGTTCGCTCTCCAGCATCTTGGAGACCGGGATCCCCGTCCAGCGGGAGACCACCTCGGCGATCTCCTCGTCGGAGACCTTGTTGCGCAGAAGGCGCATCTCCGACATCTCCGCCTGGGCGGCCATGTCCAGCTGGCGCTCCAGCTCGGGGATGCGGCCGTACTGCAGCTCCGACATGCGCCCCAGATCCCCGGCGCGGCGGGCGGTCTCCAGTTCCACCCGGGCCCGTTCCAGTTCCTCCTTGATGGCGGCGGTACCGGAGAGGGCGGCCTTCTCCGACTTCCAGATCTCCTCCTGGTCGGAATACTCCCGCTCCAGGCGGCCGATCTCCTCCTCCAGGGCCTCCAGCCGCCGGCGGGAGGCATCGTCCGACTCCTTCTTCAGGGCCTCGCGCTCGATCTTGAGCTGGATCAGGCGGCGCTCCATGCGGTCCATGCTCTCGGGCTTGGAGTCGATCTCCATGCGGATGCGGCTGGCCGCCTCGTCCACCAGGTCGATGGCCTTGTCCGGCAGCTGGCGGTCGGTGATGTAGCGGTGCGACAGGGTGGCGGCGGCGACGATGGCCGGGTCGGTGATCTCCACCCCGTGGTGTACCTCGTAGCGCTCCTTCAGGCCGCGCAGGATGGCGATGGTGTCCTCCACGTTGGGTTCGTCCACCAGCACCTTCTGGAAGCGCCGTTCCAGGGCCGCATCCTTCTCGATGTACTTGCGGTACTCGTCCAGGGTGGTGGCGCCGATGCAGTGCAGTTCGCCGCGGGCCAGGGCCGGCTTGAGCATGTTGCCCGCGTCCATGGAGCCCTCGGCCTTACCGGCCCCCACCATGGTGTGCAGCTCATCGATGAACAGGATCACACGGCCCTCCTGCTTGGCCAGGTCGTTGAGCACCGCCTTCATGCGCTCCTCGAAGTCCCCTCGGAACTTGGCCCCGGCGATGAGGCTCCCCATGTCCAGGGCCAGCAGACGGCGGTCCTTGAGCCCCTCGGGCACCTCGCCGTTGACGATGCGCTGGGCCAGGCCCTCGACGATGGCGGTCTTGCCCACGCCGGGCTCGCCGATGAGCACCGGGTTGTTCTTGGTGCGCCGCTGCAGCACCTGGATGGTGCGGCGGATCT
>JBKGXY010000133.1:0-5824 GCA_046546415.1 Ectothiorhodospira sp.
CTGATGCACATGGTCATCACCAACGCGGTGAAGGGGGACCCGTACCCCATCGACACCCTCATCCTCTTCATGGCCAACATGGCCTGGAACTCCACCATGAACACCCGCGGGGTCATGGACATGCTGCGGGAGAAGGGCGAGGACGGGGAGTACAGGATCCCCTTCATCGTGGTCTCCGATGCCTTCCATTCGGAGATGGTCCACCACGCCGACCTGGTCCTGCCGGACACCACCTACCTGGAACGCCACGACACCATCTCCCTGCTGGACCGGCCCATCTCCGAGCCCCACGCCCCGGCGGACTCCATCCGCCAGCCGGTGCTGGAGGCGGACCGGGACGTGCGCCCCTGGCAGGAGGTGCTGGTGGAACTGGCCGGACGCCTGGGCCTGCCCGCCTTCACCCGGGAGGACGGCGGCCGCCGCTACCGCTCCTATCAGGACTTCATCGTCCACTACGAGAAGGAGCCGGGTATCGGTTTCCTGGCCGGGTGGCGGGGCAAGAACGGGGACCAGCACCTGCGGGGCGAGCCCAACCCCCGCCAGTGGGAGGCCTATGCGGAAAACGGCTGCTTCTTCGCCCACCACCTGGAGGATCACCAGAAGTACTACCGCTTCTGCAACCGCGATTACCTGGAACTGGCCCGGCACGCCGGCTGGGTGGGCTCCACCGAACCCATGGTCATGCAGCTCTACAGCGAGCCGCTGCAGCGCTTCCGCCTGGCGGGGGAGGGCCTCTACGACGGGCCGTGCCCCAGCAGTCCGGAACACCGGGAACGCCTGACCCGTTACTTCGATCCCCTGCCCATCTGGTACCCACCCCTGGAGCACGGTCGCATCGACGAGCAGGCCTACCCCTTCCACGCCATCACCCAGCGACCCATGTTCATGTACCACGCCTGGGACTCCCAGAACGCCTGGCTGCGTCAGATCTGCTCCGCCAACGTGCTCTACATGAACCGGGCCCGGGGCGAGTCCATGGGCATCGCCGATGGGGCCTGGGTCTGGGTGGAGTCCCATCTGGGGCGCATCCGGGTGCCGGTGAAATTCATCGAGGCGGTGGAGCCGGATACCGTCTGGACCTGGAACGCCATCGGCAAGCAGCCGGGGGCCTGGGGGCTCTCCACCGACGCCGACGAGGCAGAGAAGGGCTTCCTGCTCAATCACCTCATCTCCGAACTGCTGCCCCGGCGGGGGGATGCCCTGGACGGGATGACCAACTCCGATCCCATCACCGGCCAGGCCGCCTGGTACGACCTGCGGGTGCGCATCACCCCCGCCGAACCCGGTGAGACGGGGATCTGGCCGCGGTTCGAACCCGTGCGCCCGCTCCCCGGGGCCCCGGCGTCCCCCGGGGAGGTGCGCTACCACAGCCACCGGCCGGTGCGGCTCGCACGCAGCCTGTGGGACGTGCTCACCCGGCGGGACTGAGACCGCTTCGGGGAGGCGACGGATGCAACATCGAGGAGCCGATTCATGCGACTGGGCCTGGTGATCGATCTGGACACCTGCGTGGGCTGTCATGCCTGTGCGGTGGCCTGCAAGCAGTGGAACACCTCCGGCACGTCCGGACCGCTGACGGACGAATCCCCCTACGGACCCGAACCCGGCGGGGTGTGGTTCAACCGCGTGCGCCACTTCGAGGTGGATGACTACCCCCACAACAAGACGGTGAACATGCCCCTGTCCTGCATGCACTGCGAGAACGCCGAATGCGTCACCGTCTGTCCCACGGGGGCCTCCTACAAACGGGCCGAGGACGGCATCGTGCTGGTGGACCACGACCAGTGCATGGGCTGCAACCTGTGCGCCTGGGCCTGCCCCTACGGGGCGCGGGAGCTGGACCCGGCGGAAGGGGTGATGAAGAAATGCACCCTGTGCATCGATCGCATCTACGACGACGCCCTCCCCGAGGCGGAGCGGCAGCCGGCCTGTGTGATCACCTGTCCCGCGCGGGCCCGCTTCTTCGGGGACTTCGACGACCCCGAATCCACGGTGAGCCGCCTGGTGCGGGAGCGGGCCGGCCAGAAGCTCCTGCCGGAACTGGGGTACCAGCCCACCAACACCTACCTGCCGCCGCGCACGGCGCCGCCGGTGCCCACGGATGACGTGCGCCGCAGCTGCCCGGTGGACAGCGTCAGGGAATGGATCGACGAGACCTAGCGCCGTGCCGTCCGGTTTCGTGATCCCCTCCATTCGAACAGGATGAGCCCGTCATGCATCCCGCACTCTCCGTCATCTTCTTCACCGTCCTCTCCGGCGCCGGCTACGGGCTGTTCAGCCTGGTGGCCGTGCTGCAGCTCACCGGGGGCTATCCGCCACCGTCCGGGGGGGAAGTCGTGCTCCAGCTGGGGGCGGCCCTGGTGCTGATCACCGCCGGACTCCTCTCCTCCAGTCTGCACCTGCACAACCCCAAAAACGCCTGGCGGGCCTTCCTGCGGGTGCACACCTCCTGGCTTTCCCGGGAGGGCCTGCTGGCGGTGGCCTTCTACCCCTTTGCCCTGTTCTATCTCTGGGGGGTGTGGGGCGAGGGGGCGCAGGCCGATGGGTTGTCCGCTGTGGCGGGCTGGCTGGCGGTGCTGCTGGCCGTGGGGACGGTCTTCTCCACGGGCATGATCTACGCCAGCCTGAAGACCATCCGCCAGTGGAACACGGCCCTGACGCCGGCCAACTACCTGCTGCTGGGACTGGCCCTGGGGGCGCTCCTCATGGCGGCCCTGCACGGGGCCGCGGGGGGTCGGGATCCGGTCCTCCCTGCCCTGGCCCTGGGGGCGGTGGTGGTGGCCGGTCTCATGAAGGGGATCTACTACCTGTGGATCCGAATCGACTCCGGCTCCACCCTGAACACCGCCACCGGTTTCACCCGGGCCCCGGTGCGGCTGATGGACCCCGGGCATACCGCCGGTACCTTCCTGACCCGGGAGTTCGGCTTCGATCCCGGCGCGGAGCGCCTGGAACAGCTGCGCCTGGGGGTGATGGGTCTGGGGTTCGTGCTCCCGGCCCTGCTGCTGGCCTGGGTCCTCCACGGGGCCTCCACCGTCTGGGTCCACCTGGCCCTGCTATCGGCCCTGGCGGGGATCGGTCTGGAGCGCTGGCTCTTCTTCGCCGAGGCGCGCCACAGCGTCATGCTCTATCACGGGCTGCAGCGCACCTGAGGGGTGGGCTCAGTCTCCGGCGGGGGTGCTCCCGGTGGATGGATTGCCGCCGCCCCGGGGGCCGTTGCAGCGCCCCCGGCGCCGGCGGGAAGGGGGTTTCCCGTCGCCGTCGGTGGCCGGGGACCCGGCGGTATCGGGCGCGCCCTCCTTTTGACCGGCATCCCCCGTGTTTCGGCCTGGCCCTGAACCGCTGCGGCGCCGGGGCTGGCCACGGCCTCCACGGTCGGGGCCTCCCCCTCCCCGGCCCCCGGAAGGGGTCTTGCGGGGCCGCCGGGCAGGGGCGGTCAGGTCAGTGGCCAGGACGGTCTCGTCCGTCATCTGCGGGGGGATCCGGGTCCCGATGTATTCCTCGATCTCCGGCAGGTGGAAGGCCGAGTCCTCGCAGGCGAAGCTGATGGCGTCCCCCTCGGCCCCGGCCCGGGCGGTGCGGCCGATGCGGTGCACGTAGTCCTCGCCGGACTGGGGCAGGTCAAAATTGAATACATGGGAGACATCGGGGATGTGCAGCCCGCGGGCGGCGACGTCCGTGGCCACCAGGGCGCGGAATTCGCTGTTCTCGAACTGCTTCAGCAGCTGGTCCCGCTTGCGCTGGGGGACGTCCCCGGTGAGCAGGGCGGCCTGGATGCCGTTGGCCCGGAGCCAGTCCGCCACCCGCTCGGCCATGTGGCGGGTGTTGACGAAGACCATGGCCCGCTCCGGCGTCAGCCGCTGCATGAGGCCCAGCAGCAGGGGGATCTTCTGGTCGTTGGCGGGATAGTAGACCACCTGCCGCACCCCTTCGGCGGTGACCTGTTCCTCCTCGGTCTGCACCTTCACCGGGTTGTTCATGTGTTCGTAGGCCAGTTCCATCACCCGGAAGGACAGGGTGGCGGAGAACAGCATGGACTGGCGTTGGTCCGGTGCGGGGGTGCGGCGCAGTAAGAAGCGCACGTCCTTGACGAACCCCAGGTCGAACATGCGGTCCGCCTCGTCCAGCACCAGGGCCTGCACCTGGCGCAGGTCGAAGACCCGCTGCTTGAAATAGTCGATGATCCGCCCCGGGGTGCCGATGAGGATATCCACCCCCTCGGCCAGCTGCCGGCGCTGCTTGTCGTAGTCCGTGCCGCCGTAGGCCAGCCCCAGGGTCAGGCCGGTATGCCGCCCCAGGAGCTGTGCATCCCGGTGGATCTGTACGGCCAGTTCCCGCGTGGGGGCCAGGATCAGGGCCCTCACCTGGTTGGGGCGGCGCCCGGGCGGGGCGGGGTGGTCCAGCAGGTGGGTGAGGACGGTGATGAGAAAGGCGGCGGTCTTGCCCGTACCCGTCTGGGCCTGTCCCGCCACGTCCCGCCCCTGCAGCGTGTGGGGCAGGGCCAGGGCCTGGATGGGGGTGCAGTGGCTGAACCCCGCATCCGCAAGGCCCCGTTGTATGGTCTCGGGCAGGGGGAAGCTGGAGAAGCGGGTATCGGAGAGATGATGATCCGTCATGGAGATGGGGCCTTTCCTCGCGGTATCATGGACGGGCTTGAAATGGGATGCCGAATCGGATCCAATTAAACCAGCGTGTCGCGATGCATGTGCATTTTGCCGATCGCGGCCTGTATTCTAACGGAGGTCAAGCATAGTGAGTGAAAAGATCACCCATGTCTCGGATGCGAGCTTCGAGGACGATGTCCTGAAGTCGGATCACCCCGTGCTCGTTGACTACTGGGCCGAGTGGTGCGGTCCCTGCAAGATGATCGCCCCCATCCTGGACGAGATCGCCGAGGAATACGACGGCAAGCTCAAGGTGGCCAAGCTCAACATCGACGAGAATCCGTCCACACCGCCCAAATACGGCATCCGGGGCATCCCCACGCTGATGCTCTTCAAGGGGGGTAACGTGGAGGCCACCAAGGTGGGTGCCCTGTCCAAGTCGCAGCTCACGGCCTTCATCGATCAGAACACCTGATGTCCCCGGCCGGCGATCCGGCCCTGCGGGGCTGGACCGTCCGGTGACGACATGGTAACGTCACAAAAAAAGAAGCCTTGTCCGGCCTGCCGTTCTGGCAGGGGCGTATCCTGACCCCGAATCCGTTTCAATCCATCATCCCTTGGGTGTCCCCTCTCCGGGCGGACCCTGCGCGTCCGATACAGGCACCCTTACAGTCAACCCCCGCCCCCTGAAAACCCCTATGAATCTCACCGAACTCAAGCGTAAGTCGGCCTCCGAACTGGTGGAGGTTGCACAGTCCATGGATCTGGAGGGGATGGCGCGATCCCGCAAGCAGGACATCATCTTCTCCATCCTCAAGGCCCATGCCAAGGGGGGCGAGGACATCTTCGGGGATGGGGTGCTGGAGATCCTGCAGGATGGTTTCGGTTTCCTGCGGGGGACCGACAGCTCCTACCTGGCCGGGCCGGATGACATCTACGTCTCGCCGAGTCAGATCCGGCGCTTCAGCCTGCGTACCGGGGATACCATCGCCGGCAAGAACCGCCCGCCCAAGGAGGGGGAGCGCTACTTCGCCCTGCTGAAGGTGGACAAGATCAACTTCGAGGCCCCCGAGGCGGCCAAGAACAAGGTCCTGTTCGAGAACCTCACCCCCCTGCATCCCTCCAGCCGCATGCGCATGGAGCGGGGCAACGGCTCCACCGAGGACATCACCGCCCGGGTGATCGATATCGTCGCCCCCTTCGGCAAGGGCCAGCGCGGT
>JBKGXY010000134.1:0-5781 GCA_046546415.1 Ectothiorhodospira sp.
GAAGCGGGAGGCCACCGCCGCCGCCCTGGCCATGCAGCCGCGTCTGGAGGCGGTGATGCAGGGGGCCACGGATCCACTGCAGACGGCGGTGCGCATCGCCATCGCCGGCAACATCATCGACTACGGCGCCGCCGAGACCTTCGATCTGGACGTCACCCTGGAGCGGGTGCTCGGGGCCCCCTTCGGCATCGACGGCATGGCGGTGCTGCGCCGGGCCCTGGGGCGGGTGGAGCGGCTGCTGTATCTCGCGGACAACGCCGGCGAGACGGTGTTCGACCGGATCCTGATCCAGGCCCTGGGGCGTCCGGTGACCTATGCCGTCAAGGCGGGTCCCGTGCTTAATGATGCCACCCTGGAGGAGGCCCGCGAGGCGGGGATCCATGAGGTGGCGGAGATCGTGGACACCGGTTGCGACGCCATGGGGGCCCCGCTGGAACTGTGTTCGCCGGCCTTCCGGGAGCGCTTCGATGCCGCCGAGTTGATCATCGCCAAGGGCCAGGCCAACTACGAGACCCTGAGCGATGCCGATGCCCCGGTGTTCTTCCTGCTCCAGGCCAAGTGCGGGGTGATCGCCGATGATCTGGGGGTGGAGACCGGGGCGGTGGTGGCCAGGGCCTCGTCCCACCTGGAGGCCCGCTTCGGGGGGTGATGGGGGGTGAGTTACAGGGGTCGAACCCAGGGGGCTGGGGGGCGGAGCCGGGTGTGTGCCGCAGGGATGCGGCACGCAAGTCTCCATGGAAGGATTCACGACGTCCCGGCGCAGCCCCCCAGCCCCCTGGGTACAACTCCGCTTCCGGTCCCCTGGGCACACCAACCCCCTGACTGTCCGTTCTGCCGTGCATCCATCCGCCCCCATCGCCCCGGCGGACGTGATGTGGTGGGATCCGGGATGAGGACGGGAGATCAGGCGATCTCGATCACCTGACCCACACCACCGTCATGACAGTGTGGGCCGTAGGCCTCCTGGAAGGCGGCGCGGGCTGCGTCCCCGGTACAATGGGTGGGGACCACGTCCGTGACCCCCAGGTCCCGCAGGGCCTGGAGGGTCTGCCGGATCCTCGCATCGTCACTGTACATGAGATGAAAACCGCCGATGGCCCATTGCACGGGTCGCCCCAGGTGCTGTGCGGTGGCACGCACCAGGGTCTCGATTCCGGGGTGGGCGCAGCCGGTGATCAGCGCGGTCACGCCCCCCGTGTCCAGGATCAGGGCATGTTCCTTGGGATCGCTGTCGAAGACGCCGGTGGAGGCCACGCCCGGGGCCAGGCTCACGACCTCGTGGCCGATCACGGTCAACTGGGCACACATCTCCTCCAGATCACGCAGCAGATGCCTGGAGAAACCCTCGTGGACCACCACCTGAAGACGGGGGTTGCGTTCCAGGACGGAATCCAGCCCGCCGATGTGATCCCAGTGGGGATGGGAGAGGAAGAGCATGTCCAGGTCCTCGGGGCGCTGCCCGAGCCGGTCCATGTTCTGCAGCAGGATCCGGCCATTGCTGCCGGTGTCAAACAGGATCTTCTGCCCCGGAAGATCCAGAACGGCGGCGAAGCCCCAGAGGGCGCGAAGGCCCGGTTCGCCGGGGAAGTTGTCGAAGCAAAGGGTCAGTCGGACTGCGCTCATGTCGTTCTCCCGTTGGCGCGCGAGGGGGCGGATCCTGGAGTGACAGTCTATATCGCACTGCGATCCTGGGAAATCGGGATTCTCAATTCCGTGTCCCCCATGCAGCTGAACCCCAGGGCGCGGGCAGACGTATCCCGCCAGCGCGGCGAGGTTCCGCCCAGGGCCTGGAACGAAGCCCCGGTGCCGCGTGGTCACGGAGCCGGGGTTTTCCGGTAGGATGCCTGCACGAGGAGGGGGGAGGGGAGCCGTCGTCCGTGCCGGAACAAGGGGGCAGTCTGCATGACAACTGATCTTCGTGGGCTGCGTCGCCGGAGGGTCCTGCGTCTGATCGCCGGTGCGGTTCTGGGGGCGTGGCTGGTTCCGGTGGCCCGGGCAGACGAACCGCTTCCGGTGGGTGATCCCTCCCTGGTCCGGATCCGCGTCGGCGGTCAGCCCCTTGCGGTGGAGGTGGCCGCCGATCCCGCCAGCCGCAGCCGCGGGCTCATGTTCCGGGAACACCTGCCCCAGGGCAGGGGCATGCTCTTTATCTGGCCCCGGGACGGCCGCCATGGGATGTGGATGAAGAACACCCTCATCCCCCTGGACGTGGCCTTCCTCACCGGGGATCTGCGTATCGCACACATCGCCACCATGATGCCCCGCTCCACTCGGTTGCACCGGGCCCCGAAGCCAGTGCGCTATGCATTGGAAGTGAATGCGGGCTGGTTCGCCCGCCACGGTATCGGTGAGGGCGATCGCCTCCAGGGGTTGGCCACCCTCACCGTCCCCGTGGGGGATGGGCGGTAACGCGTCGCCCCCCAGGCCCCGGTCCGCAGTCAGCCCTTCTTCCGCATCAGGCCTCGCAGGCGTTCGTTACCGTTCTCCACCAGTTCGTAGAACATGGGGATGAACAGGATGGCCACATAGGTGGCCAGGATCATCCCGCCCACGATGGGGGTGCCCAGGGCGTTGCGCGCCCCCTCGCCGGCACCGCTGGCCAGGGCCAGGGGGAGCACCCCCAGGATGAACGCCATGGAGGTCATGATCACCGGACGGAATCGGATGCGGGCGGCCCGCAGGGCGGCCTCCTTGATGGGCAGGCCTTCCTGCTGGTGCATCTTGGCGGCGAATTCCACCATGAGGATGGCATTCTTGGCCGACATGGCGATGAGCACCAGCAGCCCCACCTGGAAGTAGATATCGATGTTCATCCCCCGCAGCCAGATGGCCGAAAGGGCCCCCAGTACGGCGAAGGGGATGGCCGTGATCACCGCCAGGGGGAGGGACCAGCGTTCGTACTGCGCCGCCAGGATCAGGAACACCATCACCACCCCCAGCAGGAAGGCGAGGTTGCCTGCCTGGCCAGAGGAGATTTCCTGGAAGGCGGAGCCCACCCAGCCCAGGCCGTACTCTCCGGTGTCCAGGGTCTGGTCGGCCACCTCCTGCAGGGCCTCCAGGGCCTGCCCGGAGGAGTAGCCCGGGGCGGGATTGCCCATGATCTTGGCCGAGGGGAAGATGTTGAAGCGGTCGATGACGTCCGCCCCCGGGGACCGCGTGAGGTGGACCAGGGAGCTGATGGGCACGAGCTGACCGGTGTTGCTGCGCACGAAGACGTCCTCCAGGTCCTCGGGACCGGCCCGGTAGGGGGCATCGGCCGCCATATTCACCTGGAAGTTGCGTCCGAAGAGGGTGAAGTCGTTGATGTAACGCGAGCCGAAGGTGGATTGCAGGGTGCGATAGATGGCCGCCACCGGCACCTCAAGTGCGTAGGCCTGTTCCCGGTCCACGCGCACCTGGTATTTGGGGGTATCGGCCACGAAGGTGGAGCGCACCCCGGCCAGTTCGGGGCGTTCATTGGCGGCCTCCACCAGGGCCTGGGCCGCCTGATTCAGATCCTCCACGTTCGCCGAACCGCGCTGCTGCAGATAGGCCTCGAACCCCCCGGTGGTGGACAGGCCGCGGATGGGCGGGGGCACGAAGGCGAAGATCCGCCCTTCCTCGATGCGCCCGCCCATCCCCATGGACTTCTCCACCAGGGACTGCACGCTCTGGTCCTCATCGGTGCGCTCGGACCAGTCCTGAAGCCGGGTGAAGGCCACCCCCTTGTAGGAGCGCTGGGTCCCCGCCAGCAGGTCGAAGCCGGCGAAGGCCACCTGCATGCGCACGTCCGGATTCTCCCGAACCAGGCTGGAGTATTCATCGCGTACTTCAGCGGTGCGCTCCAGACTGCTGCTGGGGGCCATCTCGATCACGGAGATGAAGAATCCTGGATCCTCGTCCGGCACCAGCCCCGAAGGGGTGAACCGGAAGAAGAGCACGGTGCCGATGACCACGACGGCGAAGATCGCCAGCCCCACGGGCCAGGCCCGAAGGAAGAAGCGCACCGCCCCCAGGTAGCCCGTGCGCAGGGCATCGAAACCCCGGTTGAAGATCCGGAAGGGCAGGACGGGTTCCTTCTCCTTGTGGCCCGCCAGGAGCAGGGCCGTCATGGACGGGGTGAGGGTGAGGGCCACCACCGCCGAGAGCACCACGGAGACCGACAGGGCCACGGCGAACTGCCGGTACATCTCCCCGGCCAGGCCCGGCACGAAGGCCACCGGGATGAACACCGCCAGCAGCACCAGGGTGGTGGCGACGATGGGGCCCGTCACCTGCTCCATGGCCTTGATGGAGGCCTCCCGCGCCCCCAGGCCCTCCTCGCGCATGATGCGCTCCACGTTCTCGATGACGATGATGGCGTCGTCCACCACGATGCCGATGGCCAGGACGAGGCCGAAGAGGGTGAGCAGGTTGATGGACATCCCGCTGAGGAACAGGCCCGCCAGGGCACCGATCAGGGCCACGGGGATGGCCACCAGGGGCGCCAGGGTGGCCCGGGGCTTTTGCAGGAAGACGAAGATCACCAGCACCACCAGGATCAGCGCCTCCAGGAAGGTCTTGAGCACCTCCTTGATGGAGATGCGCACGAAGTCGGTGGTGTCCAGGGGGATGCGGTAGTCCATGTCACCCGGGAACCGCTCCGACAGTTCCGCCATGCGCTCGCGCACCTGGTCCACCGTCTCCAGTGCATTGGCCCCGGGACTCAGGTAGAGGCCGACGGGCACCGTGGGCATGCCGTTGTAGGTGGCGTTGAACCCATAGCGCTTGCTGCCCAGCTCCACCTCGGCCACGTCCTTGAGGCGCAGGGTGCCGCCGTCGTCGGTGGACCCGAGGATGATGTCCCTGAACTCATCCACCTCGCTGAAACGGCCTTCGGGTGCGATGGTGTAGGTGAAGGCCTCGCCCGGGGCATTGGGGTCGTCGTTGAACTTGCCGGCGGCGAACTGGGCGTTCTGCTCACGGATGGCCTGGTCCAGGTCGTCCGGCGTGAGATCGAAATGGGCCAGCCGCGCCGGATCGAACCATACCCGGATGGAATAGTCCTGTGAGCCGAAGAGGGTGGCGTCACCCACCCCGTCCACGCGCTTGAGTTCATCGATGATGTTGATCAGGCCATAATTACTGAGGAACTTGGTGTCGAACTGCTCGTCCTCCGAGAGCAGGGTGACCACCATGAGCAGGGAACTGCTCTTCTTGTTCACCACCACACCCTGATCCCGTACCGCCTGCGGCAACTGAGCGGTGGCCTGTTGCACCCGGTTGTTGACGTCGATGGTGGCCTGGTCGGGGTCCGTGCCATTGGCGAAGGTCACCGTCAGGTTCATGGTGCCCGCGTCCGAACTCCCCGACTGCATGTAGAGCATGTCGTCCACGCCGTTGATGGCCTGTTCCAGGGGGGCGGCCACGGATTCGGCGATGGTCTTGGCGTCTGCCCCGGGATAGGTGGCCTGCACCTCCACCTCGGGGGGCACGATCTGGGGATACTGCTCCACTGGCAGGGCCATGAAGGCCGTGGCGCCGGCGATCAGGATGACGATCGCCAGCACCGTGGAGAAGATGGGACGATCAATGAAGAATCTGGAAAACATCGCTGGGCTCCAGGCCCTTCCTACATGGCAGGGCGGGCAAGAATCTAGGGGTTCGCTCGCTGGGGTGGCCGGTCACTCTTCCGGATCACCCTCTCCGTCCTGGGATTGAGGCTTTACCGGGGCATCGGGGCGGACGTTGACCAGGCCATCGGTCACCACGCGCTCGCCGGGTTCGAGCCCGGAGCGTACGATGACCCCATCGGCGGACTCT
>JBKGXY010000135.1:0-5768 GCA_046546415.1 Ectothiorhodospira sp.
CTGGAGCTGTCCATCACCGACCGTCTGGACGCGGTATCCCCCGAGGAATGGGATCGCCTGGGCGGCGGGGACGACCCCTTCCTGAGCCACGCCTTCCTCTCGGGCCTGGAACACCACGGCTGCCTGGGGGCGCGGTTTGGATGGTATCCCCGCCACCTGCTGCTGCGCGAACCCGGCGGCCCGCTGGTGGCCGCCCTGCCCCTCTACGCCAAGACCAACAACTACGGTGAATTCGTCTTTGACTGGGCCTGGGAGCAGGCCTGGCAACGGGCTGGGCTGGCCTATTATCCCAAGCTGGTGAGCGCCGTGCCCTACACCCCCGCTACCGGACGCCGTCTTTTGGTCCATCCCGAGCGCCCCGCCGGGCCCCTGCGCCGCACCCTGATACAACAGGCGACGGCGTTCGCCCGGGACCAGGACCTGTCCGGGCTGCATCTGCTGTTCACGGACGCCGCGGACACCCCCACCCTGGAGGCGGAGGGCCTGGCCCTGCGCATGGGCTGCCAGTACCACTGGCAGAACCGCGGCTATGGGGACTTCGAGGATTTCCTGGAGGGCTTCAGTTCGAAGCGGCGCAAGAACGTGCGCCGCGAACGACGCCGGGTGCGGGAACAGGGGATTGAACTGCGTGTCCTCCACGGGGACGAGGCGGGTGACGGACTCTGGTCCGTGTTCCACGGGTTCTACCTGGACACCTTCCAGCGCAAGGCCGGCATCCCCACCCTCACCCTGCCCTTCTTCCGGGAGACGGCCCGCACCCTGGGGCGCCGGGTGGTGCTGATCCTGGCCCAGGCCGGGGACCGGCCCGTGGCCGCCGCCCTCTGCTACCGGGGCCGGGACACCCTCTACGGCCGCTACTGGGGCTGCCACGAGGACCACGACGACCTCCACTTCGAGGCCTGCTACTACCAGGGGATCGACTACTGCATCCGCGAGGGCCTGGCCCGCTTCGAGCCCGGGGCCCAGGGGGAGCACAAGATCGGACGGGGGTTCCTGCCCACCCCCACCTGGTCGGCCCACTGGATCCGTGAACCGGGACTGCGGGATCCCGTCGCCGCCTTCTGCCGCGAGGAACGCGCGGCCATGGAGGACCGGTGCGAGGCACTGATGGCCCTCTCCCCCTTCCGCCGCGACGAGGCCTCAGGGGACCACGGGGGCTGACCCTTCCCAGGGGGCGGGCATCGGGTGATACTGTAGGGATACGGATCCCTGCATCCACAGGACGTTCAGGCCATGTCAGGCAGCAATCCAGTCTACTCCCTCACCTGGCTGCACCCCGGTCGCACCGATGAACCCTTCCCGCCGGTGGAGCAGGCCCTGCGCGAGCCCAACGGCCTGCTGGCCGCCGGAGGTGACCTGAGCCTGCCCCGGCTGCTCAATGCCTACCGCCACGGGATCTTCCCCTGGTATGAGGCGGGCCAGCCCATCCTGTGGTGGTCCCCCGACCCGCGCACCGTGCTCTACCCAAACCGGGTGCGGGTCACCCGCAGCCTGAGAAAGACCCTGCGCAACGCCGGATTCCGGGTCACCTTCGACCAGGCCTTCAGCGATGTCATCAAGGGCTGTGCCGGCCCCCGCCACGGCGTGCACGGCACCTGGATCACCTACGGCATGCAGCAGGCCTTCGTGCAGATGCACCGCACCGGCTACGCCCATTCGGTGGAGGTCTGGCGGGACGCCGCCCTGGTCGGGGGGCTCTATGGGGTGAGCCTCGGTCGGGTCTTCTTCGGAGAGTCCATGTTCAGCCGCGAACGGGATGCCTCCAAGGTGGCCCTGGTGACCCTGTGCCGCCACCTGGAGCACTGGGGCTATCCCCTGGTGGACTGCCAGACCCCGTCGGATCACATCCTGAGCATGGGGGCCGAATCCATCGCCCGCACCCGCTTCAGCGCGCGGCTGGACCAGTTGTGCGCCGTCCCCGGACGCCCGGCCCCCTGGGCCGTGGACGCGACCCTGCCCATCGCATGAGCGCGCAGGGCCCGGGCTGCTGCTACTGACGGTCCCCCAGGGTGATGTTCACCTCCAGGATCTCGCAATCGCCCTGGTTCTCCAGGTTCATCTGCACTGCCTCGTCATCCACCTGCACGTACTTGCGGATCACCTCCAGCAGTTCGCGATGCAGCGCCGGCAGGTAGTCGGGACCCGAGCGGGTGCTGCGTTCCCGTGCCACGATCACCTGGAGGCGCTCCTTGGCCACCTGGGCACTGGAGGGCTTCTGGGTGCGGAAATAGTCGAAGATCCCCTTCATCACGTTCACCCCTTGAACAGGCGTCCGAAGATGCCCTTCTTCTGGGCGGTGAGAAAGCGATGCGGGCGTTCCTCTCCGAGAAAGCGTGCCACGGCGTCCCGGTAGGCCTGGCCGGCATCGGATTCGTTGTCCAGCACCACCGGCATGCCGGCGTTGGAGGCGTTGAGTACCGCCTGGGATTCGGGGATCACCCCCAGCATCTGGATGGAGAGGATCTCCTGGACGTCCTCCACGCTGAGCATCTCGCCCTTGTCCACCCGGTCCGCCGAGTAGCGGGTGATGAGGAGATGGGACGGGATGGGATCCTCCCCCTGCTCGGCCCGCCGCGTCTTGCTGGCCAGGATGCCCAGCATGCGGTCCGAGTCGCGCACACTGGACACCTCGGGGTTGGTCACCACGATGGCCTCGTCGGCGTAATAGGAGGCCATGAGGGCCCCGCGCTCGATCCCCGCCGGACTGTCGCAGACGATGTACTCGAAATCCTTCGAGAGCTCCTGGAGCACCGCCTCCACGCCCTCCTGGGTAAGGGCCTCCTTGTCCCGGGTCTGGGAGGCGGGGAGGATATAGAGGTTCTCCGTGCGCTTGTCCTTGATCAGGGCCTGGCGCAGGCTGGCGTCCCCATTGATGACGTTGACGAAGTCGTAGACCACCCGGCGCTCGCAGCCCATGATCAGGTCCAGGTTGCGCAGACCCACGTCGAAGTCCACCACGGCGGTCCTGTGGCCTTCCAGGGCCAGCCCCGTGGCCAGGGCGGCCGACGTGGTGGTCTTCCCGACACCTCCCTTGCCCGAGGTAATGACGACTATTCGTGCCATAGAGCCTGCATCTCCCGATATTGGCTGCTAGATTTCACAGATCTTGATGGTTTCACCACAGAGGGTGACGACGCGGTTCTCCCCGCGCTCCGCGTCGAGGATATCCTCCGCGATCCGGTAATGTCCGGCAATGGATACCAGTTCTGCTTCAAGGCGGCGGCAGAAGATGCGCGCCCCGGCAAGGCCCAGAACCCCCGCCAGGGCCTTGCCCCGCAGGGTACCGTAGACATGGATGTGCCCGTCCGCCAGGAGTTCGGCGCCGGCGGAGACGGCGCCGGTGATCACCAGGTCACCGCCGCGGGCGTAGACCTGCTGCCCGGAACGCACCGGCTGGTCCACCAGCAGGGTCGGCGTGTGCGGTGGGGGGGACGTGACTTCCCCCTGGGGCGCCCCCTCTTCCTCCGGGGGGGGATCGGCACGGCCGGAACGCAGGGGCACCTCACCCCCCGAGCGGGGCCCCACGGTGATCAGGGGCAGACCGGCCCGCTCGGTCAGGGGGCCGGAGACCGCGCCCTTCTGCAGGCCGATGAGCTTCACCCCGTGGGATCGCAGCGTACCCAGAAGGGAGAGCAGATCCCCCTCCGCCACACCGGCCATGGCCTCCAGGTCCGCCACCACCGGAAGGTCCCGCATCAGCTCGGGGGCCTCCGCCATGCGTGCCTCCAGTGCCTCGTGGAGCATGCGGCCGTCTGCCGGATGCAGCCTGAGGATGGACACCAGGAGCATCCGGCCCTTGAATTCGATGGGCTGAAGGGCGCTGGGATTGGCGTTCATAAAGGGATCTCTTGCGGTCGCGGGGCCCGTCCCCGGGTCTTTGGATTGTTTTTTGGCGGCATATTGTACCGGTTCGAACCGCAGGGTGCGCGGACGACATGTTAATATGCTTATAATGCCCGCCGCACTGGCGTGTGGTAGAAATCCAAATCCCGGGCATGGCTCC
Organism: Ectothiorhodospira sp.; assembly: GCA_046546415.1. GTDB lineage: Bacteria > Pseudomonadota > Gammaproteobacteria > Ectothiorhodospirales > Ectothiorhodospiraceae > Ectothiorhodospira. The sequence goes on from JBKGXY010000135.1 coordinate 4,004, forward strand.
GAGTCCCCGGAGAGATGCCGGCCACCTTGAGCTATGGAGTGAAGTCAGCATGAGCAAAGACGACAAGAAGATTCGAGCCGCCGTCCATCGCGCCCTGGAATCCTCCGGCGTGTCCCGGCGGGATTTCCTGCGTCTCTCCGGGGGCGGGGCCCTGATGGCGGGCGCCGGCGGCCTGCTCGGCTCCCGCCCCGCCCGGGCCGTATCCACCAGCGCACGTATCGTCATCGTGGGCGCCGGCGCCGCGGGCCTGTCCTGTGCCTCGCGCCTGTCCCGGGAGCTGGACGGGGCCGACATCACCCTCATCGACCGCCAGGAGGCCCACTACTACCAGCCGGGCCTGACCCTGGTGGCCAGCGGCCTGTGGGGCGCGGACAAGGTCAGCGACCGCAACGCCCGTTACCTCCCCTCCGACGTCCACTGGATCCAGGACAGGGTGGCGGAATACGATCCGGACAACAACCGGGTGGTCACCGAGGACGGCCGGACGGTGGACTACGACTACCTGATGGTGGCCACCGGGCTGCAGATCAACTATTCCGACATCGAGGGCATGTCCCGGGACCTGATCGGCCAGCACGGCATCGGCTGCGTCTATGACCGCCCCGACACCGCCCAGGCCACCTGGCAGGCCATCGACCGCTTCACCACCGAAGGGGGCGTGGGGCTGTTCACCCGGGCCCCCGGGGCCATCAAATGTGCCGGGGCGCCCCTGAAGATGACCATGCTCACCGAGAACCGGCTCAAGGAGCGTGGCACCCGTGACCGGGCGGAGATGCACTACCTGCCCCCGGCCAAGAGCCTGTTCTCCCAGCCGGACATCCACGATTTTCTCACCGAGCACTTCCCCGGACGGGACATCCAGATCGACTGGGATCACCCCCTCAAGGCCATCGACCCGGGCGAGCGCACCGCCACCTTCGACACCCCGGACGGGGACCGCACCCTGGACTATGACTTCATCCACGTGGTGCCTCCCATGAGCGCCCCGGACTCGCTGAGAGAGAGCGCCCTGGCGGCGCCGAAGGACAGCAAGTTCGCCGGCTGGCTGGAGGTGGACCAGTACGAGCTCCAGCACAAGCGCCATGCCAACGTCTTCGGTGTCGGGGACGTCAACGGCGTGCCCATCGGCAAGACCTCCGCCAGCGTCAAGGCCCAGGTGCCCGTGGCGGTGGAGAACCTGATCCAGGTCATCCAGGACAAGGAGAACACCGCCCGCTACAACGGCTACACCTCCTGCCCCCTGATCACCCGGGTGGGCCGCGCCATCCTGCTGGAATTCGACTACGACCTGAAGATGATCCCGTCCTTCCCCATCATCACCCCCTACGAGCCCCGCTGGACCTCGTGGCTGATGAAGGACTACCTGCTGCTGCCGGCCTACCGCGCCATGCTCCGGGGACGGATCTGAGGCAGACATCCCTGAGCCGGCGGGGACGGCCGCCTGCCGCTCCCCGCGCGGCACACACACCGATTTCAAGAGGAAAACATCATGGCCTTTTCGATCACTGGCATCCTGTTCGTCATGCTGGAATTCTTCCGCGGCATGCTCTGGTTCCTGATCCCGCTGATCCTGCTGGACCTGGTCCTGCTGGGATGGTACTTCAAGCGCATCTCCGGCCGGCGCAGCAAGGCGGGCCTGGCCATCAAGACCTCCATCGGCTTCGGGGTCTTCGCCTTCGTGCTCACCCTGATCCTGCTGCCGGGTTCCACCCACGCCACCTGGGGCGACCTCATCGGCTGGATCGACTACTTCTCCCTGATCCTG
>JBKGXY010000136.1:0-5750 GCA_046546415.1 Ectothiorhodospira sp.
CCGCAGCGCCGGGCTCCAGGCAGCGGTAACGGCGGACGTGGTCCGGGTCCCCGCGCGTGAGGGCCGGATCGCGGCCACTGGAGAGGATCTGGTGGTCCTGGACGACCGGGAACTGCAACTGATCCAGACCCAGCGGGCCGCCGAGGTGAAGGACCTGGAGGCCCAGCTGCGGGCCCTGGAACAGGCCCAGGACCGGGACCAGGCCGCCCTGGCACGGGAACGCACCCTGCTGGAACTGGCGCAACGGGACCTGGAACGGGCCCGGGACCTGCAGGGCCGTGACCTGGGCTCGCGCAGCGCCGTGGACGAGGCCCAGCGCGCCGTGGAGCAACAGGCCCTGGCGGTGGCCAACCGGGAACTGACGGTGAACGACTTCCCGGCCCGGGCGGACCAGCTCCGTGCCCGCCTGGACCGGGCCCGGGCCCTGGCGGAACAGGCCCGCCTGGATCTGGAGCGCACCCGCATCCAGGCCCCCTTCCGGGGACGCATCGCCAGTGTCGCCGTGGCCCCCGGGGAACGGGTGCGCACCGGCGACCCCCTGGTGACCCTCTACGATCTGGACGCCCTGGAGGTGCGCGCCGCCATCCCCGCCAACTACCTGCCCCGGGTACGGGCTGCCCTGGAAGCTGGGGAGGAACCCACCGCCACCGGTCACGTGGACGGCCAGGAGTTCGCCCTGTTCCTGGAGGATCTGGCGGGAGAGAGCCCCGGCGGGAGTGCCGGCGTGGAGGGCATCCTGCGGGTGCAAGGCCCGGCGGATGACCTGCCCCTGGGGCGGTTCATCACGGTGGAACTGGCCCTGCCGGAACAACCCGACGTGGTCCCCCTCCCCTTCGAGGCCCTGCACGGCATGGACCGGGTCTACCGCGTCGAGGACGGGCGCATGCGTGGTGTCAACGTGCAGCGGGTGGGGGAATGGATCGACCCCAACGGTGAAACCCGCATCCTGGTCAGCGGCCCCGGACTCGAGGCCGGCGACCGCATCGTCACCACCCGCCTGCCCAATGCCATGGACGGGCTGCGGGTCCACGTGGCGGGGGATTGAACCCATGAGTCGTAAACGCGGCATCATCGGACTCTTCCTGCGCCACCCCGTGGCGGCCAACCTGCTGGTGGCCCTCATGCTCCTCACCGGGGCCTGGGCCCTGCTCAAGCTCAACACCCAGTTCTTCCCCAACTTCGCCCTGGACTTCGTCACCGTCCAGGTCCCCTGGACCGGCGCCAGCGCCGAGGACGTGGAGACGGGGATCACCATCCCCCTGGAACAGGAACTGCGCACCGTGGACGGCCTGCGCAACCTCACCTCCACCTCCAGCCTGGGCCTGTCCACCATCACCCTGGAATTCCAGTCCGGCACCGACATGACCCTGGCCACCAACCAGGTGAAGAACGTGGTGGACCGCCAGCGGGACCTGCCCGAGGCGGCCGAGAAACCGGTGGTGACCCGCATCATCCGCTATGAACCCATCGCCAAGCTGCTGGTCACCGGCCCCGATGACCTGCGGGAACTGCGCCCCCTGGTGCGGGACCTGGAGCGCCAGCTGCTGGATGCCGGCATCGCCCAGATCGAGCTCACCGGGCTGCCGGAGGAGGAGATGGCCATCCAGGTGCCCATGGCCCGGCTCCTGGACCTGGAGATGGGCCTGAACGACATCGCCGACCGGGTGGACGACCTGTCCCGGGATCTCCCGGCGGGCATGGTGGGGCGCAACGACACCGCGCGCCAGGTGCGCAGCCTGGAACAGGCCCGGGATGCCCTGGAATTCGCCCGGCTCCCCCTGCGCTCCGATGCCGAGGAGGGGCTGATCCGCCTCGGCGATGTGGCCAGCTCCATCGAGCGCCGCCCCCGGGACAACCAGGTACTGGCGCGCTATCAGGGTCAGCCCGCCGTGGAGATGGCCCTGCAACGGGCGGAGCAGGACGATGCCCTGGAGGCCTCCCGCATCCTGCAGGACTGGCTGGACGAGACCCGGCCCGCCCTGCCCCCGGGGGTGGAACTGCATCTCTACGACCAGTTCTACGAGCCCCTGATGGAGCGCATCGGGCTGCTGGTGAAGAACGGCGCCGGCGGGCTGCTGCTGGTGCTGGGGATCCTGTTCCTCTTCCTCAACGGGCGCCTGGCCCTGCGCGTGGCCCTGAGCATCCCCGTATCCTTCACCGCCGCCTTCGTGGCCCTGTGGGCCCTGGGGGGCAGCATCAACATGATGTCCCTGTTCGGCTTCATCATGGCCCTGGGGATCATCGTGGACAACGCCATCGTCGTCAGCGAACACGCCTACAGCGAATACCAGCGGGGCCGCTCCGCGGAACAGGCCGCGGAACAGGGGGCACGGCGCATGCTGGCCCCCGTGATCTCCGCCTCCCTGACCACCATCGCCGCCTTCCTGCCCCTGATGCTGGTGGGCGGCATCATCGGCAACATCCTCTTCGACATCCCCCTGGTGGTGGTCTGCATCCTCATCGCCACCCTGGCCATCAGCTTCCTGGTACTGCCCCATCACCTGCGCGACAGCCTGGAGCGGGTGAAACCACCCCGTCCCGGCAGCTTCCGCCACCGCTTCGACCGGGGCTTCGACGTCTTTCGCCAGGGACCCTTCCGCCGTCTGGTGAGCGGCGCCGTCACCCATGCCGGCCTCACCCTGGCCGCCGCCCTGGCGGTGCTCATCCTGGCCCTGGGGCTGCTCTTCGGCGGCCGCCTGGGCTTCACCTTCTTCCCCTCCCCCGAGGGCACGGTGCTCAACGCCAGCGTCCACTTCGTGGCCGGCACCCCGCCCCAGCGGGTGGACCAGTTCCTGGACCACGTGGAAGACGGCCTGCGAAGCGCCGAGGAGGAACTGGGGGGCGATCTGATCCGCAACGTGGTGGTGCGCTCGGGCACGGGCCTGGACACCGGAGGCGCACAGCAGCCCCCGAGCGGGGACCAGTTCGGCTCCATCGTGGTGGAACTCGTCTCCCCGGACCGGCGCGATGTACGCAACACCGACCTGATCCAGGCCTGGGAATCGCACATCCAGGAGCCCCCGGGGCTGGAGCTGTTCAGCATCACCGAGCGCCAGTCCGGACCACCGGGGCGCGATGTGGAAGTCCGCCTCACCGGCGAGGACGCCGGGGCCCTCAAGGCCGCCGCCCTGGACCTCTCGGAGACCCTGAACGACTTTCCCGGGGTCTTCGCCGTGGAGGACAACATGCCCTTCGGCCGGGAACAGCTCATCTACCGGCTCACGCCGGAGGGCCAGGCCATGGGCCTTACCACAGAATCCCTGGGACGGCAGTTGCGCGCCGCCTTCGACGGCGCCCTGAGCCAGATCTACCAGGACGGCCTGGAGGAGATCGAGGTGCGGGTACGGCTGCCGGATACCCAGCGCCACGACGCCGCCATCCTGGAGCGCTTCGCCGTGGTCCTGCCCGGCGGCGACACGGCCCCCCTGGACACCGTGGCGGAACTGCGCCCGCGCCAGGGCTTCGAGACCCTGCGCCACGCCGAGGCCCGTCTGGCGGTCACCGTCTCCGCGGATGTGGACCGGGCGGTGAACAACGCCGGTCGCATCCAGGAGCAACTGGAACGGGAGGTGCTGCCCGAACTCCTGCAGAAACACCCTGTGCAATGGTCCTTCGAAGGCCGCGCCGTGGATCAGGCGGAGACCCTGGGGGACATGCGCATGGGCCTGGTGATCGCCCTGGCCCTGATCTACATCGTCCTGGCCTGGGTGTTCGGCTCCTACGGCTGGCCACTGGTGATCATGGCCATCATCCCCTTCGGCCTGCTGGGGGCCCTGGTGGGACACTGGGTCCTGGGGGTGGAACTCACCATCCTCTCCCTGTTCGGCCTCTTCGGCCTCACCGGCATCGTGGTGAACAACGCCATCATCCTGGTGAGCTTCTACCAATCCCTGCGGGCCGAGGGCCTGGACCAGGACGCCGCCATCGTGGAGGCCTCCTGCCAGCGCCTGCGGGCGGTGGTGCTCACCTCCTTCACCACCATCGCCGGCCTGGTGCCCCTGCTGTTCGAGGGTTCCACCCAGGCCCAGTTCCTCATCCCCATGGCCATCTCCATCGTCTTCGGCCTGGCCTTCGCCACGGTGCTGGTGCTGGTGGTGATCCCGGCCCTGCTGGGGGCCCACGAACGCATGGCGGGATGGCTGCAGGGAGGGGCACGGAGCGCGCAGGGGTGATCCTCCTGGCGTGGGGCGACCAGCACGGCGATCACTGCCCCATGGTGCTTCAAAGAGGCGAATGGACCTAGCCCAGCGCGATCCGGCAGCGTTGATCTGCTGCTGCCAGCAAGGTGGTTTTCAAAGCGGTCATGAAACGGGGCATAAGAGTGCTGCACAATGACGTAGATATATGATAATAAATACTTTATGAGCAATAATGGAGCGGACAAGAAAGCGGACATAAAGACGGTCATGGAAGGCCAGGCAGAGGACCGGGGCGAAGCACTCGCCCTGATGGACCCCCTGCTCGTCACGGAAAGCTCGCGGCACCGCACGGCGCTGACCGACCTTGCACTCGAACTGGCCCAAGGCGCTACCGGACCGCCTGCGTGACCGCATCCTGATCTGGACCGAAGAGGAGATCCGGGCGGACAGACTACCGCCGAAATCCGGCACCGTACTCGAGGCGGTTCTCTACCGCGGCGAACTGCCAAGAGGCGAAGTTGCCGGCCTGCTCGGCACCGGCGCTCGGCAGGCCCGTCGCATCACCGCAGCCCTGATCGAGCGCGAGGTTCTGATCTCGGAGTCTTCACGAGCGCCACTGCGCCTGGCCTTCCCCGCCAGGCTTGCTTCACGCTGGATGCCGGGGCTGTTCCCGGAGCAACGCGGATGAACCCTTTAAGACCCAACAGTTGGAAGAAAGACCTATTGCATTACGTATAGCGATACTATACGGTTGTAGACGTGATCAAGAGTTTCCGGCACAAAGGACTTCAAAGATTCTTCGAGACTGGCTCCAAAGCGGGCATCCACAGCCGGCATGCTGCCAAACTATCGCGTCAACTCGCCGTGCTGAACCGGGCCCGCGCCCCAGAGGACATGAATCTGCCAGGCTGGTCGTTGCACCCACTCAGGGGCAACCTGTCGGAGCATTGGTCCGTTTCGGTCAGCGGCAACTGGCGGCTGACCTTCAAGTTCGATAACGGTGATGCAATCCTGGTCGATTATCAGGACTACCACTGAGGAGGGTCATCATGACGATGCACAATCCGCCGCACCCCGGAGAAATACTGCGCGATGACGTGTTGCCAGCGCTGGGCCTTTCGGTGGCGGCCGCGGCTCGCGAACTGGGCGTCACGCGGGCGGCACTGTCCCGTGTACTGCACGGTCATGCGGGTATTTCACCAAAGATGGCTTTGCGCATCGAGCGCTGGCTGGGTGTAGAACGGGGCGGACGCGCCGAAGTCTGGGCAGGAATGCAACTCGATTACGATCTCTGGCGTGAGCGCCACGGCAAGGCGGCATAGCATCGTAAGGTTGGGCGGTTCAGGAATCCGGCAGCGGCCATTGCTGCTGAACCAAGACCGCGCACCGGCACCGACCGCCCCCGGTCGGGGCCGATCCCAAGGCGGCGAGCCTCGGCGGCGTTCAGCACCACGGCGGAGGCGCCGGTGTCCACCAAGAAGGTGAGGGTATAGCCGTTGATGGCCCTGTTGGTGGTGACCACCGAAAATGGGGTCTGTCCCCTTTTTCCATGCGAGTCAAGCAACGTCCTTTCGGCGACGGGTCTGGTCGCCGCGCCCGGCTAGCAGGCCG
>JBKGXY010000137.1:0-5737 GCA_046546415.1 Ectothiorhodospira sp.
CCCCCGGAGGCCCTGGCATACATAACCCTGCGCGGGGCCCTGACCCATCCCCTGGTGGCCCTGGGGCTGGGGGTCACCGTGGGGTTGTGGCTGTTCCATGCCGCCCACCGCATCCTCCACACCCTGTATGACTTGGGCGCCCCTCATGCACCCTGGCTGCCCCGGGTCTGCTATGGGGGCGCCACCGCGGGTGCAGTCGTGGCCCTGGGTGTGGCCCTGGCCTGGGTGCTGCGGTAGCGGGCCTCAACGCCCCAGCAGATAGGCCAGCCCCGCCAGAAGGAACGCAGCGTGGGTCATGAGCAGGCCCCCCGTCCATGTGACGGTCCACTTGATGATCTCGCCCTTGGTCTGGGCGATCTCCTTCTGCAGGCGGTGGTCCATCTGCCGCATCTCGCTGCGCATCTGCAGGATCTCCTTCTGCACCTCGCCGATCTCCTTGTGCACATCCCCCCGAAGCTGCTCGATCTCCTTCTGAAGTCGCCCCTCCATCTCCCGGGTCTCCCCCCGCAGCTTCTCGATCTCCTGCTGCAGACGACCCTCCATCTCCCGGGTCTCGGTCCGCAGCTGCTCGATCTCCTTGTGGACCTCCCCGCGCAGCTGCTCGATCTCCTTCTGCAGGCGCAGTTCGGTCTCCCGCAGGGCCGTGCCCGTGGCCAGGTCGGTCACCTCGGGGTAGCGCTGTTCCATGTGCTCGAAGGCCTCGGCGATCACCCGGGCCCGGGCCCGGTCGTCCGGGGCGCTGCTGAGCTGTTCGTAGAGGTCGATGACGGAGGTCATGGGGGGGTTCCTGAAACCGATCGCTGTCATTATCACAGGCCCCTGCAGGCGCGGCAAACGCAAAGCCTTTCACGGCTCTGCCTGCATCCGGGCCAGCACGCGATTGCGCAGGGCCACGTGGAAAGACAGCCGATGGGTCCTCGGGTTCACCCCCTTCCCGGCCTGACTTTGAAAGGCCAGTTCGATGCGCACCCCCAGGGGGTCGGCGGCATCGGGCAACAGGGTGGCCCTGAGGCGGGATCCCGTCTTGAAGCCGCGGATGAGTTCGTGGTTGTGCCACGTGCCAAACCGGCAACGCAGGCCATTGCCCTCCACCCGGTAGCGCACCGTGTGCCGACCCGGATCTGCGCCGCACCAGTCGATGCGGCGATCCCGGGTCACCGAGAGTTCGCCGTCGGCGTAGGCCACCGCCTCGGCACCCCGCAGATCCCGCGCCAGGTATTGCGTGGCGAAGGCCATGGTCTCCTGCACACGGGCCCAGCGCTGGGTCTCCCGATAGGACGCCTGGTTGGCCATAAGGACCTGCAGGGCCCCGGCGGTGAGCACGAGGCCGATCACCAGGGCCACCATGAGTTCCACCAGGGAGATCCCCCGGTTGCCACGGGGGCACCCGACCCCGTTCATGGCCCCACACCCACGGGAAGTTCCACGGCATAGGCGAATGTGGTGACCCCTTCGGGCTCACGGAAACGCCCCTCGGCCCAGGCCACGGTGATGGTGCATTGCCCGGCGCCGCATTCGATGCGGCTGTCCCCAGCCCCGGGCAGGGCCGCGTGGCCGGGATCGGCGGGATCGGCGGTCCAGTCCCGCCGCCAGGCGGGGGTCACCGCGGCCGTGGTCAGATGACCGTCGGCCGCTTCCATCCACAGGCGTTCCTCCGCGTCCCTGGCGGCGATGCTGGCCAGGGTGCGCTGATAGGCGGCATGGGCCCCCTTGAGGCCGGATAGTTGCAGGGCCGCAAGCCCCAGCAGCCCCAGGGAAAGCACCAGCAGGGCCACCAAGGCCTCGACCAGGGTGAAACCGCGCTGACCCGTGGACCGTGGGTGAGGCAGGGGCGGGATCGTCATGGGTTCACCTCCCTGTGAACGATATTCTCCGGTCGATTTTCCTTTCCAATAGCAGAGAATGGCGGCTTGTCCAGTGCCGATCCCTGTATTCCCTGTTGCATGACATGGCCGGACGAGGGGGACCGCTGGGTCGGGGTCCTCCCCCCTTCGGGCCTTGCCTCCCCCGCCGGCTTGGTTCACCCTCTACGGGGCGACGGCGTTCCCGGCACACACCGGCCGCCCGGGGCAGGGGCCCCGCGCCGGCCCCGAATCCATTCGAGATCGCAGGAGGTGGAAACGATGAATGACATGGCAAACATGGCCGATACCGGTGCCGCCCTTCAGTTGGGGGTGCCCTTCATGATCACGCTGTACGTGATCATCGGCATCATCCTGGCGACCCAGATCATCACCGTCACGCTGCAGAAGTGACCTTGGCGGCGGGGGGGCTCCCCGCGGGCACGCCGCGGATCCGCGTGTCCGTGCCGCGCGATGGAGTCCACCCCGCCCCGGCTCGGCGCATTGCGCCAACCACCGGCCTTTCCATGGGCAGCGTCCCGGAAGCGCCAGGGGGCCGGAAGGGGTCCCTTCACGCACACGGTCACAGCCACCCACCGGATACCGGGGCATCCCCCTTGGCGGAACCATCCAACATCGTCCTCGTCGGCCCCATGGGTGCCGGTAAGTCCACCGTGGGCCGTCACCTGGCTTCCTGTCTGCACATGCCCTTCGTGGACAGCGACCGGGAGCTGGAATCCCGTACCGGCGTGGACATCCCCACCATCTTCGAGTACGAGGGCGAGGAGGGTTTCCGCCAGCGGGAGTCCGCCGTCCTCGAGGAGCTGTGCACGCGCCGGGGCATCGTCCTGGCCACGGGGGGGGGGATCGTGATGCGCCCGGAGAACCGGGAGCGGCTGAAGCACTCTGGCCTGGTGGTCTACCTGCGCACCCCCGTCGCCCTGCAACTCAAGCGTACCGGGCGGGACCGGAACCGCCCCCTGCTGCAGACCGAGGACCCCCGGGCCCGCCTCGAGGCCCTGCTGAAGGTGCGCGACCCCCTCTACCGGGAGATCGCGCACCTGATCGTGGACACGCACAGGGAGCACCTGCGTTCCACGGTGCGCCTCATCGCCCGCCGGTACCAGGAGACGGGGGGCGGCCCGGCGTGCGATACCCGGGGGAAGGACGGCACCGGCGGCCCGGCAGGCCGGAAAGGCAAGGCCACCCCGGGCAGGCCGGTGCGCTGAGCCTCCACCCCAGAAGCGCCCGATCCGGCGAGACGGTTCAATGGTCTGTCCCTCCCCGCTTTAGTATGATCCCCCCATGGATACACTCACCGTTGAACTGGGGGACCGCGGCTATCCGATCCACATCGGACGCGGCCTGCTGCACCAGCCCGAATGCATGGGGGATCGGGTCGCCGGACGGCGCGTGGTCGTGGTCAGCAACGAGACGGTGGCGCCCCTCTATCTCGCCCCCCTGACATCGACCCTCGCCGCAGCGGATGCCGGCCCCGTGGATGCCCTGGTGCTGCCGGACGGGGAACGCTACAAGAACCTGGAGACCCTGGAGCGGATCTACACCGGCCTGCTGGAGCGTCACCTGGAACGTGGGGCCCTCCTGGTGGCCCTGGGGGGCGGGGTCATCGGGGATCTCACCGGGTTCGCCGCCGCCACCTACCAGCGGGGCATCGAGTTCATCCAGGTGCCCACCACCCTGCTGGCCCAGGTGGACTCCTCGGTGGGGGGCAAGACCGGGGTCAATCACCCCCTGGGCAAGAACATGATCGGTGCCTTCCATCAGCCCCGGCTGGTGCTGGTGGACACGGACACCCTGAACACCCTGCCGGAGCGGGAACTGAGCGCCGGACTGGCGGAGGTGATCAAGTACGGCCTCATCGACGACCCGGAATTCTTCGCCTGGCTGGAGACCCATCTGCCCGCCCTCCGGGCCAGGGAACCCGCCGCCCTGGCCCATGCCATCCACCGCGCCTGCGCCGACAAGGCCCGGGTGGTGGCGCAGGATGAGCGGGAATCCGGCCGCCGCGCCCTGCTGAACCTGGGGCACACCTTCGGCCACGCCATCGAGACGGGCATGGGCTATGGCCACTGGCTCCATGGCGAGGCGGTGGCCACGGGCATGGTCATGGCGGCGGACCTTTCGGTGCGCCTGGGCTGGCTCGAGGCGGCCGAACGGGAACGGATCGTGCGCCTCCTCCAGGCGGCGGGGCTGCCGGTGGAACCGCCGCCGGACCTGGGCCCGGAGCGTTTCCGGGAGATCATGGCGGTGGACAAGAAGGTGCAGCGGGGCCGGCTGCGCCTGGTACTGCTCCGGGGGATCGGCCAGGCCGTGGTCACCGCCGACTTCGACGCAAAGGCCCTGGACGCGACCCTGGAGGCCCTGACCCGGCCATGAACGCCACACCGCCGAGCGACCCGGCCCGCCTGGCCCCCTACGCGGCCCGGGACGACGTCAGCCGCGGCCGCCATCACCCGGAGCCGCCCCCCACCTACCGCAGCGAGTTCCAGCGGGACCGGGACCGCATCATCCACTCCACCGCCTTCCGGCGCCTGGAGTACAAGACGCAGGTCTTCGTGAACCACGAGGGGGACCTGTTCCGCACCCGCCTCACCCACAGCCTGGAGGTGGCCCAGATCGCCCGGGCCATCGCCCGGGTGCTGCGGCTGAACGAGGACCTCACCGAGGCCATCGCCCTGGCCCATGACCTGGGCCACACCCCCTTCGGCCACGCCGGACAGGACACCCTGAACGACTGCATGGCCGACCACGGCGGCTTCGAGCACAACCTGCAGTCGCTGCGGGTGGTGGATCATCTGGAGGCCCACTACGCCGATTTCGATGGCCTGAATCTCACCTTCGAGACCCGCGAGGGCATCCTCAAGCACTGCCCGGCGACGGTGGCCGAGGGCCTGGGGGATGTGGGCCGGCGCTTCGTGGAAGGGGGGCAACCCAGCCTGGAGGCGCAACTGAACAACCTGGCGGACGAGATCGCCTACAACAACCACGATGTGGATGACGGACTGCGCTCGGGCTTCATCACCCTGGAGCAGCTCCAGGGCATCACCCTCTTCCGCGAGGCCCTGGCCGAGGTGCATGCCCGCCATCCGGGACTGCCCGAAAAGCGGGTCCGGCACGAGGTGATCCGGCGCATGATCAACCGTCTGGTGACCGACCTCATCGAGGCCAGCCAGCAGGCCATCGCCCGGGCCGCACCGGAGGACCTGGGGGCGGTGCGCGCCCAGGCCCAGCCCCTGATCCGCTTCAGTCCACAGATCCGTGAATACAACCTTGAACTCAAGGGGTTCCTGCGTCAGCATCTTTACCGACACTACCGTGTCCGACGCATGACCGCCAAGGCGGCCCGGGTGCTCAGGGCCCTGTTCACCGCCTACATGGAGGATCCGGCCCTGCTGCCCCCCGAACACGAGCACAAGGCCCGACGCCTGGCGGCCGAGGCCGGGGAGACCGGTCGCGGCCGGGCCGTGGCCGACTATCTGGCGGGCATGACCGACCGGTTCGCCATCGACGAATACGGGCGCCTGTTCGACCCGAAGACACTCTCTTGACACCCAGGGATCCCATGGCCAACGACTCACTCTCCGCCGACTGTCTCGAACGCCTCGGGCTGCGCGAGCAACCCTTTGCCCCCGCGGCGGGGGAGGATTTCCTCTACAGCGACCCGGGCATCGACATGCCCGTGAACACGGTCCTGCGTCACCTGGAGAAGGACCAGAACGTGGTCCTGCTCAAGGGGGAAAAGGGGGCCGGAAAGAGCACGCAGCTGCTGCGCATCCTGGCCCGGGGAAGGGACGATCTGGACTTTTGCGCCTTCAAGGCCCGCTCGGGGATCAGCCTGGCGGCCATCGAATACACCGTGCGCCAGTACTGGAAAA
>JBKGXY010000138.1:0-5626 GCA_046546415.1 Ectothiorhodospira sp.
GGAGGCGGCGCGCAAGCCTGCAGGGAGGTATTCACGGCGGCCCGCTGCAGGGACACCCCCCGCACCGGGTGATCGGCAGCCCGGACGGCGGCCCGGGCCGCGCCCCGTGCGCGCAGATGGCGTCCACCCCACCCGCATCGCCACTCGGCGGGGCTCAGCCCAGGACCATGACCGCATCCATCTCCACCGGAGCCCCCTTGGGCAGGCTGGCCACACCGATGGCGGCCCGGGCCGGATACGGCTCGGCGAAGTACTCGGTCATGATCTCGTTCACCAGGGCGAAATGCCCCAGGTCCGTGAGGTAGATATTCAGCTTGGCGATCTCCCCGAGACCGCCGCCGGCGGCCGCGGCCACCGCCGCGAGGTTGTCGAAGACCCGCCGCACCTGGGCCTCCATGGGCCCGTCCACCAGCTCCATGGTCTCGGGCACCAGGGGGATCTGGCCGGAGAGATAGACCGTATCCCCGGCCTTCACGGCCTGGGAATAGGGGCCGATGGCCCGGGGGGCGTCGGGGGTGGCGATGATCTCACGTGCCATGGAAATGCCTCGTCGGTTGGGTTTTATCTTCTTCCGGTCCTTCCTGCGCGGCCCCAGTCCCGGCCCTAGTCCTCGGGCAGCAGCGACTCCCGGGCCATGAGTTCGTCCAGGGTCTCCCGGCGGGTCACCCGATGGGCCCGGTCCCCGTCCACCATCACCTCGGCGGCCCGGGGCCGGGTATTGTAGTTGGAGCTCATGACGTAACCGTAGGCCCCGGCGGAGCGCACCGCCAGCAGATCCCCCGGCTCCAGGGCCAGGGCGCGGTCCTTGCCCAGGAAGTCCCCCGTCTCGCACACGGGACCCACCACATCGTAGACCCGTCCCGCCCCGGCACGGGGACGCACCGGCTCGATCTCCATCCAGGCCTCGTACAGGGCAGGGCGGATCAGATCGTTCATGGCCCCGTCCACGATGGCGAAATCCTTGTGCCCGCTGTGCTTGAGATAGGTCACGCGGGTGAGCAGCACCCCGGCATTGCCGGCGATGGCGCGGCCGGGCTCGATGAGGATCTCGTAGCGGCTGTCCCCCAGGGCCTCCATCAGGGCCCGGGCATAATCCCGGGGTGAGGGCGGGGTCTCGTCCCGGTAGCGGATCCCCAGGCCGCCCCCCAGATCCAGGTGTTCCAGGGGAATGCCCTCCGCCTCAAGGGTACGGGCCAGATCGAGGATGCGCCCCAGGGCGTCGGTAAAGGGCTCCAGGTGGGTGAGCTGCGAGCCGATATGGCAGTCCAGGCCGGTGACGCGCACATGGGACAGGTCCGCCGCCTGACGGTACAGGGCCAGGGCGGTGTCCACATCCACACCGAACTTGTTCTCCTTCAGCCCCGTGGAGATATAGGGATGGGTGCAGGCGTCCACGTCCGGGTTCACCCGCACCGACACCGGGGCGGTCCGGCCCAGGGCCGCGGCCTCGGCGTTGAGGCGCTCCAGTTCGGGGGCGGACTCCACGTTGAAGCAGCGGATGCCCACCTCCAGGGCGCGGCGCATCTCATGGGGCTGCTTGCCCACGCCGGAGAAGACCACCCGGCCGGGATCGCCCCCCGCCCGCAGCACCCGCTCCAGCTCCCCCACGGAGACGATGTCAAAGCCCGAACCCAGGCGCGCCAGGACATTGAGCACCGCCAGGCTGGCATTGGCCTTCACCGCATAGCAGACGAGATGGGGATGCCCCGCCAGGGCCTCGTCGAAGGCCCGCCAGTGACGCTCCAGGGTGGCCCGGGAGTAGACGTACAGCGGCGTGCCGTGCTCCGCCGCCAGGGCCTCCAGGCTCACCCCCTCGGCGTGAAGGACACCGTCTTCCAGATTGAAATGATCCATCCGTCGTCCTGCTCGAAGGTCGAAATGAAACGGGCGGTCTAGCGGTCCGCCTCCGCCGGAGGCTCTTCCTCGGGGAGATACAGATCCCCCCGCTGGCCGCAGCTGGCCAGCATGCTGGCGGTCCCCAGGACCACCACCACGGCGACAAGAAGCAGATTGGCTCCGCAGAAGCGCATGGCTCATCCCTCGTTTTACCAATGCAAAAACCGGGCAGCGGGATCTGCCGCGGCGCGGCTCAGCCCCGGCCCCGGGATAGGCGATCTCCACCACCTCGTAACACACCACCCCGCCCGGCGTGTGCACCTCCACCTCGTCGTCCAGGTGGCGCCCCAGCAGGGCGCGGGCCACGGGGGCATCCACGCTGATCCAGCCCCGCTCCGGGTCGAACTCGTCGGCCCCCACGATGCGGTAGGACACCTCATTCCCGTCCCCGTCCACCAGGGTGACCCGGGCCCCGAAGAAGACCCGGTCCCGGTCCGCCGGCGGGTCGCGCACCACCTTGAGATCGGGGATGCGCTTCTGAAGATAACGGATGCGCCGGTCGATCTCCCGCAACTCCTTCTTGCGGTAGATGTACTCGGCGTTCTCCGAACGGTCGCCTTCGGCGGCGGCGGCCGCCAGGTGGCGGGTCACGTCCGCCCTGCGGGTCCACAGACCGTCCAGTTCCGCCTCCAGGGCGGCGTGGCCCTCGGGGGTGATATAGGGCGAGGAACGGGGGGACGGGGGACGCCAGCGGGACATGGCCGGCAGCTTATCAGATCCCCCGGCGGGTTTCGTAGCACGGGTCTAGGGGTGGGACACCTCCCCCATGGCCTGGGTCACCACCCGCTGCAGGGTATTGCGGCAATTCACGATCTCCCCCAGGACGATGATGGCCGGGGCGTCCAGTCCCTCCCGGTGGAGGGTCTCCAGCAGGGTGCCCAGGGTGGCCACCACCACCCGCTCCCTTTCCGTGGTGGCCCAGGCCACCACCGCCGCCGGGGTCCCGGGGGCCATCCCCCCCTGCCCCAGGCCCTCCAGGATGAACGGCAGGTTCTTCAGGGCCATGTAGAGCACCACCGGCTGGCCCAGGCGGGCCACCAGGGACCAGTCGATGCCCTCGGGGGTGGGCCGGCGCCCGGCGCCGTGGCCGGTGGCCAGGAACAGGGCCTGGTTCACGCCCCGGCAGGTGGCGGGGATGCCCACGGCACTCAGGCCCGCCAGGCCCGAGGTGAGCCCCGGGATCACCCGGTTGGGGATGCCCGCCTCCACCAGGGCCGCCACCTCCTCCCCGCCACGGCCGAAGATGAAGGGGTCGCCCCCCTTGAGGCGCACCACGCGAAAGCCCCGCCGGGCCTGATCCACCAGGGTGGCGGTGATCTCGTCCTGGTGGGTGGAGGGCCGGCCGCCGCGCTTGCCGGCGAAGATGCGCACCGCCTGGGGCGGCGCCAGGGCCAGGGTGCGGGTGTCGATGAGGGCGTCGTGCACCAGGACATCCGCCTGCATCAGGGCCGACAGGGCGTGCAGGGTGAGCAGCCCCGGATCGCCGGGGCCGGCCCCCACGATCCACACCTCGCCGGGGCGCATGCGCGGCATCCCCGGGATCAGGGTCTCCAGGGCCTCCAGCGCCGCCCCGGGGGCGGGACTCGGTGATGGGGACAGTGGATTCATCGCTTCGGTATACTCCATGCCATGTCTGATCAGACCCCTTCGCATCGCCCCCGGGGGACCGCCCTGCGGCGGGGCTGGACCACCGGGGCCTGTGCCACCGCCGCCACCAAGGCCGCCTTCTCGGCCCTGGCGGGCGGGGGCTTTCCCGATCCGGTGCGCATCACCCTGCCCAAGGGGCTCACCCCCGCCTTCTCGCTGGCCGTGCAGCAGCGGGGCGAGGACTGGGCCCTGGCCGGTGTCGTCAAGGACGCCGGGGACGACCCGGACGTCACCCACGGCGCCCTGGTCCGGGCCACCGTGCGCCGGGGGCCGCCGGGCAGCGGGGTGCGGTTCTCCGCCGGCGAGGGGGTGGGCCGGGTGACCCGCGCGGGCCTGCCCGTGGCCATCGGCGAACCCGCCATCAACCCCTCGCCCCGGGCCATGATCCGCCAGGCCGTGGAAGAGATAGCCGCACAGTGTAACGTGTCCGGCGATGTTGTCGTGGAAATTTCCATCCCCGGGGGGGAAGGGATCGCCGCGGACACCCTCAACCCCCGCCTGGGGATCCTAGGGGGCCTGTCCATCCTGGGCACCACCGGCGTGGTGGTGCCCTTCTCCTGCTCCGCCTGGATCCACGCCATCCAGCGGGGCATCGACGTGGCCCGGGCCGCCGGCCTGGAACACGTGGCCGGCTCCACGGGGCGCACCTCCGAGAAGGCGGTCCAGGCCCATCACGCCCTGCCCGACGCGGCCCTCATCGACATGGGGGACTTCATCGGCGGGATGCTCAAGTACCTGCGCACCCACCCGGTGCCGCGCATCACCGTGGCCGGGGGCATGGCCAAGATCACCAAGCTCTCCCAGGGCTTCATGGACGTGCACTCCCGCCGCGGCCAGGCGGACCTGGACCAACTGGCCCGGCTCGCGGCCACCGCCGGCGCCGACGCGGACTGCCAGGCCCGCATCGCCGCCTCCAACACGGTGGCCGAGGCCTTCGGCCACGCCCAGGCGGCCGGCATCCCCCTGGGGGACGCCGTGGCCCGCGCGGCCCACGCCTTCGCCCTGGGGCTCATCGACCCGCAGCACAGCCGCCTGGAGATCCTGGTCTTCGACCGCGCCGGCCAACGGGTGGGCCGGGCCGGGGACTGAAAGCCCCCGGTCTCCCTCAGTCCGCCCCGGCGGGGCCCTCCGGTCCACCACCCCGATACCGCCGCCGGTACTCCGGATCGTACAGGGCGCTCTCGCGGAAATCCCGGCTGCCCAGGGCGGGCCCCACCAGGATCAGGGCGGTCCGCTCCACCGGCGAGGCCCGCATCTGCTCCACCAGGGTCCCCAGGGTGCCCCGCACCACCACCTGATCCGGCCACGTCACCCGGGCCACCACGGCGGCGGGACAGTCCTCCCCATAGAACGGCACCAGCCGCGCCACCACATCCTCCAGACGATGCACGGCCAGGTGGATGGCCAGGGTCGCGCCGCTGCGGGCGAAGTGCTCCAGGGTCTCCCCGGGCGGCATCCGCGACGCCCGCCCCGACACCCGGGTGAGGACCACGCTCTGGCTCACCTCCGGCACGGTCAGCTCACGCCCCAGCGCCGCCGCCGCGGCACCGAAGGCCGGCACCCCCGGGGTGAGGGTGTAGGGGATGCCGTGGCGCTCCAGGCGGCGGATCTGCTCCGCCACGGCGCTGTACACCGACAGATCCCCCGAATGCAGCCGCGCCACATCCTCCCCCGCCGCGAAGGCGCGCAGGTATTCGGCCTCGATGGCGTCCAGGTCCAGGGGGGCGGTATCCACCTTGCGCGCCCCGGAGGGGCAGTGGTCCAGCACCTCCTGGGGCACGATGGAACCGGCGTAGAGACACACGGGACAGGCCGCCAGCAGGCGCACCCCCCGCAGGGTCATCAGATCCGCCGCGCCGGGACCGGCGCCGATGAAATGAACCGTCATGATCGAACCCGTTGCAATCCAGATGAATCATTTCCGAAGGCAGGTCCGGGCCCGGGGGGATCCCCGGAGCCGGGTATGCGCCCCAGGGAGGCGGCGCGCAAGCCTACAGGCAGGGATCCACGGCGGCCCGCCGCAGGGGACCACACCCCAAAGGCAGGTCCGGGCCCGGGGGGATCCCCGGAGGCGGGTGTGCGC
>JBKGXY010000139.1:0-5586 GCA_046546415.1 Ectothiorhodospira sp.
TCAATCCCAGCAGGTGGTCCCCGGCCTTGAGGATCTCCTGCACGTTCTCCCGCTGGTCCGTGTCCAGACCGGGATCGGCCTCCAGGAGCTGGGCGAATCCCAGTATGGCGTTCATGGGGGTGCGCAGTTCATGGCTCATCCCCAGGATGAACTCTGATTTCAGCTGATTGGCCCGCTCGGAGACCTTCCTGGAGGCCCGCAGGTCCTCCTCCAGGCGCTTGTGCTCGGTGATGTCCTGTATCGTGCCGAAGATCCGTTTGGTCTGTCCGTTGCGGCCCCGGTGGATGCGGGTCTCGGTGTGCACCCAGGCCACCTTGCCGTCCGGGCGGATGATGCGGTGTTCACTGGCCGTCACGTCGTCGATCTCGCCGCGGATGGCCTGCTTGAGCACGGCCTTGATGCGGTCCCGGTCCCCGGGGTGCACCAGCTTGGAGTAGCGCCGCAGGGTGGGGCGGAAGGCATCGGGCCGATAGCCGTGGATGAGGAAGGCCTGGTCCGACAGCCAGACCTCGCCGCGCCCGATGTCGATCTCCCAGTGACCGAGCCGGGCCAGGTGCCCCGCCTCCTGCAGCCGGGCGCGGCTTTCGGACAACTCCGCCTGCAGGCGCTTGTGCTCGGTGATGTCCAGTTTGTAACCGCTCCACAGGATGCCGCCGTCAGGCAGGCGTTCGGGCAGGGCGTGGGCCTGCACCCAGATCTCCCCCTTGCGGGGATGGAGGATTCGGTATTCGGCCTGCCAGGGGGTCATCTGCTGGGCGGAGCGTTCGATGCTGTCCCGGAAGCCCTGACGGTCTTCCGGGTGGATGCGGTCGAACAGGCGGGTGACATCCCGGCATGCCTCGTCCGGCGGGAGGCCGTAGATATCCTTGATCGCGCTGCTGGCGTAGGGTAAGGCGGCGGTGCCGTCGGGGCGCAGTAGATACTGGTAGATGGGGACGGGCAGTTGGGCGGCGAGGCGTTCCAGTGGGTGGGTGGGCTCGGCCATGAGGGACATCCTCCTGTATCGTCAAGGGACGGTAAGGCCTTCTCAGGGGCCGCCTGCACCGGGGCAACGAACGGGGGTTGAGATCGCCGATCGTGTTCCGCGGCCGTTTGCCCGGCATGCCAGCCACCGGTATCGCGTATTAAAATATAGATATTCCGAAAGTTCCTATCAAGCCGCGATCCGGGGCATCCGTCGCCCGGGGGGTACCGCCCATTGCCCCGCCCGCCGGGACCCGCTATGCTCTTGCCCCCCTCCGTGAGGCCGCCGGCCGCGCCCCGAGCCCGTTCCCATGGCCCAGAGCTACGAAATTATATGGTCCAGAACTACAATTATATCAAGGATGGTGCCGCCATCTATGCCCAGTCCTTCGCCACCATCCGCGCCGAGGCGGATCTGGCGCGCTTCAGCCCCGGGGAGGCCCGGGTGGCCGTGCGGGTGATCCATGCCTGTGGCATGGTAGACGTGGCGCATGAAATCTCCTTTACAGCCGGGGCCGCCCGGGCCGGACAGGCGGCCCTGGAGGCGGGCCGGCCCATCCTCTGTGACAGTCAGATGGTGGCCCACGGCATCACCCGCGCCCGCCTGCCGGCGGACAATGACATCCTCTGCACCCTGGGGGATCCCCGGGTGCCGGATCTGGCCCGGCGCATCGGCAATACCCGTTCCGCCGCCGCCCTGGATCTGTGGGGCGAGCGCATGGACGGGGCCGTGGTGGCCATCGGCAACGCCCCCACGGCCCTGTTCCATCTGCTGGAGCTCATCGACGCCGGCGCCCCGCGTCCGGCCCTGGTCATCGGCATGGCCGTGGGCTTCGTGGGGGCCGCCGAGTCCAAGGAGGCCCTGGCGCAGCGCCCGGACCTGGAGTCGGTCATCGTGCGCGGCCGCCTGGGGGGCAGCGCCATGGCCGTGGCGGCCGTCAACGCCCTGGCCTGCGAGCGGGAATGATGGCCAGCGGCACCCTGCTCGGCATCGGTCTGGGGCCCGGGGATCCGGAGCTGATCACCCTCAAGGGGCTGCGGCGGCTGCAGGCGGCCCCGGTGGTGGCCGCCTTCGCCAAGGCCGGGCGCACCGGCAATGCCTGGACCATCGCCGAACCCCATCTGCTGGCGCAGCAGACCCGGCTGCGCCTGGACTATCCCTTCACCCTGGAGGTGGCGGTGACCGATCCCCGCTATCACCGGGAGATGAATGCCTTCTACGATGACTGCGCCGGGCAACTGGCGGCGCACCTGGAGGCGGGCCGGGACGTGGCGGTGATCTGCGAGGGGGACCCCTTCTTCTATGGCTCCTACATGTACCTGCACGACCGCCTGGCGGGGCGCTTCCCCGCGGAGGTGGTGCCGGGGATCACCGGCATGAGCGCCTGCTGGACCCGGGCCAACGCCCCCATCACCCATGGCGACGATGTGCTCACCGTGCTCCCGGGCACCCTTTCGGAGGAGGCCCTGGTGCAGCGCCTCGGCGGGACGGACGCCGCCGTGTTCATGAAGGTGGGGCGCAACCTGCCGCGCATCCGCACCGCCCTGGAGCGGGCCGGGATGCTTGAGCGGGCGATCCTGGTGGAGCGGGGCAGCATGGACAGGGAGCGGGTGACGCCCCTGGCGGACTGGCCTGCCGACCGGGCGGTGCCCTATTTCACCATCGTGCTGGTGCCCGGAAGACAGGGGGTGAGATGAGCGGACGGCTGGACATCATCGGCCTGGGCCCCGGCGCCGGGGACCTGCGTTGCCCCCGGGCGGAAGGGGCCCTGGCCCGGGCCACGGACCTGGTGGGCTATGTGCCCTACCTGGAGCGGGTGGCGGAGGGCGGCGGGCAGCGCATCCACGGTTCGGACAACCGCGAGGAGATCCAGCGCGCCCGCCTGGCCCTGGAGCTGGCGCAACAGGGCCGGCGGGTGGCCGTGGTCTCCTCCGGGGACGGCGGGGTCTTCGGCATGGCGGCGGCGGTGTTCGAGGCCATGGAGCAGGGCGATCCCCGGTGGCGGGGGCTGGAGGTGGCGGTGCATCCCGGGGTCTCGGCGGTCCTGGCCGCCGCCGCCCGCCTGGGGGCCCCCTTTGGCAACGACTTCTGCGTCCTCTCCCTGTCCGACAACCTCAAGCCCTGGGGGGTGATCCTCAACCGCCTGGAGGCGGCGGCCTGCGCCGGTTTTGCCATGGCCTTCTACAACCCCATCTCCAAGGCCCGCCCGTGGCAGTTGGGGGAGGCCCTGGCGCACCTGCGCCGGCATCTGCCGGGCAGCGTGCCGGTGATCTTCGCCCGTGCGGTGAGCCGGCCCGAGGAACACGTGGAGATCACCACCCTGGCCGGGGCCCGTCCGGGGCAGGCGGACATGCGCACCCTGGTGATGGTGGGCAATGCCGAGACCCGCCTGATCCTGCGGGAGGGGGCCGATCCGTGGGTCTACACCCCCCGCCGCGTGGGGGGGGCGGTCTAGCCGCAGGGCGCACCGGCCCGCTGCCGGAGCCAGGCCAGGGCCGTCTCCGGGTCGGGCACGGTCTGTGCCACCTCCGGTACCGGCGGACGCTGCACCATGACCACGGCCACCCCGCAGCGGCGCGCCGCCTCCAGCTTGGGCCGGGTGGCCTCGCCGCCGGAGTTCTTGGTCACCAGGGTGTCGATGCGGTGGGTGCGCATCAACTCCAGTTCGTCCTCCAGCTGGAAGGGGCCGCGCAGGGTGAGGCATTCGCACCGGGGCGGGCGGATCTCGGGCAGTTCCACGCTGCGCACCAGGTAGTGGTGTTGCGGGGCCTGGCAGAAGGCCGCCAGTTCCAGCTGGCCGATGGTGAGCAGGACCCGCCTCGGGGTCTCCCCCAGGGCCCCGGCGGCGGCGGCCATATCCGCCACCTTCTGCCAGTGGTCCCCGGGGGCCGGGGTCCACGGGGGACGGCGCAGGGCCAGCAGGGGCACGCCGGTGGCCCGCGCGGCGGCGGCGGCGTTGGCGGAGATGCGGGCGGCGAAGGGGTGGGTGGCGTCCAGCAGCACCTGCACGCCCTGTTCCCGCAGGTAGGCGGCGAGCCCTTCCGGGCCGCCGAAACCGCCCACCCGGGAGGGCAGATCCGGCAGACGGGGGTTGCGGGTGCGGCCCGCCACGGAGTACACGGGGGCGAAGCGCCCGTCGCCTTCCAGGGCCCGGGCCACCGCCAGGGCCTCGCCGGTGCCGCCGAGGATCAGGAGCCGGAGGGGTGGGGTGGTTGCAGTCATGAATCCATGGGTGGGAGTCGAAGTACCGAGCGATGCCGAATCCCGTAGCTGACAATCCGCAGGAGGACCCGGTCGCACCCTGGCTGAGCATCATAGGCCTGGGGGAGGAGGGCGTCGAGGGGCTGCAGCCGGCGGCGCGGGCGCTGGTGGAGCAGGCGGAGCTGGTGGTGGGGGGGCAGCGTCATCTGGCCCTGGCCGATCCCCTGATCCGGGGTCGCCGTCTGGCCTGGTCCTCGCCCCTGGCGGACACCCTGCCGGAGCTCCTGGCCCATCGGGGGCGGCCGGTGGTGGTGCTGGCCTCCGGCGATCCCTTCTTCTTCGGTGTGGGCAGCACCCTGCGTGCGCATCTGGCCCCGGGGGAATGGCGTGGCCTGCCCCATCCCTCCAGCGTCGCCCTGGCCGCGGCCCGGCTCGGCTGGGCGCAGCAGGACTGCCCCGTGGTCTCCCTGACGGGCCGTCCCCTGGCGGGGTTGCGGCCGTTCCTGCAGCCGGGGCGTGGTGTCTTCGTGCTCTGCGCCGATGGGCAGACCCCCGCGCGGGTGGCCCGCGCCCTGTCGGACTGGGGGCTGGGGGGGACGGCCATGACGGTGCTGGAGGCCCTGGGGGGTCCCCGGGAGCGGGTGCGCGCCACCACCGCCGGGGGCTTCGATCTGGTGGATGTGGATCCGCTGAATCTCCTGGCCCTGGAGGTGGGGTCCGGGGCGGGGGCCCGCATCCTGCCCCGGGCCCCGGGGCTGCCGGATGACTGGTTCGAGCACGATGGGCAGATCACCAAGCGGGAGGTGCGGGCCGTGACCCTGTCCAGTCTGAGCCCCCGGGCCGGGGAGTTGCTCTGGGATGTGGGCTGCGGTTCCGGGTCGGTGTCCATCGAGTGGTTGCTGGCCCATCCGGCCAACCGGGCCATCGCCCTGGAGAGCCATCCGGAGCGGGCCGCCCGGGCGGCCCGCAATGCCGCCGATCTGGGGGTCCCCCGGCTGGAGGTGCACACGGGCCGGGCCCCGGAGGGGCTGGAGGATCTGCCGGCGCCGGATGCGGTGTTCCTGGGGGGCGGGGCCCGGGATGCGGCGGTGATCGAGCGCTGCTGGGAGGCGTTGCGCCCCGGCGGGCGCCTGGTGGCCAATGTGGTGGTGGTGGAGACGCAGCAGGTGGTTCAGGAGGCCTGGCGGCGTCTGGGGGGGAGTCTGACGCGGCTGTCCGTGGAGCGGCTGGACCGGGTGGGGGGGCTGCATGCCTTCCGGCCCGCCATGCCGGTGCTGCAGTGGGTGGTGGAGAAGGGGTGATGCCATTTTTTGGAGCTGTGTGCAGGGTTTCCGGTCCGGGCCCGGGGGGATCCCCGGAGGCGGGCCGCCGTGAATACCTCCCTGTAGGCTTGCGCGCCGCCTCCCTGCGGCGCACACCCG
>JBKGXY010000140.1:0-5583 GCA_046546415.1 Ectothiorhodospira sp.
CGGACGGCATCACCGTGGCCGCGGGTCTGATCGGTTATCTGGCCTTCGTGCTCTTCCTGCACATGTGGCTCATCGGACGGCCCGTGATGTGACCTGATCCGGGCCTGCCCCGGCGGGTCCCGCCGTTCGCCACCGCCCGGGGAGCGCCCCGGGCGGGCATTCCTGGCCAGGTGGCAACGGGTCAATCTACGGGGGGACTGACCACCGATGAAGAAGAATCTGCCGGTTACGGGCAGGGAACGGTCCTTCGCGTCCAGTGCGAACATCCTTTCGACCACGGACCTGAAGGGCGCCATCACCTACGTCAATGACGACTTCGTCGAGATCAGCGGCTTCGAACGGGACGAGCTGCTGGGGCGGAACCACAACGTCATCCGCCATCCGGAGATGCCCCCGGAGGCCTTCCGGGAGCTCTGGGCCTGCCTCAAGGCCGGAAGGCCCTGGATGGGCATGGTCAAGAACCGTTGCAAGAACGGCGATCACTACTGGGTCAGCGCCTATGTGATGCCCATCCGCAAGGAGGGGCGCATCGAGGAGTACCAGTCGGTGCGCACCCGGCCATCCCGGGAGCTGGTGGAGCGGGCGGAGACCGCATACGCACGCCTCATGGCGGGGGGGCGCCCCCTGGCCCTTCGCCTGCCTCCGGTGCCGGCCCGCTGGCTCCTGCCGCTGGGGGTGCCCCTGGCCGCCCTGGCGATCCTCCTGCTTTTCTGGGCACTCGGAGCCACGTCCATGGGGCTGGCCTTGGGGCTCGGGGTGGCCGCGGTGGCCGGGACAGCGGCCAGTGCGTCGCTGACGGCCCCACTGGGTGGTCTGCATGCCCGGGCCCGGGAGATCGCCCACAACCCCCTGGGGCAGTATATCTACACCCGGCGCATGGATGCCTACGGGGAGATCGAGTTCGCCCTGCGCATGCTGGCCGCGGAGACCGGGGCGGCGGTGGGGCGCGTGGCCGATGCGGCCGATCATCTCTCGGCCCACGCCGAGGGCATGGTGGCCACGGTGCGCAGCACCCGGGATGGCATCCTGCACCAGCAGGCGGAGACGGATCAGGTGGCCACGGCGGTGAACGAGATGACCGCCAGCGTGCAGGAGGTGGCCCGCAACGCCCAGCACGCGGCGGAGGCCGGCCATGCGGCGGCCCAGAGTTCCGATGCGGGCAGACAGGTGGTGAAAACGGCCGGAGAGGCCATCAGCGAACTGGCCCGGGAGGTGGAGCGGGCCGCCTCGGTGATCCAGGAACTGGACGGGAACACCGGAGAGATCGGCGCGGTCCTGGATGTGATCCGGGGGATCGCCGAACAGACCAACATGCTGGCCCTGAACGCCGCCATCGAGGCGGCCCGGGCCGGCGAGCACGGCCGCGGTTTCGCCGTGGTGGCCGACGAGGTGCGTGGCCTGGCCTCCCGCACCCATGAATCCACCCAGGAGATCCGCAACACCATCGAGAAGTTGCAGCAGGCGTCCCGATCCTCCGGGGAGGTGATGCAACGGGGCCGAAGGCAGGCGGAGCACAGTGTGCAGCAGGCCCGTGATGCGGCCCGCTCCCTGGAGGCCATCGCCGAGCGGGTGACGGCCATCACCGACATGAGTGCGCGCATCGCCGCCGCGGTGGATCAGCAGAGCACCGCCAGCGAGGACGTGAATCAGAGCGTGACCCGCATCCGCGAGCACGCCGACAGCAACGCCCGGGACAGCGAACGCATCGAACAGGCCGTCGGCGGGGTGGCGGAGCTCTCGGGGGAATTGCGGGTACTGGCCAAGCAGTTCTGGGACCGCATCGGCAAAGACTGAGGCAGGTGGCGCCGCCACCCCGCGGTGCGGGGCCGGGTGCGTCCTTGGGGGGAGATCATGAAGAAGAACCATCCGGTGACCGGGAAGGAGAAGACCTTTCCCGAAAGCACCAACATCCTCTCCACCACGGATCTCAAGGGCATCATCACGGACGTGAACCGGGACTTCGTGGAGGTGAGCGGCTTCTCCGAGGAGGAGTTGCTGCACAAGAACCACAACGTGGTGCGCCATCCGGACATGCCGCCGGCCGCCTTCCAGAACCTCTGGGATGCCCTCAAGGCGGGGCATGCCTGGATGGGCCTGGTGAAGAACCGCTGCAAGAACGGCGACCACTACTGGGTCCACGCCTATGTCATGCCCATCCGCAGGGAGGGGCGGGTCACGGAGTACCAGTCGGTGCGCACCCGGCCCTCCAGGGAACTGGTGGAGCGGGCGGAGGCCATCTATGCCGGCATCCGGGCCGGGCACCTGCCCCTGGCCCTGCGCCTGCCCCAGCCCTTGCAGGGGGTGCGGGGGCGCCTGGGGGCCGCCCTGGGCGCGGTGACGCTCCTGGGGGTGGGGGTCGGGGTGCTGGCCGGTGCCCCGGTCGGCCCCATGGTCCTGGCGGCGGTGGCGTTCCTGGCCCTGGCCCTGGCCTGGATCGGGTGGGCCACCCGGCCCCTGATGCGGCTGCGCCACCGGGCCCGGGCCGTGGTCCACAACCCCCTGTGTCAGTACATCTACACCCGCCGTACGGACGAATACGGCGAGGTGGACTTCGCCCTGACCATGCTCTCGGCGGAGACCGGTGCCGCGGTGGGCCGGGTGGCGGAGGCCACCCGTCGCCTGACGGCCCAGATCCGCGAGATGGCCGGCGTGGTGGGGCATGCACGGGGAGAGATCCTGCACCAGCAGGCGGAGACGGACCAGGTGGCCACGGCGGTGAACGAGATGGCCGCCAGCATCCAGGAGGTGGCCCGCAACGCCCAGGACACCGCCGATTCCGCCGAGTCCGCGGACAGCAGCGCCGCTGCCGGGCGCCGTGTGGTGGTCTCCACCGGCGAGGCCATCGCCCAGCTCACCGATGAGGTGGAGAAGGCCACGCAGGTGATCCACGGTCTGGAGCAGCGCAGCGAGGAGATCAGCACGGTGGTGGACGTGATCCGGGAGATCGCCGAGCAGACCAACCTCCTGGCCCTGAACGCCGCCATCGAGGCGGCCCGCGCCGGGGAAGAGGGCCGGGGGTTTGCCGTGGTGGCCGACGAGGTGCGCAGTCTGGCCTCCCGCACCCAGGGGGCCACGGAGGAGATCCGGGGCATGATTGAGAAGCTGCAGGCCGGGGCCCATTCCTCGGTGCAGGTGATGGGGCAGAGCCGGGAACAGGCGGACCGAAGCGTCTCCCAGGCGGACGAGGCCGCCCGGTCCCTGGAGGAGATCACCCGCAACGTGAGCGCCATCAGCGAGATGAGCGTGCAGATCGCCACGGCGGTGGATGAGCAGCGCACCGTCAGCGAGGAGATCAACAACAGCATCTCCAGCATCCGGGCCTCCGCCGACGGCAATGCCCAGGCCGTCATGGAGATCGAACGCTCCGCCGGCGAACTGGAATCCCTCTCGCAGCACCTGGAGGTCCTGGCGGCCCAGTTCTGGAACCGGCGGATCTAGGATCTACCGGGGTGGTTCCGGTGTCCCCGGTCTCCTAGCCGCCGAAGGCCTCCAGGGCCCGGGCCAGGGCCTCGTGGTCCCGGGCATGGGTCTGCACCGGGATGCCGGCGGCGATGGCATCCCAGGCCTGGCGCAGGCTGGTGGCCCCCGCCCGGGGGCCCTGGGGATGGCCGAAGACCCCGCGACCGGGGACGAAACCGAAATCCACCGTACCCAGTTTCCGGTACACCCCCTCCAGGGTGGCGGCCGAATCACTGCCGCCGGGCACGGGCAGGGCGGGGCGCAGATCCCCCATGGGTTCCAGGCAGGCGCGTACGTTGGCCAGCACCTCCGCCTCGGAGGTCATCATGCGCGGGCCGAAGCCGGGCATGATGATGACGTCGAAGCCCGCCAGGCGCTGCAGCCGGGTCATCACCCGTGTATGGACACCGTAGCGGGGCAGCCGGCTGAAGGCGGCGATGAAGGGGAAGTGGGCCACCAGGGGCACGCGGGCGTGGCGGCGCAGCATGCGCACGGCGGACAGGCCCACCGGCAGGGCGTTCACCAGCACGGCATTGGCCCCCCGTTCCACCGCCAGGTCGTGGAGTTCCACCAGCCGGTCCACCTCGTCGGTGATGTTGGCCAGGTAGATCTTGGGGTCGCCGGTGGCCGCCTCCGCCTCCCGGCGGGCGGCCCCCAGGTGGCGGCAGCGCTCCGCCAGGGGGGACCACTCCGGGTCCGCCAGCATCTCATCGTCCTTGGCGATGTCCAGACCCCCCATCCAGGCCTCGCGGCCGATCTCGGAGAAGGCGTCCGGCGGCAGGCCGATGTTGGGTTTGATCACGCCGAAGAAGAGGGGGCGGCCATGGGCGTTCAACCGCTCGCGCAGGCCCTGCACCCCGAACTGCGGACCCTGGAAGTGGCGCAGGTAACTTTCGGGGAAGTGGATGTCCTGCAGTTTGATCAGGGGGACGCCGGGGGTGAAGAAGGGCCCCTCGCCGCAGACGGCGGAGAGCAGGTTGGGCAGGCGCGGACCGAAGTTCCGGTGGGGGTGGGCGATGCGCACGCGACAGGCGTGGATCTCTCCCTCCGGGGCTGCATCCAGGGTGTAGCTCAGCCGCTCCCGCCGCTCCAGGATCTCCAGCGCCATCACCTTGGCCCCGAATCGGGGGCGCAGGTCCTCGTCCACCCCCACGCGGCGCCACTGGGCCGTGGATTGTTCGCTGCACAGGTGGGCGGCGGCCACGCGGGGATCCCCCACGCATTCCATCTCGTAGTCCAGGATCAGGTGATCCTCGGGGTCGATGCCCTCGGGCCCGGCGAAGAAGCCGTCGATGTCGCGGGCGTCCATGGGCCTTATTCCCGGGTGCCGGTGAAGTGGGCCAGGAGCCGGCGCTCCGGGCGGGGGCCGTCCAGTTCGACGAAGAAGACGGACTGCCACTGTCCCAGGCAGAGCTCGCCATCCAGGATGGGGAGGGTCTCGGAGGCGTTCATGAACAGGCCCATGAGATGGGCGTGGGCGTTGTCCCGGCCGTCCACCGGGGCCTCGTTGTGGCGGTAGTCACCATCCCGGGGCACCAGGCGCTTGAGGTGGGTGAGCATGTCCTCCTGCAGGCGCGGCTCCCTCTCGTTGAGATTGACGAAGGCCGTGGTGTGCCGGGAGAGGAGGGTCAGGGTGCCGTTGCGGATGCCGCTCTGGCGGTGGTGTTCGCGCACCGCTTCGGTCACGTCCAGGATCTGGATGGGGGCCTCGGTGGCCAGGGGGATGGTGTACTGGACGGTGTGCATGGGATCGCCGGGGCAGATGGACCGGTCGATGAAGCTAGCCGGGGCACCCGGGGGTGTCAAGCAGGGAAGGGCCGTTCCGGCCCCTCCCCCGTGCAGCCGTGCCCCTCAGCCGGCGTTCTCGTCAGCCGGCTGTTCGGGACGCGAGGCCTGAGGTCTCTGGCCGGAGTCCTTGCGCGGACCGATGCCCACCAGGTGCAGCATCACCGGGAAGATGGCCACCGCCCCGGCGGCCCCCATGCCCAGGCTCACCAGGATCAGGGAGAAGTAGTCGATCCAGCCGATGAGGTCGCCCCAGGTGGCGTGTGTGGAACCCGGCAGCAGGATCAGGGTGAGCACGAAGGCGAACACGCCAAAGCCGATGGAGGTCTTGATGGCCAG
>JBKGXY010000141.1:0-5508 GCA_046546415.1 Ectothiorhodospira sp.
TGCGTTCGATCTGCGGCCACAATACTCAGCCAGTCCCGTGCATGGAGCAGGGGGGCTTCTCATGCGGTATACAATTAAGCGAGACCCAAAAGCTAACCAGGCCATGCACCGGATGCCAATACCTACGCGTCGCTGCGGTTCAGTCACTGGTGATGGCGGGCTTTATGCTTGAAGGCCGCGATTGGTAACCGGAGGAGTATCAAGTTGCCTACAATATCGATGTTTTACGGTATCATTGTGCGAATGTACTTCGCGCCGAAGGAGCATCCACCACCACATTTCCACGTCTACTATGGCGATTACAAGGCGACGGTGGACATCCGGACATGCGAGATTATCGAAGGCAATCTTCCGAAGAAACAAGCGAAACTGGTATTGGCATGGGCGGAGCTTCGCCAAGACGAATTGATGGCCGATTGGAAGTTGGTCATGAATGGTGAGGAACCATTCAAGATTCAGCCACTTCAGTAAGGTGAAGAAAATGCATCCATCAGTTATGAACGTTACTCCTTCTGACGACTATACGCTGCAAGTCGCTTTTGATAATGGTGAGCGGGGGACGCTCGATATGAAGCCGTATCTCGACTTCGGTGTTTTTCAACGGTTGAAGGATCGAAATGCTTTTAAACGTGTCCGGGTATCTTTTGATACGGTCGAGTGGGACTCGGGAATAGATCTTGATCCAGAGTTTGTCTATGAGAAATGCAGGCGAGGTAGTGCACAATAATGCGCCCCAGTCGACTCAAAAAAGCCGCGCGGCTGATCGCTGGCGTTGGGACGACCAGTGGAAAGTGACCACTTAGCATTCGGCTCCGCACTAGGCGGTTCATAAGAAGGGAGCACACGACGATTTCAGGCATAACCATGCGCTTTCATCCATTGATCGCGGATGCTGATCAAGCCCTGGCGTTGCAGCCAGTTATTGGTCACTCCGGTCTGGGTGACGAGGGCTGGGGATAATCAGTAATGATACCGGAGTTGGGCGATAAGCAAAGCGTCATCCGTGACCTTGTAAACGATCCGGTGTTCTTCGTTGATTCGTCTGGACCAGTAACCGGCGAGGTTGTGTTTGAGGGGTTCGGGTTTGCCTGCGCCTTCAAACGGTTCTCGCTTGGTCTCCTTGATGAGCTTGTTGATTCGGTTAAGGATCTTTTTGTCGGTTTTCTGCCAGTATATATAGTCTTCCCAGGCGTTCTCGGAGAAGATGAGTTTCATTCACGAAGTTCCTCTTCTTGACCACCGCCTTGCTCCAGTTCGGCAACGGACTCCAGCAAACGACGGGCGTTCTTTGGTGCCCGCAGAAGGTATGCAGTCTCCTGTAGTGCTTCGTAGTCCTCAAGGGAGATCATGACTACGGACTGTGACTTGCTCCGGGTGATGATCACCGGAGAATGGTCTTCACAGACCTGCTCCATGGTTTTTGCTAGATTGGTTCTGGCGGCTGTGTAGCTAATTGCGTCCATAAGGCTGTACCTGTACAGGATGTTGTGCATGTGCAGTATACCGTACTTAATACGATCAAACAATCGGCTGCACAGCAGGGCGTTATGCAGCTTGAGATTGTTGCGCAAGGCGCAACACCATACCCCATGATCAGGTCTTTCAAGCACAAGGGATTGCGCTGCTACTACGAGTAAGGGAGGAACACGTGCGGCATCCAGGCAAATTACGCCAAACGGCTAAGAATGCTGCAGCTGGCACCCCTCGATACCGCAGTTGAAGGATTTCTTCGGCCGCCTTTTGGCCTTGGGCTGGGGTGTGCCCCGGTGATTGAGTCCGCCGCTTGCTTGGGCTAAAATGCCCATTCTGCCGCTGCCGGAGTAGCTCAGTTGGTAGAGCAGGGCATTCGTAATGCCAAGGTCGTAGGTTCGACTCCTATCTCCGGCACCAGATTCCTTCCCGGTCCCCTCAGACTGGCCCCGTACCGCTGCGGGGGCCGTTCTCCCGATGCATGCAGGCCGCCGATCCGCTCCCGTTGCCGTGGGGTGATCGGCGGCCGTGTGTCCTGCCTGTAACGAATCATCCAAGCGCCCGCGCCGGTGGTGGCGTGGGTCCGTGCAATGGAGGAAGGATGGGGCAATCCCGGATAGCAGGGCGCGTCGAGCGCGGGGTGTGGCTGACGCTGGTGGTCCTCCTGTTGGGCATGACCGCGGTGTCCGGTCATCAGGCCTGGCAGGCGGAGCGCGCACTGGAGACGGCCCGGGCCCAGGTCCGGGCGCTTCAGGACCAGGTGGTGGCCCGGCCGGACCCGGGGGAGGCCGATGGCCTGACCCCACGGGAGGTGCGTCGCCTGCAGGCCCTGGGGTTGGCTGAGCCCCATCGTGACCTGGCGGCGGATCTGAGGGCGCACCCGGCCCTGATCCCCCATGAGCCGGTGCTCGGGGGGCGGTTCTTCTTCGTGCCGGGTGGGGTGCGGGTGCTCAACGACCGTTGGGTGCTGGCCGTGTTCGAGGACGGACACGTGCGTGGGCAGATGCTGCTGGAATACACGCTGCATTCCGGGGAGATCCGCTGGCGGGTGCTGGCCTCGGCCATGGATCGATAGCGGGTGGCGGTCCCCGGGGTCAGAGCCGGCTGGCGTTGGCCTCTTCCGGGCGGGTGCCCTGTTCCAGGTGGGGATCCATCCCTGCCATGCGCCGCAGTCCTTCCGGGTCCAGGAGGGTGACCAGCTTGCGCTGCACGCGGATCAGCCCCTGCTGCTGGAAGCGGCTGAACATGCGGCTCACCGTCTCCACCGCCAGGCCCAGGTAGTTGCCGATGTCGTTGCGGGACATGGTGAGATGGAACTCGTGGCGGGAGAAGCCCCGACGGCCCAGACGGTCGGAGAGATTCAGCAGGAAGGCGGCCACGCGGGCGTCGGAGCCCCGCCGGCCCAGCAGGGTCACCAGTTGTTCGTCACTCTGCAGTTCCCGGCTCATGATGCGCAGCAGCTGGTGCTGCAACTCCGGGGAACGGCTGGCCAGCGCCTCCAGTTGTTCGAAGGGGATCTCGCAGACGCTGCAGGTCTCCAGGGCCAGGGCCGTGCAGGGGTGGACGCCGTCGCCGATGGCGTCCAGGCCCAGGAGCTCGCCGGGAAGGTGGAAGCTGGTGATCTGCTCCTGGCCGTCATCGGTGAGCACGTAGGTCTTCACCGAGCCCGAGCGCACGGCATAGAGGCTGTGCATGGGGTGCCCCGCCTCGTAGAGCCGGTCCCCCCGGTGCACCGGGCGCTTGCGGAGGATGATCCCGTCCAGTTGTTCCAGATCATCGGCCGAAACCCCCACCGGAATGCAGAGTTCCCTGAGGCCGCAGGCCTTGCAGGCCACCTTCAGGTCCTTGATATTCATGATATTGTTCGAGGCCATCGGATCATCTCGTCCCTTCGGCGCGCCTACCGGGTATCCGGCAGGTGGATTCACCATACTTGAGTGCAACGCTGGGTTACAAGTCCGCTCCTGCGGGGGGATGGGCTCGTGGGCATGATATCAGTCCGGGGCGGAATCGTCCGTCCGGGCGTGGTGGCGGCGGTTCAGCCGGGTGGCCAGGACGTGTCCCAGGCCGGCGGCTGCGACCGCTGCCAGCAGGTGCAGCAGGAGCCCGGTCAGGGCCCAGGGGAGGTGATCCGCCCGGGACCCCTGGAGGGTCTGAAGACCGAGCAGGGAGAAGGTGGTCAGCCCTCCCAGGAGCCCGGTGACCACCGCCTGATAGGCCTCGGGCCCCACCCGTAGACGTCCCCCCGGACCCGCCAGGCCCGCGAACAGTCCGATGAGCAGGGAGCCCAGGAGGTTGACCGCCAGGGTGGCCGCCTGCGGCGGCAGCCCCAGGGGTCCGGTGACCAGGGCGTCCACCAGGTGGCGCCCCGTCCCCCCCAGGGCGGTGCCGGCGGCGATGGCCAGGTGCAGCCTCATGTGGGCATTCCCAGGCAGCTCACCCAATAGCCCAGCGCGGCGGCCCCGAGGCACAGCAGGCCCGAGGCGAATACGTTGGCCAGGGCCTGGATGGGGTGCCCCTGGCGCAGCAGGGTCACGCTCTGCAGGGAGAAGGAGGACACGGTGGTGTATCCCCCCAGAAAGCCGGTCAGCAGCAGGGCCTCCAGGACCCGCGGGCCGGTGGCGGGCAGCCAGCCCCAGGCGAGGCCCGCCGCCAGTCCACCGGAGACATTCACCGCCAGGGTGCCCCAGGGAAAGGCCGATCCGCTCAGGCGGGTGATCCATCCCCCCACGTGGAAGCGGGCCAGCCCGCCCAGGGCGCTGCCCAGGGCCACCCAGGGGAGTTGGGTCCAGACGCCATTCACACCCCGCCTTCCCTGGAGGAACGGAAGCGTTCCATGGCCATCCGGGCGCGGGCCTGCGGGGTGGGGGCGTGCTCCGGGAGGGCGTCGATGGCCCGGATGCGGTGGTCCAGCCCCTGGCCATTGGCCAGTTGCACCGCCAGGCCCGGCCGGGCGTTGAGTTCCAGCATCAGGGGGCCGTGGTCCCGGTCCAGGACCAGGTCCACCCCCAGGTAGCCCATGCCGGTGAGTTCGAAGCAGCGGGCCGCCAGCACCAGCAGGCGTTCCCATCCCGGGATCTGCAGGCCGGTGACGGGTTGGTCCGTGTCCGGGTGACGGTCGATGAGGCGGTTGTGCCAGACGCCGTGGCCGGTGCGGCCCGTGGCCAGGTCGATCCCCGTGCCCACGGCCCCCTGGTGCAGGTTGGCCTTGCCGTCGGAGTGCCGTGTGGGCAGGCGTACCATGGCCATGACGGGGTAGCCCCGGTAGACCAGGGTGCGGATGTCCGGCACGCCCTGGTGGCTGATGGTTTCGAAGAGGGGGTCGAAGCGGACACGGTATTCCACCATGGCCTGGTCCGGTTGCCCCCCCAGGCTGTGCATCCCGCTGAGGATGTTGGAGACGTGATGCCCCAGGGCCTCCAGATCCATGAAGCGCCCGCTGCTGCGGAGGAACCGGTTCTGCACGCGGCCCGTCACCACCAGGATCCCGTTGCCGCCGGAGCCGTGGGCCGGCTTGATGACGAAGTCCTCCCGCCGGGCAAGGAGGCGGGGCAGGTTGCGGATGTCGTGGTTGGTGGCGATGACGCCGTAGAGCTCGGGCACGGCGATCCCCGCCTCCAGGGCCAGTTCCTTGGTGCGCAGCTTGTCGTCCACCAGGGGGTAGTGCCGGCGGGGGTTGAGGGGGGCGATGAGCCGGGCGTTGCGCCGGTTCAGCCCCATGACGCCGTGGCGGCGCAGCGTGGACGGGCGGGCGAACCAGCGGTTCATCGGTCCCCTCCGGCGAAGGCGCGGAAGCGAACCAGCTCGCTCAGGCGGTAGCCGGTGTAACGTCCCAGCATCAGGGTCAGGGCCAGGACGATGAGCAGCAGCTCGGGGAAGACGAAGAACAGGTGGTCGATGTAGGGGTTGATCATCACCAGGTAGCAGACGGCGGCCACCGCCAGGCTGCCGATCCCCTGGCGCAGGGTGTCCGCCGGGCCGTGCTCCTCCCAGACGATGGACATGCGCTCGATGGTCATGGCCAGGATCACCATCGGG